>JAWXAV010000059.1:0-69795 GCA_034439695.1 Bythopirellula sp. | reverse complement strand
GTGATTCTTAACACCATGATCAGGAACAATACTCCCTGGAGAGACCTCCATGCCTGCTAAAAAATCATTGACAAACAACACAGCCGCTGGGCTATCATAATATGCCCTTTCAGGGCAGATCCGTCGCAGCCATGAATGCTCATGGTGTGACAGCACTTGTATAATGCTAGCTAGCGTCGGGTTCTTCCTGGATTGTGTCTCGAACAAACCCGCGGCTAGCGGCCTGCGGCTCATGGGATTTGCCTTGACCGCCCTACCGGCGCTTCCTATTCTCTCGCGGCTTTTCTCGACCCAGTTCTTGCTTGCAGCGGAGTTAGTTATGCAAGGCAGTTTCGCGGATATTCATTGCCATCTTTTGCCAGGAATCGACGACGGCTCGCCCGATCTCGAAACCTCGCTCGCGATGGCCCGCATGGCCGTCGACGATGGCATTCACACCATCGTGATGACGCCCCATCAACTCGGCAACTTTGCGCAAAACCACGGCAATGAGATTCGCGCGCGCACGCTGGAGTTGCAGCAGTTTCTCGATGCCAATCAAATCTCGCTTGAAGTGCTGCCCGGTGGGGACGTGCGGATCGAAGACGGCATGGTCGAAAAGATAGTGAGCGGCGAAGTGATGACGCTCGGCGATCATGGACAGCATGTGCTGCTGGAATTGCCGCATGAGTTGTACTTTCCGTTGGAAAGCGTGCTTGCCGAACTCGAACGCCACGGCATGGCGGGCATTCTTTCGCATCCCGAGCGGAATCAAGGCATCATGCGTGACGTGAGCATGTTAGAGGCGCTTGTGGAAAATGGCTGCCTGATGCAAGTCACGGCCGGGAGTTTGATGGGAACCTTTGGTTCGCGCAGCCAGGAACTTGCCGAGTGGATGCTTGAACAAGGTTTCGTGCATTTCATTGCGACGGATGCCCACGGCGTGAAATCGCGTCGGCCTTTGATGCACCGAGCGTATGATCGCGTGGCGGAGCTTGTGGGCGAGTCGACCGCAGCGGATTTGTGCTCGATCAATCCTGAGTTAGTCGCCCTGGGCAAACCCGTGGCCGCGGGAGTTCGCCCTCGTCAGCGTCGTGGTTGGGCGGGCTTCTTTTCTCCAAAGAAAGTGGGTTGATGTCCGATTTTTCGCGGCGGACATTCCTGGCCGTGGGCGGTTCCGCGCTTGTGGCACACTGGCTGACCCCCTCACCTTCTCTTGCCGCCTCGAGTTGGCAGGACGCGCGTTCGCATGGTCCTTTCCAATTGCGGGCGACCTTTCCGCTCGGCGATTTGACGCCCTTGTTTCAAGAACTCTCGGCGCTCGAGTTGGAATTGCAACGCACGCTCGCCGTGCCACCGGCGCAGCAAAAGATCGATGTTTATTTGCTGAACGATCAGCGTGCTCACAAGGAACTGCTCGCGCAGCTCTACCCGCGCGTGCCGTATCGCCGGGCCTTGTACGTGCAGCGTGGCGGGCAGGCCGCCGTGTATGCCTATCGCCATCCGGAACTTGCCATCGATCTGCGGCACGAATGTACGCACTCGCTGCTGCATGCGAGTTTGCCGATGGTGCCGCTGTGGTTGGATGAGGGACTCGCCGAGTATTTTGAAGTCACGGGCTCGGAGCGTGCTTTTGAAAATCCCCATTTTGCGAAGTTGCGCTGGCATCACCGTTTTGGCATGGTCCGCAGCATCGAATCGCTCGAAGAATGTGGCGATCTGTCGGACATGGGCGCGGTTGAATACCGTTTTGCCTGGGCGTGGGTCCATTTCATGTTGCATGGACCGCTGCCAGCGCATCGGGAGTTGGTTCACTTTCTGGCCGACATTCAGCGCGGCAATCCCCCGGGGATGCTCTCACAACGCTTGCGTGGTGCCTTGCAGCAATTGGAAAACCAGTTTGTAGCCCATTTCCAATCGTGGACGCGCTAGAGCAGTTTCAAAAACCGGGGGCTAGCGCCCTGCGGCTGATAAAATCAGCCGCAACGCGCTAGCGTCCGGTTCTCTCTCGTGATTTTGAAACCGGTTCTAGCACGACTCTCTGTGAAGCCATGCGCTTCACGCAAACTCTGCTCGAAAAGCATTTTGCTGAACATGCACAAACCTTGCGGGCGTTTCTGATAGTACTGACAGCGATAGTAGCAGTTTTCAACGCTTGTCGAGTTTCTGCCAATTGTAACTTGAGAGAATTTGTTTTTGTACCGATACCCCCTCTACAGTGACATCTCGGTTTCAACTTTCGTCGGTTGAATTATCGAGATGTCCCGCTGGGGGAGTGTCCATCGAGATACCCGCGGCGCTCATCTGGCGAGGGTGGAATATGAAGACGAATACGATCAAGTTTTTGGTCGTTGCGCTGTGGTGCATGGGTTCAATCTCTGCCGCCCCAGCCAACGCGGAGAATAAAGTTGCCTGTTCGGCTGACGTCGCCTTGGTGGGCGAAGGTTTGCTGATCGGACAGGTGTTGAATGCCGCTGGCCAGCCTGTGGTGGGTGCGCCCGTTGTGTTGTCCTCGCAAGGCCAGGAAATTGCTCGCTGTCATACCGACAAGAGAGGGATTTTCCAAGTCATGGGACTCAACGGAGGTGCCGTCGAAGTTGCGTCGGTGGGTGTCACGGGAACGTGCCGCTTGTGGTCTCCAGGCACGGCTCCGCCGGCCGCTCAGCAAGGACTGCTGATCGTGGCCGAGGGCGAGGTTGTGCGAGGCCAACACATGGGTGGAACGGTTGGCCACGGACGTGGAAGGGCGAGAGGACACGGGGGTGGGTTGCTAGCGATGATGATCGAGCATCCCCTGGTGACAGCCGGTGCCGTCGGTGCGGCGATTGCCATTCCGATAGCAGTATCGAATAGTGGATCGCCAGCTTCGCCCTAGATGTGGAAGGTGATTGTTTAGCACTGCAAGCATGTGGTGAGTCAATGAGTTTGACCTTTTCGGGGTGAGGAGGAATCGCTACGATTCGCCCGCTCTGCGAAGGGCAAGAGTTAGAAACAATTAAAGGAAGAACCTTCCTCATCCGATCGGTTGGGGGCAGAAAGGGAGTTTTCGATGTCGAGCTATTTTTCTAAATCACTGCAGCGCGGCCTCTCGTGGGTGGCCACCGCTGCGATCGTGGCTCAGCCTCAACTGATGTTGGCGGCCGAGATCAATCCAAACAGTCAATCTATTGTCGCACGGTCGGCTGCTGCCGTGGTGGCACCGCAGGACGTGGCTCTGGCTGATGGTGGCGTGTTGACCGGCCAAGTGGTCGACACCGCCGGCAAGCCTCAAGCGATGTCTCCCGTTTCGCTGCAAACTGGCGGCAAGGAAATCGCGCGTGTGACGACCGACAAAGACGGCCAGTTCCGCGTGGCGAGCCTTAAGGGTGGCGTGTACCAAGTTTCCACTACCGGCAACTCGGGCGTCTATCGCTTCTGGGCTCCACGCACGGCTCCCCCGACCTCGCTCAATGGCTTGAACATGGTTTCGGGCAATCAAATCGTCCGCGGCCAAATGGGCGGCGGGCCACTCTCTTCGATAGGCCAATGGATTGCCGAGCATCCGATCATCACCGCTGCTGGTATCGCGACGGCAATTGCCGTCCCCTTGGCACTCGATGACGATGACGATCCCGCACCATCGACACCATAATTGCCTCACGGCAACACGAAACTCACAGAAGCCACGCGGCAGCATTTGCCGCGTGGCTTTTTTGTTGGAAAGGAATCATTGGCGAGCCGTCAGCGTGAGCGTCCGGAGATTTTTCACGAAGTGGCGCTGATGTCGCGGAGGATTCGCCACGAAAAACACGAAGAGACACAAAAAAGTTAGGATTGTGTTTTCGTATGGCAAGAGATTGTTTTGGCCGCGGATTGGCACGGATGAAACACGGATGGGAGGAGGAATTGTCTGTCATCCGTGTGAATCTGTGTTTCATCCGTGGCTTAAATATATTAACAGTTTGCTCCGCGGCGGTTATACTTTGTGTCATTCACTCACTTGTGGCCTGTTAACTGAGCCCAATTGACTAAGTATCGGACCATATCGATGGCAGGAATTGGCTCCAGGTTCAAAGAGGTCTTTGTGTCATGACAGAGAGTTTAAGTGTGCCTCTTTGGCTGTTGGCGGGGGTCTCAGCCTTTTATCTCGGCGTTCCCTTGCTGATTCGCTTCCAGCAGCGTTTGTCGGCACATCCGAAGTTGGACGTTATTGATTTAGCGGACCTTGACCTGCCCGTGAAGCAATTCCTGGCGACCCAGACAGATGCACTCCTCAAACTTGGCTTCGAGGAGCCGACACTCGTTCATATTCCCGATGCTGTCCCCAATGTTTTAAGTTACTTGATCATGTTGGTTAATCGGCAAACGGGCGATAAGGTGATGGTGACAGTGGTCATTGGGAGCGGCCCTATTACTAATCAAACCGCTTACGTTGAGTTCAGCACGCTCTTCGACTCGGGTGAGATGTTCGACACCTGCAATTCATCAATGTTGATGGCGTTTCCGCCAGGCCCCCAGACCGTTCGCACGCACGTACCGTCCGTGCGCGATCCCCTGACACTCTATCGGCTGCATACTTTTGTCATGAGCAAACATGCTCCCGTCGGCCGCAAGGTGGTATACGATCCGGGTCAGGCTCTCGATCATTTGATTCGTCATGCTTTTATAGAAACCTATGAGAAACAGGTCCAACGAGGCTGGCTGTATTACGATCAACGACAGGATGTCTACTGGCCGACCTTCAAGGGTGCCTATCTGATGACTTGGGGACTTCTGCAGCCGATGAAGGCGATGCGACGAGCCATTCTTGAGAAAAAAGCTAGAAGAGTTCTCGAAGAATTTGAGCGAGTTCGACCGAATGAGCCAATCGGAAATATTAGGGCCTAACTGGGCTAAGTGGCAAATACAAATCGACACCCAATATGTCCGACCCAAACGCCGCTTTGCTTGATGCTTTTGATGGTCACGTCGTTGAGAGGGTCCGTGCCGCGCTCGCGGCGGGGGCTGATCTGCGCGAGCCGATTGAGGGGAAGCTGGCGACCGACTGGCTGCTGGAGCACTACCATCGCTCGGATCGTTTGCCGGAATGTTTGCGGTTGCTCGTGGATCACGGAGCGACTTTTCGCGACCCGGCCATCGCGGCGGTGGTTTTGAACGATCCTCCTGCGATACGAGCCGCCATCGAGGCCGATCCCGATCTGTTGACGCACCGGACGTCGCTGCGATGTTCATTCGCATCGCTCGAAAAAGCCACGCTGCTCCATGTGGCGGCGGAGTATGGCCATCTGGCTGCCGTACGCACGCTCATTGAATTGGGGGCCGACGTGAACGCCACGGCGAGTGTCGATGAGTATGATCTCAATGGCCACACGCCGCTGTTTCACACGGTGAATTCGCACGCCAATCGGTTAGCACCGATCATGCGGTTGCTGGTCGACGCGGGGGCCGATTGCGAATTTTTTGTGAAAGGTTTGGACTGGGGGAAAGGTTTTCCGTGGGAGACGACATTTTTTGACATCACTCCCATCTCGTTCGCTCAACTGGGGCTCTTGCCACAAGTCCATCGCCAGGAAGCGGACATTTATGAGAACATACGTTTTCTACTTGAATCAGCTAATCGACCGGTGCCGCCGCTGGAGAATGTGCCGAATCGTTATCTCAAGAAGTGAACCCCGCGAAACCGCAAGCGAGGTGGTTGGCGGGAAGTCAGGCGCTGGGCTTGAAAAAACGCCGAAATTGTGCCGTGGTCTCGCCACAGTGAGGATTTCCCCCATGTTATACTCGAAGGATTGCGAGTTTGGAGCAAATTTCCCACATCTTAGCGATCACACGGTATGGGTCACGTCAATCTCATCGAGCAAGCGCGTGGCACTCAGCGTTCCATCAACGTCGTGGGCCAGGATGAACTGCACGCGCGGCTGAGCGCATGGCAGGAATTTGTTGCTCGTCAGGGTGAGGGGCCTTTGAATCGTGATCCCGCGTGGTTGTTGGTCTTGGCCGATGGGCGGGGGCATGTGCCCTACTGTTTGGAAGCGATGAGTGGTGGGCAGATCACGGGGATACTGCCGTTGGCACTGGTGGCCAGTCCGCTGTTTGGACGCTTTCTGGTGAGTCTGCCGCATGTGAGTAGCGGGGGCGTTTGTTCGGACGACACCACGACGGCGCTCGAGTTGGTGGATCGAGCGATCGCGCTCGCCGACGAATTGGATGTCGATTTTCTGGAATTGCGTCACGAACGGCTGCTGCCGCATCCGCAATTGCAGCACGTGGTCACCGACAAAGCCCACATGCGGATGGATTTGCCCGTGGACGAGGGCCAGTTATGGGACCAAGTCGGCACCAAAATTCGGAATCAGGTGCGCAAGGCGGAACAGTTGTCGTTTCGTGAGACATGGGGGGGCGTGGAACTGCTCGACGATTTTTACGCGATTTACACTCGGCGGATGCGCGACTTCGGCACGCCCACCGATGGTAAGGTGTTGTTCGAGCGGATTCTGGCTGGCTTTCCCCACCGAGCGGAGTTGATTGTCGTGCGGCAGCAGGATCGGCCAGTCGCGGCGGCGATGGTGCTGCATGGTCAGGGGCTCTCCGAGATGCACCGTAGTGCCGCACTCACCGAGTTGCGTTCCACCGGAGTGAACACCTGGCTGCATTGGCAGGTGTTATTGCGCACGCAGCAGTGCGGCAATCGGCGATTTGATTTCGGTCGTCCGACGGTCGGTTCGAGTGTTTACACTTTTAAGAAACGATTTGGCGCAACACCCCAACCCGCGGCCGTGCAGCATTACTTGCGACGCGGCTCGCCTGAGGGACTGCGGCGCGCGGGCGGCAAGTTCAAGTTGCCGATTAAGCTCTGGAGTTGCTTGCCGGTGTGCGCCACGCGATGGCTGGGGCCGTGGATCGCGCGGGGAATGCCTTAGAGTCGGCGCTCCGTTGCGCGGCATCGGGACGATGCCGGCTAACTTGCGATTTTGGGCGGTTCTTGCCACACTGGGTGAGTACTCGAAGAAACTCTTCTTAGTGGTTAGGAGATTGCCAAGTGTACGGGTCGCGGCTGCTCACACTGTTTAGCACAGCCTTAATTGTGGTTGAGTTGGCGACGCTTGGATATGCTGACGCGCAGGTCAGTTTTGTGCGCGATGTGAAGCCGTTATTAGCGCGTCGATGTTTTGCTTGCCATGGTCCCGACGCTGGCGAAGGGGGTTTGCGGCTGCACGAATTGAAGTCCGCCGTGGCGGAGCTGGATTCCGGCTCGCACGCCATCGTGGCGGGGCAGCCGGAGGAAAGCGTGCTGCTCGCGCGGGTAGCGAGCACGGATGAGTTTGCGCGGATGCCGCCGGAAGGGAAGCCGCTTAGCGAACGCGAGATCGAAATCTTGCGGGAGTGGATCGCGGCGGGTGCGCCGTGGGAGAAACATTGGGCGTTCGTGCCGCCGGCCCAGGTCGAGCCTCCGGAGGTGAAAGAGAAAGCATGGGTGCGAAACGCCATTGATGCGTTTGTGCTCGCGCGGTTGGAAGGTGCCGACCTTCCCCCGGTCCCACCGGCGGATCAACGCACGCTTGCGCGGCGTGCCTATTTCGATCTCACCGGTTTGCCTCCCAGTCAGGAAGAGTTGCAACAATTTCTCTCTGACGACGATCCACAGGCTTGGGAAAGACTCATCGATAAACTCTTGGCCTCGCCCCACTATGGGGAGCGTTGGGGGCGCCATTGGCTGGATTTGGTCCGCTATGCCGAGACGAACAGCTACGAGCGCGACGGCGCGAAGCCCAATGCGTGGAAGTACCGCGATTATGTGATCGAGTCGTTCAACGAAGATAAGTCTTACGACCAATTCTTGCGTGAACAGCTCGCCGGCGACGAGTTGGACGAGGTGACGGAAGAAACAATCATCGCCACGGGTTACTATCGGCTGGGGGTTTGGGACGATGAGCCGGCCGATCCCGTACAAGCTCGGTATGACGAGTGGGACAATCTCATTTCCACGACTAGTCAGGCCATGCTGGGACTGACAGTGGAGTGTGCGCGGTGTCACGATCATAAGATCGATCCGATTCCGCAGGCCGACTATTATGGGATGCTCGCGTTTTTTGCGGATGTGACACCCTATGGCGAACGGGGGGATGAAGAAACCAACAGCCAGTGGGATCTGTCGCCACGGGATGAGAGCGATCAGCGGAAAAATCTGCGCAAGGCGATCAAGGAGATTGAAGTCGAAAAGACTTCGATGGAAGAGGTGGGCATCAAGCGGATGCCGGCACCCGACCAACGGCTCACGGAAACGTCTGATCGGCAGCAGGTGCTCGACGAAAAGCTGGAGCGGTATTTGAATCCGTCGGAGTGGGAGTTGTACGAAGAAACGCTCGCACGATTAGCCGCCGCGCGAAAAGAGTTCGACGCTCTGCCGGCGGCGAAAATGGCGCTCGCTCTGGGCACTTGTGAGCCGCACCCCGCGGCAATACATATCATGCAGCGCGGCAATCCGCACGTGCCGGGTGACGAGGTCGCGCCGCATTTTCCGGAGTTATTTGGCGACGCCGTGCCAGAGATTCCCGCCGCTGAACCGGGTGCTCGTTCGGCGGGCCGTCGGCGCGTGCTGGCCGACTGGATCGCTTCGCCCGACAACATGCTCACAGCGCGGGTGATCGTGAATCGCGTTTGGCAGCATCACTTTGGCCGGGGGCTGGTGCGGTCGTCGAGCAATTTCGGTGAACTTGGCACCCCGCCGACACACCCCGAGTTGTTGGATTGGTTGGCCAACTGGTTCGTGGCCCACAACTGGGAGCTCAAGGCGCTGCATCGTCTGATCATGAATTCGAGCACTTATCGCATGTTGTCCCAGGGCAATGAACGGGCGCTCGCGATGGACCCCACGAACGATTTGCTTTGGCGATTCGACATGCGGCGGCTGAGTGGCGAGGAAATACGCGATGCGATGTTGGCCGTCACGGGGGAGTTGAATCGTGATGTGTATGGGCCGAGCGTGTTCCCGCCGATGCCCCAAGAAGTTTTGAACACGCAATCAATGCCGGGGAAAGGTTGGGGAAAATCAAGCGCAGCGGAAGCCGCGCGGCGGAGCGTTTACATCCACCTCAAGCGGTCGTTGTTGCCACCGCTGTTGACGGCGTTCGACTTGCCGGACGTGGACGCGAGTTGCGAGGCGCGGTTCGTGACGGTGCAGCCGGGGCAGGCGTTGACGCTGCTCAATAGCGAGTTTGCGCATGAACGTGCCGAGAAGTTGGCCGAGCGTGTTTCCAGTGAGCGCGCTGACTTAACCGCACAAGTGGCCCGTGCAGTGGAGTTGGCACTCAATCGGCCCGCGACCGAGGGAGAGATTGCCGCGGGCCGTGGTTTAATTGCTCGGCTCGCGAAGGGACATGAATTGACAGAGCGTGCGGCACTCGAAACTTGGTGTTTGGCCGTGTTGAATCTCAACGAGTTTGTTTACTTGGATTAACGCTATGAAAAATACGAACGGCACAACGCGTAACTTTTGTGGTCGCACTCGGCGGGAGTTTCTGTGGGAAACGGGTTGCGGTTTTGGGGCGGCGGCACTCGCTTCCCTGTTGGCGGGCGATGGGGTGCGAGCCGGGGAGTTTGCCAATCCGCTGGCCGCCAAGCCGGCCCCCTTTCCTGCCAAGGCGAAGAGCGTGATCTTCCTGTTCATGTATGGTGGGCCGAGCCATATCGACACATTTGATTACAAGCCGTCGATGGTCGGCATGGATGGCAAGACCATCGCTGTGAAAACTTTTGGCCGAGGGGGGCACAAGAACGAGGGCCGCATCATCGAGCCGCGTTGGAAGTTCAAACAGTACGGCGAGTGCGGCAAATGGGTCAGCGATCTGTTTCCGCATGTGGGTGGGTGCGTCGATGATATTGCGTTCCTGCACTCGATGACCGCTGAGTCGCCGATTCACGGTTCGGCCATGTTGATGATGAATTCAGGCCGCTTGCAGAGCGGGAACCCGGCGATTGGGTCGTGGCTAAACTATGGACTGGGGACGGTCAACGACAACCTGCCTGGCTTTGTAGTGATGCTCGACCGCAGTGGCGGGCCGATTAGCGGGGCGAAGAATTGGGCGAGCGGCTACATGCCGGCGACCTACGCGGGGACCGTGTTTCGGGCCGAGGGTTCGCCGATCAATGATTTGTCGCCGCGGGCGGGTTCGTCGAAACTGGAGCAACGTGAAGTACTTGATACGCTTGGCGCGTTGAACGAGCAGCATCGCCAATCCCGTGCGGACAACACCGACCTCGCGGCGCGGATCGCTTCGTATGAGTTGGCGTTCAAGATGCAATCCCACGCCCCCGAGGCGGTTGATCTCAGTCAGGAAACCGTGGCCACGCGGTCTCTGTATGGTTTGGACCGGGAACAGACCCACGATTTTGGCACGCGATGTTTGCTCGCGCGGCGGTTGGTGGAGCGCGGCGTGCGCTTCATTCAGGTTTATTCGGGCGGGGCCCACAATGATCACAATTGGGACGCCCACGGCGACTTGGTTGTCAATCATACCAAGCACGCCGGTGCGACGGATCAACCGATCGCGGCGCTGCTCACCGATCTCAAGCAACGCGGGTTATTTGATGAAACGCTCGTGGTATGGGGGGGTGAGTTTGGCCGGCAGCCGACCGCGGAGTATGCCGTGGGCACGGGGCGGGACCATAATTCGTATGGTTTCACGATGTGGATGGCGGGGGGCGGCATCAAGGGGGGCGTGAGCGTCGGGAGCACCGATGAAATCGGCTCGAACGCGGTGGACTCGCCGATGCACGTCAAGCGGCTGCACGCCACGATCTTGCAGCAGATGGGGCTTGATCCGAATTCGCTTTCGTATTTCTTCCGCGGATTGGACCAAAAGCTCGTTGGCGTGGAGCATGTCGATCTGATTGCGGAGATTGTTTAAAGCCGGCTTCAAAAATTACAGAGAGAACCGGACGCTAGCGCGTGGCGGCTGATTTCATCAGCCGCAGGGCGCTAGCCCCCGGTTTTTGAAACTGCTTTTAGTTTTTCAGTCACCAAACATTGCGGAGAATGATTTATGTCGGAAACGCAACATGCCCAGTTGATTGCCTGGCTCGAAGATCAGGGACACACGCCCGCGGAGATCGAGAAAATTATGGCGAAGGTCGCGGAGTACGACGCACAAACACTCCACGAATCGATTTTCGATTCGATCAGCTCGGGGACGATTGACATCGAGGCACTCGTGAAAGAGGCTCTCGAACACGACACTCCGCGCTAAGCCGCAAGCGGCTAGAGTTTCTTGAGTTTGATGTTACGGAATTCGATGGGGTGGCCTTCGGATTGGAGTGAGATTGTGCCGCCGGTGATCATTTTTTCCGCGCCGCTTTCGAGCAGCTTTTTGGCATCGGGGTCATTCTCGTCGAGTTGCGGCTCGCTGTATTCGATCACGGTTTCGCCGTTGATTTTGTGGCGAATGATGCCGTTGCCGTGGACTTCGATTTCAGCCTTGACCCACTGATCGCCGTGATAAGTTTCGCTCTGGCTGTTGACGCAGTGCGGAGTGAACAATTTGCCGTCCATCACGACGTGCGTGCCGGGGGTGCAGAGGTTGCCGGTGGTGCGTGGGTTGGTGCCATCGCCACCGAGGAACTGCACTTCAATCGAGACGGGAAAGTCTTGGTCCTTGCCTATGGATTCCGGTGTTTGACCATGGATCATCACGCCGCTATTGCGAAGGGCCCATTCGGGGCCGTTCTGGGCTTGCTCGCCGACGATGCGATATTCGAGTTGCAAAACGTAATCAGAAAAGGGTTCTTTGTAAAACAGATGGCCAAAGCGGTCGTTGTAGTCGCCCTCGTATTTGTCATAGGAAACGCAAATCTTGCCATCGTTCACGCGAAATGTGTCGGCAAAGTTTTCGCCCACTTCGTGGCCGACGATTTTGGGCGTCCAGCCCGTGAGATCATGGCCATTGAAAAGCTCGATCCAGTCTTCTTCCGCAGCGAGGAGTTGTGAGGGAAGGAATAACAAGGACGCCAGGAGAAAAGCACGTAGCAGCATAATAGGCCTCGATTGAAAAGTGAGATTTCGTGAGGCCTAGTATACGAGCCGGTTATGTAACTTTGGAAGTCCCTCCCAGAGTACTGGGAGGGAGAAATTGGTCAGCGCAAAAAAGAGCTCGTCCCCGATCGAAGATCGAGGACGAGCCAGGGCACTACGTCGCCAGACGTACTTTCCTTACCCACAAACTACGAGGCAGCATTCTCGGCGTCACGCAGGTCGCGGACCACATCGTGGGCCGCCTTGACCTTGGCGTACTGATGCTGCAAAACATCGTTGACCGCAGATCCGGCCGACTCTTTGAGAACATCTTCGTACATATGCAAAATGTGATCTTCACCGCGCTCGGCCTCGTTCAGCACGGCCTTGGCATCGTTGGATGTCAAAGCGGCTTTAAGGTCCATCCAAGTGCGATGCATGGCCGCCATGACGCTCCCCTCTTTCACAGCGGTTTCACCGTTGAGTTCGACGAATTGCTTTAACTCGGCGGCATTACTTTGCCGTTCATCCGCAAACTGACGGAAGATGCGTCGAAGTGCCACGTCTTGGACATGCTCACCGGCATCGCGGAAGCCTGTTTCGCTATCAATATTGACCTTCAAGAGGTCTTGCAACTTATCAAGCGTTGCGGACGACAGGTTGCGTGTTGATTCAGGAGATAAAATGGACATTGTTAATTCCTTTCTAATTGAAGAGTGCCCTAATCCGTAGAAGGTTTAAGCAAGATGCGTGCCAAACCGGGCGAGGCGGTGGAGTTTAGTCGCAAAAGTTGTGCCAGTGCGCGGCTTACTGAAAGCAGAACCAGAGATTCGTGAATTCGAGGTGCCCTTGAGACCTGCTTTGTCGAAAGATCACTGGCTTGTCATAGGCCAAGTTGCGCAATTGACGGCCATTTTTTCGTATGGTTGGGGGTCGAACGAGGCTAAGCATGAGCCAAATAAACTTAGCTAGACCAAAACTTTAGTCCGGGAATTCCCGGAGCCAAGTTTGGCTCCGGCTAGGATGTTCGATACCACTTAGCGGAATTACGCCGCCAGGCGGATTGTCGCGGCGGGTTCATTCACGGCGGGGCGCATGACGGGAATAATCTCGGCCAAGGCTGCACGGACGATGTCGTTGGGTTGGTCGAGAAGTTCGAGAAGTTCGTTAATGTCGTGCAGCACGGCGAGCAGGCGGCGGGGTTGGCCCACGGCGGTCATGATTTTTTCATGGTTCGTCGGCAAATGTTGTTCCTGATCGCTGTACAGTTCTTCGTACAGTTTCTCGCCGGGACGCAGGCCCGTGATGGCGATTTCGATGTCGTCGTCGACGCGCAGACCGGAGAGCTGAATCATGTCGCGGGCCAAATCCATGATCCGCACTGGTTCGCCCATGTCGAGCACGAAGATTTCGCTCCCTTTGCCCATCGCGCCGGCTTGGATCACCAATTGTGCGGCTTCGGGAATGAGCATGAAGTAGCGGACCATGTCGGGATGGGTAATTGTGACCGGTCCGCCACGAGCGATCTGTTCGCGGAAGATGGGGACCACGCTGCCTGCGGAATCGAGCACGTTGCCGAAACGCACGGTCACCAGTCGGCACGGCGACGTGCTGGCTTTGGCTTCGACGTATTGTTCGGCCAGCCGCTTGCAGGAACCCATGACGCTCGTGGGATTGACCGCTTTGTCAGTCGAGATCATTACAAAGCTCTCGGCATGGAATTCCTCAGCCAAGTCAACGACGTTTTTTGTGGCGAGTACGATGTTCTTGATCGCTTCGCCGGCGTGGGCTTCCATGAGCGGCACGTGTTTGTAAGCGGCGGCGTGGAAAATGATTTGCGGCTGATGTTCCTGGAAGACGGCGTGCAAGCGCTCGTAATCCGTGAGGTCCGCCAAGGCGACCTGCACTTCGATATTGGGAGCAAGCAGGCGCAACTCGCGTTCGAGGAAGAATTGGCCCGTTTCCGAGCGGTCAACCAGCACGATTTTCGCTGGAGCGAGTTCTAAAAGTTGGCGGCAGATTTCCGAGCCGATGCTGCCAGCGCTGCCGGTGACGAGCACCACTTTGCCCGAGAGCCAGTGACGGATGGCATCAACATCGAGTTGCACCGAGGGTCGGCGTAAGAGATCGGCAATCGCCACCGAGCGCGGGTTCACGTCGACGCGCTCGCGGAGAAGTTGCTCGCAACTGGGGAGCACCTTCACGCGAAAGTTTTCGCGGCTGGCCAAATCTAGCAGGCTGCGGACATCTTTGCCAGGCAGCGTGCCGCTGGTGATGAACACCTCGTCGATGGCGTGTGCGGTGACCAATTGCGGAATATCGGCTTGCTTGCCGAGCACCGGCACCCCTGCGATCCGTCGGCCCTGAAATTCTTGTCGTTCATCGACGAAGCCAACCACTCGGTAAGTGAGCGCGCGACTCGTGCGAACGGATCGTAACAATTCCTCGCCAGCGTCGTTGGCACCAACAATTAGCACCGCCGCGCCAGGGTTCACTTGGAAGGGTCGCCACTGGAAGTCCCGGATTAGACGAGGAGCAATCCGCACGCCAGCAAGCAGCATCAATGTCACGCCCCCATCGAGCAAGATCACGCTACGCGGGATCGTCACGGAAGTAATAAACAGGGCGTCGACGAGCGTGATGCCAATCGTGCTCAGCGTCACCGTGCGCACAAGCAGCAGCATGTCGTTGAAGCTGACGTAGCGGGCGCAATCTTGGTGCAAGCGGGCATAGGCCAACGTGACTAACTTGACGAGACTAACCCAAATCACTGTGGCGATAAAAACTTCACGGGCGAAGTGATTCAAAGAGCCGTCGAAGCGCAGCAGAAATGCCAAGTAGTAAGCGGCCAGGCACGGCAAAAACAGCACGGCAAATCCCTGGACAGGACGTTGCAGTCGTTGATAAGTGTCCAAGTAATTCATGGGCCGGTACGCCGACTTAGGATGATCCCAAGGATCAGATCAAACAGTGAGGCACTACAATTTTTGTGATAAGTTGTCGCGATATTTCGCAAGATCGTGTTTATTAAGCTGTGCTAGGCGGTGTCGCACGTTTTCATCGTGAGGCTGTCGGGCCAAGCACCAGCGCAGATGCTGCTCGGCTTCGGGCTGCTTGTCGGACAGGATTAATACGTTTGCCAATAAGACACGTACTGAATAATCATCAGGGTTAAGTTGGTAGGCAATTTGCAAATGCTCAAGCGCGGCTGTTGGCGATTGCAAATCGAGTTGCATTTGTGCTACTGAGTAATGTGCATATCCCAACAGCGAGGAAGAAAACTCTGGAGAGGTTTCTAGCAGGAGCGCTTCCGCGTAGTCCGCGATTGCGTGTAAGTCTTCGTCGGTTCCCGCTTGTTGATATTGCTTCCAGACGCCACTCACTGCTTGCCAGTCGGGAGAAAAATATTGCAGAAAGTCTTGAGCAGAGGTGGATTTCGCGAGAATGTCGACGATTCGCTGTTGGTGGGCTCCGCGTTCGCGATAGGCGGATTGCCAAAGCTCCATGGCGTCTTCCAGTTGGCCCAACAACATCTTTTGCAGGCCAGCCGTGTAGAGAACTTCTCCCTCACGGGGCCGTACGCGCAGCGCCTGATTGACGAGTGGCTCGACCGCCTGGCGTTGGTTTCCTTGTAGAAAACATAAGCTCGCCTGATACAAGTAGGCTTCCCCTTGCAAGGGGCCCAGTTGGCTGGCTCGGAGTGCGTGCTGGTAGGCGCGATACAGCCATGCGGAGTTATCGCCAAATGCGCGGTTGAGCCAGTCACGCAGATCGCGTGAGGTCTGAAATTGAGAGGCGAGTGCCGCTTCGCGAATTTGATCCACGGTCATCGGGTTGTCACTGCTCGCTTGCCGATCCTCGAACTTATGCAAGTAGTGAGCAGCCAACCGTAGGTGCGCGCGACCAAACCCTGGATGGTAGCGGACGACAGCATTGAGCTCGTCAATCATTTCCTCGGTGAGCGCCCGCTTCATGTTGCCTTGCTGTGTTGTCGAGTCACTTGCCGCGGAGCCTGCTTGTTCCGCTAATTCTTGTCGTTGAATACTCGCCAACAGGTAGCGATCCCAATGCAGAGCCGCTTGAGCCGGTCCCACAGAAGTGTCGAGGATCCACGCCGTGATTGAGATTGAGACTGCGGTGGTTGCTAACCAGTAAGGCCGCCCTAAATGCTGAGTAGGCTCCGCTTGTTTTGAAGAGTGACTGTTCATCTGCGACAAGCGTTGCGCACAGGCGCCAAGCAGAATCGTGAATGACATGCAGGAGGGAATGTACCACACGAAGTCGAACAGCGAATGTACCAGACTCGCACTCATGGCACAGGTGACGGCGATGGCCGCCAATCTCTCTGGTGAATCCGCCGGTGCGCGGAGCCCGCGTAGACACCATGTGACGACGACCACGATGACCATACCCAACAACAGCAGACCGAGCCAACCGTTTTCCGTGGCTATTTGCAGGTAGCCATTTTCCGCGTGTGTGAACTCCGTCGGCGAGGAATGTTCCAAATAGGTGGGGTAAATGGCAGCATGAGTTCCTGCCCCCGTGCCGGCTAGCCAACCATCGTTGATCGCCGCCAGATTGGCTTTCCAGACTTCGATTCTGCCGGTGAAAAAGCTTTCATCCGTCAGGGGGGATATGTCGGCGAATCGACCTGTTAAGCGCTCATAACCGTGGAGCGAGAGCGCGGCCACCAACACCACGCCGAGTCCCAGGCAGGCTCCGAGGTGCCGTGAATCGATACGCCGAGACCATTTCAACAACACGATGGCCAGCAAAACGGACACACCCAAGGCGGCAATCCCTCCGCGAGAGAACGAAAGCAAAATCGCTAGCAAGAGAAGCGCGAGTCCCGAGCCCAATCCAATAATCTGCAACTTCGTCTGAGTCAGTGATGTTCTGTGAGCAACCATGAACTCGGAGAAGCCATGGCGAAGATTGCGCCTGTTAGTTTTCGGAACTGCGAATTGCTGTTGTAGCTGGATAATCCAGGCAATGAGGGAAGCAACACCGAGGATCAAAAAGTGGGCGAAGTGATTTCGGCATGTAAAGCTGCCTTTCGCTTGCCCGAACGTGTCGGTAAAGGGCATGGGATAGAACCAAAAGAAGCGGCCATTCGAGAAGGCGAATTGCAAAATCCCGAACGCAGCCATCGCGATCGCGGCCAGGGACAGCCAGCGAAGTAAACGAAAGATGTCATCGATTGTGTGCAGTCGCTGAAGCACGGTCACGAATAGCAGCGCGTACGAAAGTAGCATGGCTAACGCGAGTTTTGTGGCGTCAGGTTCCACCGAAACCGTTTGCCAGCGGTCCATGCCTCCGGAGACTGGTGTTGATGGGTTCCACAAGGGTAAGAGCTTGCCGAGTGGTGGCGAGATATGAGCGAGCCAATCGGCTGGTAGTGGCACGACTTGCAGAGTCACAAGGGCCACCATCCCCGCCAACAAACCGTAGGCATACGATGCGCGCCACGGGGCGTGCCCTAAGCAGAATTGCCGAGAAAACCAAGCCACGGCCAGCAAACAACAAAGGCTTGCGAGAATGGTCGCGCCGAGTTGGTGCCGCCCCCCGAAGGCGAACGGCGCAATAAAAACAATCGCAGCCAAGGTGCCATCGACGAGATTGAGTAAAACTTGCGCGAGAATGGGTTCCTCAAGATCGCGCATCTCGCGCGGACGGACGAGGGTTTCACGACCGCGTGAATGAACGGATTGTCCACTTCGGCGGTGCATCAGGCAGCCCTGCGTGGTTTGATGCCAGTTTGTGATTGCGGAGTTGGGTGGCCAACTCTGGCGGCGCGATTCGTCGAGCGGCCTCGTGAAATCGCCAACGGTGTACTTTCGCTGGGTTCGTAGTCGGCTAGTTCTTCTTCGTCATAGCCATATCCGTACTCGTACCCATAACCGTAGCCATATCCGTATCCTGACGAAGCATTCGAGAGTCCATTCGCGACGATGCCCAACACGCGACAACCAGCAGTGCGGAAGCAATCCACGGCGCGGATGACGGAGCGGCGATGGTTCTTTTCTGGTCGGACGACAAGGATCGCGCCATCGACCAATTGGCCCACAATCTGCGCGTCGCTGACGGCCAAGACGGGTGGACAGTCGACAATCACGCGGTCGTAGCAAGAATCGGCCCAGGCCAGTAGCTCGACAAAGGCATTGCTGCCCAAGAGTTCGGAGGGATTGGGCCGACGGAAACCAACAGGAATGACATCCAAACCAGGCACTTCGGTATGATGGACCAACGGTGGCGCAGTTTCGCTGGGTGGCAGGGGTGAAGTCAAAATATCAGCCACCCCTTGTTGTCCCTTGAGTTTCAGCAGCGTGCTGAATCCTGGGCGGCGCAAATCGGCGTCGATCACCAGCGTCCGTTTGCCCGCTTGAGCCAGGGCGACGGACAAGTTGGCGGAAATCGTGGTTTTGCCGTCGCCGGGTTCTGAGCTTGAGATCAGAATTCGTTCGCACACGTTTTCACCCAACGAAATTGAAGTACGCAGCGTGCGGAAGGCCTCGGTTTCCACAGCATGCGGCAGCGAGAATGTGTGAACGGTTTCCAATCCCACTCCAGGGAGCGGCTCAAGTTTGCGGACCATGGCTAGAATCGACACGCCCAATTGAGCCGAGATTTCCTCGGGCGATGTAAAGCGGTCGTCCAGGATGTCTTGCAGGTAAGCGATCAGCCCCCCAAACACAAAACCACAAACGAGGCAGAGCAAACCGATCATGCGCAGTTGCGGCGAAACCGGCTTTTGTTCAGGGAACGGTTCTTTGATGACCGTCACCTGGATTGGGGCCTGAGATTGTCTTTGGTCGACTGACGCGATTTGCTCGAACATGACATCGTATTGGGCTTCGAGGCGCGCGACTTCGCTCTCCAGAGTTCGCAGATGCAAGAGTGCTCCACTATGTTTGGTGGCTTCCGCGCGAGCTTGCTCGAAGGATGCCGCCAATTGACGCTCTTTCTCAGCCGCCTGCTGAACACCCTGGGCAAGAAGTTTTCTGACCAACGGACCGAGTTGATTGGCCGTCAAACTATCAACTCCAGCACCCAGACGATGGCGTTGCGCTTCCAAGAATTGTTGGTAGGAAGCGATTTTTTCCTGGCATTCGGCGATTTGCGGATGATTGGGTCCGAAGAAGGCCGAGAGCCTTTTTAATTCGCTCTCCTCCGCCAGGAGTTTGTCCTGTTGGTCGGTGACCAAGCGCATATCGTCCGGGCTCAATCCCAGCGAGTTGAGCAAAATTTGTCGGCCGACGGTTTCCTCAATTCCCAGGACGTATTGATTCACGTCATCCCCGCGAGCGATGGCTTCGTCGACGGCTTGCAGGGTTGCGCGTAATTCCAAGGATCGCTCTTGCGCAACCAACAAGGACTCGTGCAGTTTCATCGCCTTTTGAATTTCCGGTTCGGCAATCTGTTCGTCGTTGCCGGTCGTGAGGTGTCCGACGGCGGTGCTGAATTGTTGAAGTTCTTGTTGCTTGAGCAGCAGCTTGCTTTCGACGTCGCCGGCTTGGGCAACCAAAACTCGCAAGACGTCGCCGGCGGTGCCTTGATGGGTCTTGGCCACGAAGGCGAGATAGGCGTCCACGATCTGCCGCACGATCGCTGCCGCCGCCAGGGGATGCTTCGAGCGGTAGGAGACTTCGATAATGTTTGTCTTACGGGTCGAGCGAACCACTAATTGACTGGAAAGAACTTTCGCCCAATCGCGTGGGTGAGTGCCGTGAAAGTCGATCCGATGCTCGGGTGCCAAATGCTTGATCGCTTGCAACAACACCACGGGACTGGTGAGCAGTTCGCAGTGCGTGGCCATGGTGTTGTCGGAGGAATCCGAATCGCCGACGGTCGAAAGCTGATCTTGCTTTTGCTGAATGACCAACAGCTTGGCCGTGGATTGGAACATGCGAGTGGCAGTGAGATAATAGGCCGTGCCCAGGATGGCACTCACTGTCAGCGTGCTGATAATCACTTGCTTGCGGAAATGAATGATACGCATGAATCGCACAACGGTCGCGACCAATGTGTCCGTCGACGTGTCGTTGACGTCGGCAAGTAAAGAGGGTTTAAGGTCGTGGGACATGATGGGCTCGAACAGCGCGAAATTTTCAAAGGTTTGGGTAAATTGTCGTTGCGGGAGCGAGGCTAGAAAATTGTTGAGGCACCGGTCACGCCGACGCTGAAATGAATGATGCGGGCGAACGTATCGACGACAATGGTCGTCGGAGTTTGTTCCAAACTGATTGAATCGCCGGGCGCGACGAGCAAGTTCTCGTGGCCATTGCGTTTGGCCCTTCTCAGGCTCGCTTGGATCGTGATAGGCTGTTCCTGACCAGGTACGCGGCGAATGATTAGCACTTTGTCGGCAACGAGCGAACTGTAACCCCCAGCCAACGCGATCGCATCGAGCAGATGAATATTCTCGGTGATCGGTAGCTCATATTTGCCAGGGTTCTTGACCAACCCCGCGACGTGGATAATGCGTTTTTGAGCGGGCACGACCATCACCACGTCACGATCTTTGAGACGGTATGCTTGATCGCTGGCGGGCAAGCGCTGGATGGCCGCCAAGTCCACGACGTAGCTTTGACCCATGTCCGACGCGGGCGGAAAATTCAACGCCCCGGTGGACGCTACTGGGGGCGACGTTAGTTGAGAGTAAGCGGCGAGCTCCACAGGGTCGCTGTCGCCAAGCGATTGCGCTGTTTGCGATGCGGGTTGCTCTTGATTGACGTTGGCAAAGCGCGTCTTACCGCTGGGGGGGTCGTTACGAATGATTTCCACGCGCGTGCCTGCTTCGGCAGTGAGTCCCCCGGCAACCGCGAGTGCATGCAGGAGATCACTTGAATTGCGGGGAATCTCATGGACCCCCGGCTTCTCGACCGCGCCCATCACGGTGACCGAGTTCGTAGCTTTCGCCGAGATATCGACCGTCACGTGAGGTTGTCGATAAATGCCTCGGTCAACGGATGCCATGCCAATCGATTGGGCGGCGGCGAGTACATCTTGGCCCGCGACATGGACCGTTCCCACGAGGGGAATCTCGACCGTGCCATTCTCCTTAACTTTCAACTCGAGAGGGTCGCTGTCTTCGCTTTCTCGCCCCGTCGAGACGAGGACCGCGAGTTTGTCGCCTGGATTGATGGTATTATTATCCGAACTTATGCCCACCAGTTGCGTGAGACGATTGGAAATATCACCGGGCACTCGAGCCGCCAAGTACTGTTGTGGCAAATTTCCAGCCAGGAAATTGGCCGTCTGACAACCTGTCAGTCCCGAGACCAGCAACACGACAGCCAGACAGCCAGAGCGCGACCACGTTACCCGAGGTCTGGCGTGAGTTTGATTTGATTGCCTACGGGGGGACGGAATCGTCATCAACTGTGAAACTCTCAAAAATTGGTTCGTGTAACGAGCGCCGCCTTGAGTGATACGACGGAACTTCGCAACGCCCAGGGATCAGTCCGAATTGCGGTGGAATCTGACAGCCTGCTGGGGCAGGAGCAGCGGGTTGATGGTTTTGACCGCTATGTAGCGGGGTTGAGATACAAGTTTTGACCTAGGATGACAAGAGAACTTCCATTTGCACGCTCCACCGAAGCGACTGCTAGCGTCGATAAGTGACTTTATCTCTCCCATGGTCACGGCGATCTGGCCTTGTTGTAATTTGCCAATCCCACGTAAACTCCCGCCCCGCCAGAGCGCCAGTTCATCCCGCCTTGGAACAGGCTGCTCGGTCTAAGATGAAATGCGATTGACCATCGCTGTTTGCCAAAGCGCAAGACATGGATGTCGTGCGTGGCTGGTTGAATCGATCATGACTCGCAGAATGGATGCTCGAGAAATGTTCAATGGACAAACCTTGCTTGTCACCGGCGGTACCGGTTCGTTTGGGCACGACTTTATTCGCTTGGTGCTCGGCCGGCACAATCCCGATCGCGTGATTGTGTACAGTCGTGACGAGAAAAAGCAGCACGACATGCGGCTGGAGTTCGCCGACCCCCGGTTGGCATTTGTGATCGGCGACGTGCGGGATCGCAACCAACTGATTATGTCGCTACGGGGCGTGGACTATGTTTTTCACGCCGCGGCGCTCAAGCAGGTGCCTTCCTGCGAATTCTTTCCGATGGAAGCGGTGCTCACGAACGTGGTGGGCACGAACAATGTGCTCGACGCCGCCGAGATCAACGGCGTCAAGAAAATGGTGGTGCTCAGCACGGACAAAGCCGTATACCCGATTAACGCCATGGGCCAAACCAAGGCGCTGATGGAAAAACTCACCCTCGCGCGGGCCAAACAGGAAACGACCAAGACCGTTTTTTGTGGCGTGCGTTATGGGAACGTCATGTATTCGCGTGGATCGGTGATTCCGCTGTTCGTGAAACAGATCACCAGCGGCGCGCCGCTCACGATCACTGATCCGAACATGACCCGCTTATTATTGCCGCTGGCCGAAGCGGTGCAACTGGTGACCTTTGCCATGGAGAACGGCGAGCAAGGGGATATTTTCGTTCGCAAGGCTATCGCGACGACGGTGCATACCTTGGCCAAGGCAATGTTAAATCTCTTTCGTGCCAAGAACCCCATCGAAGTTGTGGGAGTCCGCGCGGGCGAGAAGTTACATGAGATTTTGGTGAGCGCCGAGGAGTTGACACGAGCGGCCGATTGTGGCGAGTATTATCGCGTGCATTGCCAGCGCGAGCAGAACTACGATGAGTATTTTGTGCGAGGGCTCGTTTCGGAAACGATTGCCCGTGAGGGTTACACTTCGGAGAACGCCCCGCAATTGTCAGTCCGCGAAACCGAGGACTTGCTGCTGGAACTGCCGGAAATTCGGCAGGATCTGGAACAGTGGCTGTCGAGTGGGTATGCAGGCCGGAGAGCCGCATGAGCGATCAACCCTGCAAACTGCGGACGATAGGAATCACGGGCCCCCACGGTTTCGTGGCTGGTCATCTCGCGCGAACGCTGAGCGTCCGCCAGGACATCAAGGTACTCCCCTGCCCGCGCGCGGCGTTTGACGATGAGAGCGAGCTTGCGAAGTTTGTCGCTCTATGCGATGTGATCGTGCATCTCGCGGGGCTGAATCGTGGCGACGATGCACAAGTTTATATCACGAATGTGGCACTCGCCAATAAACTGATCGCGGCGGCCGATAAAGTGATGCACCCGTTGCACATTGTGTTTGCCTCCTCGACCCAACGTGATCGCGATAACTCCTACGGCAGGTCAAAAAAATATGGCGAAATGCAATTTGCCGCCTGGGCGCGGCGTGGCATGGATCGGCAAGCCACCAATTTGATCATTCCGAACGTATTTGGCCCCGGTTGCCGGCCGTTTTATAACTCGGTGGTCGCGACATTCTGCCATCAGATCGCGCGTGGGCATGAACCGCGGATCGAGGTTGATAACGAGGTTGAGTTTATTTGGGTTAACGACCTCGTGAAGCGAATCTGCGAGCAGATCGACAATCATAGCGAAGGCCCTCAAGAGGTGCGTCTTTTCGGGACTGCCAAGCTGCGAGTGTCCGAATTGCTGGCCAAGTTACGGAATTTTCGTGAGAGCCACGTTGCGCACGACATGGTGCCCGATATTTCCGAACCGTTGGACGCGGCCCTCTATGCCACCTACTTATCGCATCTGGACCTTGAACAGCATGTGCATCGGCCGCAAGTCCATCGCGATGAACGCGGGTCATTATTTGAAATTATTCGCATGGCTGGCGGTGGGCAGGTATTTTTTTCGACCACCAAGCCGGGCGTGATTCGCGGCAACCATTTTCACACACGCAAGATCGAATGGTTCTGCGTACTCAAGGGCGAGGCAGCTATTCGCTTGCGCAAGGTTGACGACACCGAAGTGCATGAATTTCGCGTCTCGGGTGAAGCACCGCAGTTTGTTTCGATTCCCGTGCTCCATACGCACCAAATCGAGAACGTGGGCCAGGACGAATTGCTGACCATGTTTTGGTGCAACGAAATCTTCGTGCCCGAGGATGCGGACACCTATTTTGAAAAGGTTGCGTGAGCATGTCGAATCGACTCAAAGTGATGACTATCCTCGGCACGCGGCCGGAGATCATTCGCCTGTCGCGGGTGATGGAGCTATTGGATCAGCATACCGAGCATGTCTTGGTGCATACGGGGCAGAATTCCGATTACGAGCTTAACGAGGTCTTTTTCAAAGATTTGCGCGTGCGACAGCCCAAGCATTTTCTGAATATCAGCCGCGAGTCGTTGGGACGAATTCTGGGCGACGTGCTGATCAAGTCCGAGGAAGTGCTGCTGCAAGAACGACCCGACGCCGTGTTGATTCTGGGCGATACCAATAGTGCCTTCGCGGGGATCATTGCTCGGCGGATGAAGATTCCGCTCTATCACATGGAAGCGGGGAATCGTTGCTTCGATTTCAACGTCCCCGAGGAGCTGAATCGCCGGATCATCGATCACATTAGCGATTTTAATTTGGTATACACGGAACACGCGCGGCGGAACTTGCTCGCCGAGGGCATCCACCCGCGGCGGATTTATCTCACCGGCTCGCCCATGCGGGAAGTGCTCGACGATAATCGGGCGAGCATCGCAGCGAGCGACGTGCTGGCTCGGTTACAGCTCGAACCACAGAAGTTTTTTCTCTTGAGTATGCACCGCGCGGAAAACGTGGATGTCGAAGAGCATCTTACCGAGCTGCTGGAAGCGATGAACTTGCTGGGCGAACGGTATCAGCTACCGATCATCGTCAGTACACACCCGCGCACCAAACATCGACTCGACGCGCTGCGGTTTAAGTCGCATAAGCAAATACGGTTCCTGACACCTTTTGGGTATCACGACTATGTGCGACTGCAAATGGAAGCCTACTGTACGCTCTCCGATAGCGGCACGATCAGCGAGGAAAGTTCGATCCTCGGTTTTCCAGCCATCACGATGCGAACGGCAATGGAACGCCCCGAGGCGATGGATTCCGGGCATATCGTGCTCACCGGGCGCGATCCCGAGACGATCTTGCGCAGCGTCAAGATGGTCGTCGAGAGCGCGGCCCATGATCGGGTGCAGCAGATTGCCAGGGAGTATGACGTGACCAACACTTCGTACCGCGTGCTGAAGTTGATCCTTGGCACGGCCAAGTTGGGGCATCTGTGGGACGGCATCGTGGCGGCGTAACAACATCCGTTTTTTTTCATCGCGTACCATGAAAGTTTTGCTGCTCACTCAGTATTTCACACCCGAACCTGTGGAGAAATTCGCAGATTTGGCTCGGGGTCTGGTCGAGCGCGGCCATGAAGTGGAAGTTCTCACGGGCTTCCCCTGTTATCCCCAAGGCAAAACTTACGCGGGCTATCAACAGAAGCTCTGCCAGCAAGAATCTGTTGATGGCTACACGGTCACGCGCGTACCGCAACGCCCCGATCACAGCGCTTCGATTTGGCGGCGGGCCTTGTATTATCTCTCGTTTGCTTGCTCCGCGGCGACGATTGGCTTGATGAAGGTGCGCCGTGCTGACGTAATTCTCGTTTATCAGTCAGCGCTGCCCGTGGGACTGGCCGCGTGGTTCATCAGCCGTGTGCGTCGCATTCCTTATGTGCTTGATGTTGCCGACCTCTGGCCAGAAAGCGTGACCGCGAGCGGCATGCTCAAGAATCGTGGGTTGATTTGGCTCATCAAACTGTGTGCGCGCTTCGTGTATCGGGGAGCAGCGCGCATTAGCGTGATTACGCAGGGTTATCGCGACAACCTGCTGGCCCTGGGCGTTCCCGCGGAAAAGATCGACGTGATCCACTATTGGGTGCCCGTCGGCCAATACGACGCGGTTGAGCGCGACGAACAAATTGCTCAGCAGTACGGCATGACTGGTCGGTTCAATCTGGTGTACGCCGGCGCGATGGGGCCTTGCCAGCAACTCGAAACCGTGCTCGCTGCCGCCGGGCTGCTGCGGGAGTTGCCCGAAGTGCAATTCTTGTTGATCGGCGATGGCGTGGAGAGCGAGTTGCTCAAGACGCGGGCCAAAGACATGAATCTCGCCAACGTGCGATTTCTCGGCCGACTGCCTGCCGAGGAAGTTGCCAAGATCAATGCTTGCGCGGACTTGCTGCTTGTGCATCTCAAGCCGGATGCAATGTCGCGGGTGTCGATCCCTTCAAAGACTTTTGCCTGCATGGCGAGCGGCCGGCCGCTGTTGATGGCGGTTGAAGGAGAAGCAGCGCGGCTGGTGAAACAGCATAGTTGCGGGCTGGCCGTGGCCCCCAGCGATCCCGAGAAGCTGGCCGACGTGATTCGAGAATTTCGGTTACTCCCCGCGGCGGAGCAGCAACGCATGGGCAGTGCTGGGCGGTCGGCCTACTTGGCGAATTATTCCTCGCCCGTACAGATTGCCAAGTTCGAGGAATTGCTCAAGCAAGTAATTACCAGCAAAACTACCCAGCGGATTGACCAACGTAGTTTTTATCGCCGACGTGGTAAGCGAATCTTTGATCTGCTGCTTGTGATCCCGGCCCTGTTGATCTTGTCGCCGGTGATGTTGGTTCTGGCAGCCATCATTCGAGCAAAATTGGGCAGCCCAGTTTTGTTTCGTCAAACGCGCCCCGGCTGTCACGCGCGGCATTTCAAATTGATTAAGTTTCGTTCGATGGTTGACGCACGAGATGCCCAAGGCACGCTCCTTCCCGATGAACAGCGTTTGACGGCCTTTGGCAAATTCTTGCGTTCGTCGAGCTTGGATGAATTGCCGGAATTGTGGAACATCTTGCGGGGAGATATGAGTTTCGTGGGTCCGCGTCCGCTGCTGCGTGAATATCTGCCCTTGTACACCCCCGAGCAGGCCCGGCGACATGACGTTCTGCCGGGGCTGACAGGCTGGTCTCAAATCCACGGGCGGAATGCCATTTCGTGGGAAAAGAAGTTTGAGTTTGACACATGGTATGTCGACAACCTGTCGCCGTGGATCGACCTCAAAATCTTGGGACGCACTGCGTGGGAAGTGTTACGAAGGGATGGCATTAGCAAGCAAGGATTCGCCACGACAGACTTGTTCACTGGTTCTCTGCAAAAGCGCCCCCGCATTGGATTTGCGGGCGATCGAGATATTGCCGTAAAGGTGTTGGAGTACCTCCTTGCGGAAGGTACGCAGCCAGAACTGCTCTTGGTTGCCGCGCCAGACCGCGCGTCACATGCGGAAGCGCTGGCTGAACGATGTCAATACTTGTCGGATGAGCGTGTCATGCGCGGGCCATCGTTTCGCGATCCCGCGAATATTGAAATGATACGCGCCTTGGACCTCGACTACATCATTAGCATCCACTTCCCGTACGTATATCCCGACGAATTGTTAGACGTTGCCCGGGGCGGGATAATTAATTTGCATCCGAGTTTTCTGCCATTTGGCCGCGGCTGGCACACGCCGAGCTGGGCCATTCTCGAGGAATGCCCATTTGGTGCCACTTTGCACGTCGTCGACAAAGGCGTCGATACCGGCGAGATATTGCACCAGTTGCAGCTTGCCGTTGAGCCCGACGACACCGCGCACAGTTTGTACCAACGAGTCAAGCCGCTCGAATTGGAGGTTTTTCGACAAGCTTGGCCACTCCTGCGCGAGGGACGACTAGCGCGACAAAACCAGAACGATGATACGGCGGCGCGGAAACGGCGAGACTTACTTTCTCCGGAAATTCAGCGAATCGACTTGGACGCGACGACGACAGCTCGTTCCCTGCTGCAACGCATGCGAGCACTTACGACAGATCGCTTTGAGGAAGCTGCTTATTTCGAGGAGGCCGGCGAGCGCTATCGGGTCCGTGTTGAGTTCTCACGAGATACCTGTGCGGTTCTTGAGTCAGTTGCCACGACGACGAATCTAAAGATCGCCCCGTCTAGCAACCAGCCATTCGGGGCCTGGCCGGAATTTGATGAGGAAATGCTCGAGGCTGCCAGTCGGGTGCTGCGTTCCGGAAAAGTGAATTATTGGACGGGCAACGAGGGCCGCGAGTTTGAACGTGAGTATGCCGAGTTTGTCGGCTGCGAACATGCCATCGCGTTAGCCAACGGCACGGTGGCACTCGAGCTGGCGCTTTACTCGCTGGGGATTGGCGCGGGCGATGAAGTCATCGTTCCCAGCCGCACTTTTATCGCCACGGCCAGTAGCGTGGTCGCGCGCGGTGCCAGGCCCGTTTGTGCCGATGTCGACCGCGACAGTCAAACGATCACCGCAGATACAATCGCCCCCTTGATCACGCCGCGTACCAAAGCCATCATCCCGGTTCATTTGGCAGGTTGGTCCTGTGACATGGTGCCGATTCTGGAACTGGCCGAGAGTCACGGCCTCGCTGTCATCGAAGACTGCGCCCAAGCACACGGGGCTGAATATCGAGGCCGTCCGGTGGGTTCGTGGGGTGACATGGGTGCCTTTTCATTTTGCCAGGACAAAATCATTACAACGGCGGGTGAAGGGGGCATGTTGGTGACCAACAACGCAGAGCTTTGGAAAAAGGCCTGGCGCTACAAAGATCATGGCAAATCGCCCGACGCGTTTTACCAACCTGCTCCGCCGTCCCATCAATTTCGTTGGTTGCACGAAGAGTTTGGTTCCAACTATCGGCTGATCGAGGTGTCAGCGGCGATTGGTCGGATCATGTTGCGCCGCTTGCCCGCTTGGAGCGAGAAACGCCGCGAACATGCCCGGCGACTCAGTGAAGCTTGCCAACAATGCCCAGGCCTGCGAACGCCAAATCCTGGCCCTGGCGTTTTGCACGGCTATTACAAGTTCTATACGTTTGTGCGGCCCGAGCGATTGGCGGCGGGCTGGAGCCGCGATCGGATCATTCAGGCCATTCGCGAGCAAGGCGTGCCTTGCTTCAGCGGCTCGTGCAGCGAGATTTATCTCGAGCAAGCGTTTCCACTCGATTGGCGACCGGCCACGCGCCATGCCGTGGCGCAAGAACTGGGCGAGACCAGCTTGATGTTCCTAGTGCATCCAACGCTGGCTGACAAAGATATTCATACCACCTGTCAAGCTATCGAACGGGTTTTGGCGTCGGCCACGCAAAACCCCGCGCGGCTAGCAGCCTAGCGACAATTCGTTGCTAGCATGGCTCAACCACGGGTAGGGGCGGGTATCGCCTTGCTCTGAACTGAGGGGTTTGATAGTTTTCCGCACCCGCGTTTCTGTGCAGAGACTATTTCCTAAGTCCGATACCCTCATGTCGCGTTCTCTCCAAACTGGCAGTCTGCCGATCTCCGCGCGAGCTCTGCGGAATCAGTCTGAGAATCCACGCTTTCTCAGGCAGCTTTCGGTGGCGTTCGTCGTAAGACTGCTAGGGATGGTTACCACGCTTGGCATGCATTTGATCCTGGCGCGTGTCCTGGGAATTCAAAGCTACGGTGAGTTTGTTCAAGTGCTGGTTTGGACGATTACGCTTGGCGTCCCAGGCTTGTTGGGAATGGAAAACGCAGCGCTCCGACTGGCCGCGCATTATCGCGCGAAGGAGCGACCGCTACAATTGGCCCGGTTCATTCTCCAGAGCTTGCGCTGGGTGGCGCTGGGAGGGATGATAGGCGGAGTTTTGCTGGCAAGCGGCGCGATTGTATTTCGTGGTAGCATGAGCTCGACTCTGTTTAGCACGATCTTAATGGGTGCTTGTGTTATTCCGCTCAAGAATCAATTGCGGATTAACGAATCCATCCTCCAAGGCTTAGGGAGCACCACGCTCAGCTTGACCAGTTCTTGGGTCGTGCCCGTGATGACGAGTCTTGCGGTTTTGATCTTGGCATTCCTGCCTGCGGGTCAAGTCACTCCCGGTGCCGCGATGGCCGTCCATTTGGGTTCGGTGGCTGTCGTGCTGGTATTGATGACACTCGTGCTCAGGAAGAGGACATCGCGAGAAGATGCCACTCTCCCGGACAAGCGTCTGCGTCAAGCCTGGTTGGCGATTGGCGTGCCGCTGATGCTGATGAGCACGGCGATGCTCGTGCAAACGCAAGGTAGCACGCTCTTGCTGGGCCTGTTTTTAGGCTCCGAGGATGTTGGTCATTTCTATGTCGTTCTACGATTGGCGACGCTGTTGCTGTTTGGGAGCGAGGCCATCAATCTGGTCCTCGCGCCGCGATTCGCTTCTTATTTTGCGAAGAACGATTTCGCTCATCTCCAGCAAGCAGCCACCACCGCGGCGGTGATCTCGGCGTCATTCGTCGTGCTGGGAGGAATTATTTTGGTCTTCGCTGGCAAGACGATCCTTGAGTTATTTGGCGAAGGCGTCGAATCGAGTTATCCCGCATTGTTGGTCTTGGTGGCCGGTTACCTACTGAGCTCCTGTTGTGGGTCTGTCGGCTATTTAATGACAATGACCGGCAATCAACGGGCCTCGCTCAAGGTGTTTATTGCGACCGGCATCGTTCATGTTTTGCTCTGCGTGTTGTTGATTCCCACGCTGGGAATTATCGGTGCCGCCTTATCGCACGGTTTGACCGTCGCGGTATGGAATATCTCGCTGGCTTGCTATTTGAAAAAGTATCTCGGCCTGACGAGTTATGTGAAGTTGCCTGGGCTTTTCCACGCGCCCAAAGAATCGCTTGATGCCGATCCGCGACCCGTTGTCGCGAGGAGGGCCGCCTGATGAAAAAGCAAGTCGATTTCATCGTGATTGGAGCCGCCAAGTCAGGCACAACTTCCCTGTTTCGGTATCTGAACGCACATCCTCAGATATTGATGCCCGAGGAAAAGGAGCTCGATTTTTTTTCCTCGCCTACTCGACTCGCGCGCGGTCTTGATTGGTACTTGTCGCATTGGCAAGGTCGTGAGGCTCATACTCAGGTTTGGGGGGAAGCCTCACCGCAATATATGCAAGTGGAAAACGTCGCCGCGGAGATACGAAAGCGATTTGGACCAATCCAGTTGATCGCCGTGCTGAGGAATCCCATCGAAAGAACCTATTCTCATTATCGGCACGCGGTGCGTAAGCACGTCGAGCACCAGAGTTTCAGGGAGGTGGTCAACGACTACTTATGCTCTGGGCATCAATCGCACGTCGTTGGCCACGCACGAGTTCAACACGATTATTTTCTGCACGGTCAGTATGGCCGCATTTTGGGGCAGTTTCTGCAGGTGTTTCCCCGTGAAAAAATTAAAGTCGTCTTTCTCGATGACTTAGAACAGCGCCCGCATCGCGTCATGCAGGATTTATTTGCCTTGTTGGGAGTTGAGAACACCTTCCAAAACGATTGCTTCCTGAACGTCTACAACAGCGGCCGCAAAACGGTCGCGCAGAATGCATTTCTGTTCATGCAGACCGGTTTGCAAAAGGTGCGCCAGCTAACGGGAATCAAAACGCCTGTGGAGGTGCTGCTCCCCCAGCGGTACCGCAGCGCGTTTCGAGCCTTATGCATGAAGTTGGATTCAGCGCCGCGAAATGGCAATGAAGACTACGAAATCGAGGGACAAGTCCGCCAGCAATTGCGCGACTACTTCCTTCACGACGTGCGCATGCTGGAGGAACAGTTTGAACTTCAAGTTCCTTGGCGAGAATTTGAGCAGGCCGCCCGTCAAAGGGCCGCCTGATGATCGATACAGCCGAAACTAGCCGAAGTGATTACCATGAGCCTAAAACGAGCGATTTGCAATCTGTGTTTGAGATGCTTGCCAGCGACGCGGGCCTATTCCTTCAAGGCTTGGCTCTTGGGTCGTGCTGGCTACGACGTGGCCTCGACGGCACGAATCGTTTCTTCGGCGCGGATCTGGGGCACGATGTGCTTGCACATCGGTCGCGAGACCTTCGTGGGACATGAGGTGCTCGTTTGCGGCGGCGAGTGTGAAATCTTCATTGGCGACTTTGTTGATATCGCGCCCCGTGTGTCGATCATTGCCGGCACGCATGAGATTGATAGGGTCAACGTACGCTCCGCTGGTGAGGGGTATTCGCGGGATATTACGATTGAGGATGGCGTTTGGATTGGGGCAGGCACCACCATCTTGGGTGGTGTAACGATCGGTCGTAAAGCGGTCATTGCCGCTGGCAGCGTCGTCACCAGGGATATCCCCCCCTGCACGCTCGCCGCTGGAGTTCCTTGTCGCCCCAAGAAGACTTGGCAAACCGAGTGGCAACAGGGCTCAAGTGCGGAGGCCGCCTGAGCGGAGCGAAGATGGCCATCCATGCGCTGCAATTGTCGACACCGACGCTGGGTTCGTTAGGCAGCCCGAAAGTTGGCATTAAGAGCTTGGCTCCTCTTGTGGCGATTTTCTGCATGGGGAGTTGGGTGACGCGGTTTTCGCTGGTGAGCATTGCGCTAGGCTCAACGGTGACCGACTTAACGTTCTTGGCAGCCTATGCGTCTTTATTTTTGGCTCTGGCGTATTTGTGTCTTGCCGGTCCAGGGCAAGTCAACTTGGTGGCATTAATGATCATCCCTGCCACTGCCGTGAGCTTTATAGGCTGCGAGCGGATGGACTACGCCTGGCCGCGATGGGTGGGTTGGTCAATCCTGGTTATCGGCTTTGGGCCTGTCTGTTTCACGCTTCATGCCGCTCATCTTCGTCTTTCCATGTATCGCATGGGGCAAACCCTGTTCTTGTGGTCAGTCATGGCTTCGGCCTGTTGGTGGTTGGCGGGATTGCCGAATCTGGGTGTGGGAGATTTCACTGGAGTGATGTGGCACTCGATCCAACTGGGTTCCACCGCGGCACTTGTGGGCGTGATGGCGATCGTGCGGATCACCAACGGGGGGCCGTCCTGGTGGTATGGAGTCTACGGCACATGTGCGCTCGTGGCGCTGCTTGCGTCTTCGCGGGCCGCATTGGCCGCCATGCTCTTTAGCAACTTGATCGCGGTAGCGCTTAAGCTCCGCAGAAACGCGCTGGTCTCTACCTTCGTCCTGTTTGCTGGTCTCGTTGTCGCGATTGCCCCGACGACCTCGCTCGATCTCTTGCTCACAGTCATGCCGGGAGAATTTACCAGTGGTCTGGCGCGCAAAAGTTTTGAACATTCCCGCGAACTGCACTGGGAAGCCCGCTGGGAAGAATTTCATGCCGCGCCTTGGACGGGAGTTGGATTCATGTCGGCTTGGGAAGACACCACGGGCGTGGACGCTGACACGGGCGCCGTCGAAACCGGGTCGAGTTATCTGGCGATTTTGTCCATGACGGGCATGGTGGGTGCCGGGGTCATGTTGCTGTTGGTTTGCTCGTTGGCGTGGGGAATGTTTCGCCATTGGCATGAAACCACTGAAATTCACCGAGTCGAGATTTGTAGCATGGCAGGGTTTTGGCTCGTGCACCTCGGCGCGGAAGGTTACATCTTTGCCATAGGATCAATCTTGAATCTGATGTTTTGGCTTTGGCTGGGATGCTTGAACGACCATTTCAGGCTCTGTCGGCGTAGGCCACAAGTACGAGCCAATAGATTGGCAAGACCAAAACCTCCAGGTTTGTCACGTCTTGCAACGCACCACGCGGCATCAATCGCCGGGAGCGATCCATGAAAGTAGTCATCTGGGCGAATTTTCCGAGTCCTCACCAAGCCGACTTCTACGCCGCGCTCCGGCAGAGTGGCGTGGACTTGCGGGTGGTCTATCAGTCACCGCTGCTGGAATCACGTCGCTCCTTGGGCTGGGCTCAACCTGCGTCGCAACCCGCAGGAGAAAGTTTCTTGCCCAGCCAGATGTCACCCCTGGAGCATGTAACCGATTGGCGAGAGCGGATTCACGTGATTCCGGGTTACGGCTTTGGCACGAATCGCTGGCTCGTGAGACAACTTTCACGGGCCGGTGTGCCTTGGGTGCATTGGAGTGAAAATTCTCAGCCGTCGTGGCGTTCGGCGCTAACGTGGGGTTTGAAAAAGTGGTATGCCCACAAAGTCAACAATTATGCCCTCGGCGCGTTTGCCATCGGTGAGCGCGCAACGCAGGATTTCGTGCGATGGGGAATTCGCCTGGAGAAGTGTGCCCAATTGTTTTATGCGATCGACGGTGTTCCACGCGATGTCGAGCGAGATTGCGTGACTCGGGAATTTGTCGGCGACGAATGTGCGTTCGTCTATGCCGGCAATCTATGCCACAGAAAAGCAACACTACTACTGCTGGAGGCTTTTGCCAAGATTTCCGCGCAAAGCAACTCGAAACTCGTGCTCGTTGGCAACGGCCCGCAAGAGAGCACTGCAAGACGCTATCTCAAGAGCATGGGACTGGATCATCAGGTGTTATTCCGAGGAGTCGTTCCCAACGAGGCCATTGGTTCGGTGATCCAATGCACTCAGGTCTTGGTTTTGCCAAGTCGGTTTGATGGTTGGGGAGTGGTCCTCAATGAAGGTGCCTCGGCAGGACTGGCGCTGATCGCTTCCGATGCGGTGGGGGCCGCGTATCATTTGGTGGAACCTGGTTGGAACGGGTTCCGTGTAAGGGCGGGAAGTGTCGGTTCACTTCAGCGTGCCATGAGTGTGTACGCCAGCGAACCTGCTTTAGCCTATGTGCATGGCAGAAACTCCACCATGCTGTTTCAGAACTTCACGCCCGCGCGTAACGCCGAGCGTTTTATCACGGCCGTACGCGGTTGGCAGGCTGCAGCGGGAAAAACACGCATGTTTCCGGTTCCGCAACCCATGCCTCAACACTTCCAACCTCAACGAGCGGCTTAGCAGGGCGTGATGGCCAATTGCCCGTGTCGTCCGCGACAAAATCATGAGCTCACAATGAAAATCCTTGTCCTCATCAGCTATTATTTGCCTGGTTTCAAAGCGGGTGGGCAGATTCGTAGTCTGTCGAACTTGGTCGATCAATTAGGTAGCGAGCATCAGTTCTATGTCGTAACCAGAGACCGTGATCTCGGTGAGCGAGAAGCCTATCCAGGGGTGAAAAGGGGCGTCTGGCATCGCATCGGACAAGCCCAAGTGCTGCATTTGTCACCACAACAGAGCTTGGCCCAAGTTTGGCGAAAAATTGTGCACGAGGTTGAACCCGATCTGTTTTATTTTAACAGTCCCTTCGATGTTCGCTTCGGCATTGTGCCGCTGATGTTGGCCCGGGTGGGTCTGTTGCCCAGGATTCCCACGGTGATCTCCGCGCACGGTATTTTCGCGCCCAACGCGATGGCGCTCAAGAGTTGGAAAAAGCAAGGCTTTCTGGCGCTAGAAAGAGTCATGGGGTTGCTGAATGGCGTCTCATGGCATGCGACCTGCCCTGCGGAAGCACGCGACATTGAAACGGTTCTGGGAGCACACGTTTCCATCACTGTTGCCGAGAATCTTTGCGGCGCGGCTGACGAAACCAATCAAACAAGATTGCCCAAGCAACCCGGATGTTTGCGATTGGTGTTACTCGGCAGAGTCGCTCGCATCAAAAATCTTGATGGCGCGATCAAAATTGTGCGAGGATTGAATCATCCCGCGACGCTCGACATCTATGGTCCGCTGGAAGACTTGGTTTACTGGCAAGAATGTCAGCAACTACTGAGTAACTTGCCGCCAGGAATCGAGGTCTATTATCGAGGCGCGTTACCAAGCTCGGCAGTGAGCTCCACGCTTGCCCAATATGATGCCCTGCTTCTGCCCACGAGAAATGAGAATTACGGATACGCCATCGTGGAAGCCTTCGCGGCGGGTTGTCCCGTGGTGATCAGTGATCGAACTCCTTGGCGAAATCTGGAAGCACTGGGAGTGGGCCGGGATGTGTCGCTCGAAGACCATGAAGAGTTTCGCCGCGTGCTGCTCCAATTGGCTGAGATGGACGAGATCGCTCATGCGCGCATGAGAACCAAGGCCCGCAGCTACTGGCAGAGCATTGCCGCCAACAAAACAGTGGCGGAAGCGTACTGCCAACTTTTCCATAAGGCGGCCGGTCATTTGCCTGCGCAGCCACAACGCCGAGCTGCTTGAGACGAGGAGGCCTTACGACCCGATCTGTTCAAACAGATAATCAATGTCCTGGACATTGACGCTGGGCGTGGCTCCCGCTAACAGAAACACATCCGTGTCGTCAAAGTCATACAAGGACGTGATCGAACCAACGCGGGTATGTCGAAACAAATTTCCAGAGCCAAAAATTTGATCGGCACTCGAGACATTGTGGAACTTTGACACGTCGTTACCACCCATGCCATAGATATTTGCGTTCTCGAACGAGAGAGCCTCAATCCTCGAACTTGGCAGAGCTAAGTAGTGTTGCCCAGCATAGCTATCAAGGCGATCATCCGACGCACTGCCGTACAACCAAGCAGAGTCGTTTCCGCCCGCGTTGGAGAACGCACGTACGGTTTTGAAGTTCTGTGCGTAATTATAAAAACCATTCCCATACAAACAGCTAAATGTCGGGCGACCAACAAAAAAATCATTCCCCGCGGAATCGTAGAGGAACGCGGTGTCGTTACCGCCAGTCGAGTAAGCGTAAACCTTTTCAAAGTTGAGAGCGAAGTTGAAAGATAGGGCCGAACGCAAAGCGGCGTAGTCGGGCCGGGCCACCATGATGTCGTCTTGCGCGGAATCATAAAGCTCGGCCGTGTCGACACCACCCGCGATCGAATAAACATAAACATCATCGAAATTCGCGGCGAGCCGAAAGTAGTTCGAGTTCATGATGTAACTGGCGGTCGGCTTGCCCTGGAACTGATCGTTTCCGGGGGTATCGTAAAGCTCGCTTTTATCGTATCCCCCAGCATAGGCGTATGCCGAAGCATTGGAGAAACCATAGGCTCTATTAACAAATACCGAACTGGTCATCTCGCAAAACGATTGTTTGCCGATGAAGACATCATTCCCCGGTGTGTCGTAGAATTGAACGCTATCGGCGCCCCCACCGCCATAGAGCGACATGATTTCGGAATACAGCGACGAAACGGTAAATCCCGTGCCATTGAATGTTCCATTGTTCGCACTCAAGATCGCTGTTTCGTTGCCAGTCGTCCCGGTCATGGTGATCGTATCAAGACCATTGCCCCCATTGAAGTTGAACCGGTTGACCGCGATCGCGGCGAAGTCGTGGGTCACGCCGTTCACTGTCACCGTATGGGTGTTGCCGGCGGTGAAAGCGAAGGTATCGTTGCCGTTGGTGCCGGCGATATTCACCGTTGTGTCGCTCACAGTTACAAGATTACTCAAGCGATAGTCAACATCGGCATTGGTGCCCAAGGCGCAGAGGTAAAATTCTTGTCCCGCGGTTGCGTAGGCATCGACTCGCGAGGTGCCGTTCGCGGCGTTGCCAGAGTCAACAAGCTGCATGTTGGCGTTGTACAAATGCAGATTGATTTGGCCGCTGGTCGTGCCGAACATGCTCTCGACGGTGAGGTAACCCGCTTGGCTCGCTTGCACGCGATACCAAGTTTCGCCGTTGGCGGCGAGGTTGTTGAGTTGCGAGAAGCTAATCGCACCCCAATCGGTGAAAGTGAATTGGCTTTCGGCGGTGATTTCGAGGTTGTAGTAACCAAGTCCACCGGTGGACGAAACGCCGACCGTGTAGGTCTGCCCCGCGACCACGTCGAACGAAAACGTATCGCCGTTGTTGCTCAGAGTTCCCGTGCCGTTGGCCAGGCTCCAGGCCACGTCCATTTGGTGGGTGAGATTGGAGGCCGCAAACGTGGCCGTGCCGTTGGCCGTGGCGGTGAATTTCAAATAGTCGAGGTCGCCGAGGGTGCTGATCACGCCGCTGATGTTTTGGGCACCGCTCAGCGAACCGAGGTTGTGCGCGGTCGCGGTTGTTGAACCGTAGTCATCGGTCGGCATCAGAGCACTGATCGCCGCGCCAAGGTTAAGACGCTTGAAAGTCAGCCCGGTCGAGGCATCGACGAACGACGTGGCGGTTGCCATCATGTGGTCGTAGATATTATCCTGCGTGATATTGACCTGTCCGACAAATTGCATCGCTTGACGGATCAGGACGCTGGCTCCCGCGATGTAGGGCGAGGCCATGCTTGTGCCCGAGAAGTTGGCATAGTCGTCGGTAATGCCGTTATTGTTGCCTTTATAATCGGGCACGGTGCTGCGAATTTGCGAGCCGGGGGCGGCAATACCACGCACATCGCGTTGACTGTAACTGGCCAAAACACCAGCATCAGTCACCGACATCACGGGGACAACATACGGACTCGCGGCTGGATAGCTCAAGCCCGGTGCATTATAGCTGGCGTAGCTATTGCCCGCCGAGACGGCGATGAACACACCCGCGGCTTCGAGCTGTTGGAATTCATCTTCCAGCGTCGACCACGAGGGAATTGTGTTTGAGTTCCAAGAAGCCACTCCCAGGGAAAGATTGATCGCGGTGATGGGGTTCTCAAAACTGGTGCGATTGTTAATGACCCACCGCAGCGCGTTTTCTACCCAACTGAAATAGCCGGCTCCCGCATCGTCGAAGACACGCAGAGCAACCAGATCAACGCCCGAGGCCACGCCTTTGTCATTGCCGCTGCCACCGCCGATGATCCCCGCGACGTGCGTGCCGTGGGAACCCGAGGGGCCATCGTCGTAGGGATTGGCGTCATTCTCGCCGGTGAAGTCCCAGCCACCCACGACGCGGTAGTTCGCTCCGAACCCACCGCCGAGAGCGAAGTGGTCGTAGGCAATGCCGCTGTCGATCACCGCGACGGTCTGCCCGATGCCGGTGAAGCCATAGTTGGTCACGACGGTATTGAGGCCCGTTGTGTTGTGCGCGCTGTAGAGCGTTTGCTCGATTTCGTTGAGTTGTTCTTCAAGATTAACGAGGTTCTCGATATCGAGCCAAAAATCGGGTTCCGCGACCAATTGGTGTTCGATTTGAGGAGCTTCGTCATCCTCGAAGTAATGATGCTCGATGCTGCCACCCAACAAGGGATCGGCCGACATCACTCGGCGATCTTCGAGTGTCTCGATGCTTCCCTTCCAGGCGAATAAGTTTTTGGCAGCCTTGCGCATTCCATTTCCCCTCTAGCAAACCGTCAAGCGATAGGTAAACCGAAGCACGAACGCCTCAGCAAAATCGCGAAACGATTTACTCCAAGTGATAAGAGCCTAGTGCGGCCGCAGAGGGGTGACGGCAGCGTCGTGAAAAGTACAGGACAAGCGATGTCGACAACCGCGCGATCCGAGCGCGGCAATAAACACATCAGAAGCCTAGGTCATAAAGCCCAGGCTTGGGGGGAAACTTTTCGCGACGGGGCAAATCAACAAGCCATCTCTGTCCTACTGGAAGGCTCCTAGCACTGTGCGTGTTGCTGGCCATCCACTAGGCCGCCCGACGCGCTGATTCTGGGCCACGTTCTGTGGCCCAATTGCAACACCTGTCTAGAACTACGTGGGCAAACCGAAACGGTTCACAACGCAGTTTTGGCCCCGATTTCGCTCGTGGGAAACGATCCACACCCCTGCCCTGGTAAGCGAATTCGGGATACCATGGATATTAATATCACGCGCCTCAACGGCTCTGTCTACAAGCAATTAGAGCCCACAAGTAAAATAGAGTATCATGGCCAATTCTAGAAAACCTGCGGGCCAGCCTGTCGGCTCGAATTCCAGCTACGCCGAAACCATCGAGTCGCCGTTGAACATGCTGGGCAAAGCGAAGTCCAGCTCTTCGGTCGATAACCGGGCTGCGGCACGCCACGGCATCGCGCTCGTTGAGGGGAGCGCGCCCCACTTGAGCCAGGAAACGCTCAACGTGTTGCGGGACCGACTGCGCATGGTTTCGATCTTGCTATGTGCGGGGTTTGGGCTGTTTCTCGCGCGCACCTTTTCCATGTTCGACCAATTCACCGCCACGGGAAGTTACCCACTCTTGGTGGGGCATGTCGCGGTGACTTTCTTGCTCGGCTTCATGGCATGGCGGCTGTGCGTCAAGTGCAACATGGTCCTGGGTAATTTGCGCGTCGCCGAGTTTTTAATTTTCGGTGGCCCAGCCGCTTACATGATGACGGTCAATATTTACAACCTCATTCACTCCGCGCAGCTTCCCGATGGTCATTCCCATATCCCGCACATCGCCTCGTTTTGGGTGCTGTTGATTTTATCCTATGCGATTTTCATTCCCAACACTTGGCGGCGGGCGCTCGTGGTGCTGAGCATTTTTGGCTGCATTCAATTGCTAGCCCTGCTCATCGCCCAATATCGCTCGCCCCGGGTGGACGCCCTGATGCACATCGATGATTTTGATGGTGCCTTGATCGAGCACTTTCTCATCATGGCCATCGCGGTCGCCACGGGAACCGTGGGGGTGCGCGCGATTGGCGCATTACGGCAAGAAGCGTTTGTCGCCAAACAGTTGGGGCAATATCGTCTCAAGCGGATGCTTGGGAGCGGGGGCATGGGCGAGGTCTATTTGGCCGAGCATCAGATGATGAAGCGGCCCTGCGCGATCAAAATTATCCGTGCCGAAAAAGCTGGCGATCCCCAGGTGCTTGCCCGGTTTGAACGCGAAGTCCAAGCGACCGCCAAACTCTCGCACTGGAACTCCATCGACATCTACGATTACGGCCGGACCGCCGACGGCACGTTTTATTACGTCATGGAATTTTTGCCTGGCCACAACATCGGCGAGATCATCAATGACTACGGTCCCATGTCCGCGGGTCGCACGATCTATCTGATGCGACAAGTTTGCGATGCGTTGGCCGAGGCGCATGGTCATGGTCTCGTGCATCGCGACATCAAGCCGGCGAATATCTTTTGTGCCTATCGCGGCGGCATGTTCGACGTGGCAAAGCTCTTGGATTTTGGCTTGGCTAAACCGCTCAGCGATGTGCAGGATGATGCCGGACTCACGCAGGAAGGGACGATCACGGGCTCACCGTTGTTCATGTCCCCCGAGCAAGCAACCGGCGGCAACGAGGTCGACGAACGGAGCGACATCTATTCGCTCGGGGCGGTCATGTATTTGATGGTCACCGGCAAGCCGCCGTTTGATTACCAACAGCCGATTAAAGTGCTTGTGGCTCATGCAAGCGAAACCCCCGTCTCGCCCCGCGAGCTCAACCCCACGATTCCCGTGGAGCTCGAAGAGATCATCCTGCGCTGCTTGGAAAAGCAACCCGAAGATCGGTTCCAAGATGTAGCGTCTCTCGCCGAGCAATTGGAGCAAGTACCACTCGTCGATGCTTGGTCAAGCAAATTGGCCTCCGAGTGGTGGAACTGCAACGGCTGCCCCGAGCGGAAAGCGATGGCCGCGGAGGCGGTTGAGTTGGCGGCGGTGTAAACAAGATTCAGACCAAGAGCCGAAACATTTCGCTGACAAAGTCCTGAAAGGACGGACTATGAAAGCCCAGGGCAAAGCGCAGTGAGTTTTACGAACTTCGCTGTCGCCCTGGGTAAGCGTAACCAAAATTCTCTTCGGCCGAGCAATAGGCGTTGAATACAGATGGAATGTCAACGAGGCCAAAATTAATGCGGTCAATTTCGTCGTCGGTTACGCTCGGCGGAACTCAACGATCGCACCTCCGACGATTTTTATTTTACCATCCCAACCCAGGGCGGCGGAAATGCTCGCTGAGGCTCACATTTTCTCGCCCTGGGCTAACATAGTATGTCCCTTCAGGACACTCGATGGAACACGAACACGACAATGCTATCGAAGAGGAGAACGATGATGGCTAAGATTACCGACGCTGTAGAGATCCTCAAGCGTAAAACGGGTATCGATCCGGAGACCGATCCTGAGATGCTGCAAATCGCTGAGGACTACCGCATTGCCCAGTTGATCTACGACGCGCGAACGGCAGCGGGTTTGACTCAAAAGCAACTCGCCGAGGCCGTCGGCACCACTCAGAGCGTGATTTCCCAACTCGAAGACGCGGACTACGAAGGCCATTCTCTGTCGATGCTGCGGCGCATCGCCAAGGCCTTGCACCTGGAAGTCGAAGTGCGGCTGGTGCCGGAGTCAGTGAAATCGTCGTAGGCCGGAACGAGCTTCGCGAGTTCCGGCTCCTGATGGGTCAAGCTCCGTCTTGCCGGAACTGCGCACGGCTCGTTCCGGCCTACGAATTGCTGCCGTCAATACTACTGCGCACAGCCTGTAGAAGTTCGGCCGATGCGTAAAAGTTTGTTTGTGCCAATCGATCCAAAGCATCAAGACCGTTAAACAGTTTTTTTAGGTGGCCATCAACGATCACACCTAGAGTGCCAGTCACTGCAAGCCCAAATGTTTGAGCGGCATGCCGTCCGGCTTTTTCATCAATCAGCACGACATCAGCTTCCAAGTTTAACGCGATCGAGATTGCCTCACGCTCACCTAGATCAAGCGAAGAGTCCGAAATGAGCGGAAAGGGAGTTTCAATCTTCAACCATTCTGGAGCAGCCGCTATCCAGTCTTTAAGAGGTGAATGCTCATGTTGCAACTCTGCCAGCACCGCCGGAGGAACATAAACACTACCATACATTTGAGGTAAAAAGTGACCGATCCCGATAGATACCAAATAGACCAGAGGACCGGTATCAGAGACAACAATCATGGTCTTGCCAAATTACGCAGTGTCTTGACATCTGATGCTACTTCTTCTTCGGTCATTGGTAGCGACGCATTGCGGCTCTTGAGAAAAGCGTGGGCTTCGAAGAGAGAAAGACCCAAGAGCTGCGAAACCTGTCGTGAACTGAGCTTTCCCGCGCTGAACCAAGCGGCTGCTAAATCTTCTTTGGCCGATTGTTCTAAATTTGTACCGAACTGTCCACGCAATGCAGATTCGAGTTCTTCGGGTATAGTGATTGTTAGCGTCATATAAGTATTTTAATCAGTGGCGAGAATTGAGGTCTAGAACAATTAAACCGCTCCATGTGAATTATACTTGATTTATGAACCTCCCCGCCAATTCCCCTGTCTTTCACTCCACCGCCTCGCCGCGTAGAATGAACTGTTTGTTTCCCTGGCCCCGACTTTATCTGGGCCTTTCTTGCCTATCAAAACCAGCCTTGCCAGCCAACATCCTCACCGACCATGAAGCCACGCACGCTCTTTCAGAAGATTTGGGATCATCACGTCGTCCATCAAGAATCGGGTCGGCAGACAATTCTCTACATCGACTTGCAATTGGTCCACGAAGTCACGAGCGCCCAAGCCTTCGACGGCTTGCGGTTAGCTGGTCGCCAAGTGCGTCGCCCCGAGCGGACCATTGCGACGGCCGACCATAATGTGCCGACCTCGGATCGGAGCTTGCCGATTCTTGATCCAATCTCGAAGAAACAGATCGACACGCTGCGGAACAACTGTAAAGAGTTTGGCATCAAGCATTATGACCTCAACGATCCCAACCAGGGGATCGTCCATGTGATTGGCCCAGAACTGGGCTACACACAGCCGGGCATGACGATTGTTTGCGGCGATAGCCACACTTCGACGCACGGCGCTTTCGGGGCGTTGGCTTTCGGCATTGGCACCAGCGAAGTCGAGCACGTGCTGGCCACTCAGACCTTGTTGCAAGACAAGGCCAAGACGATGGAACTCCGCGTCGATGGCAAGTTGCCAAACGGAGTGACTGCCAAGGATCTCATTTTGTATTTGATAGGCGAGATCACTACCGATGGCGGCACGGGTTATTGCATTGAGTACACGGGCGAGGCGATTCGCGCGCTTTCGATGGAAAATCGCATGACAGTGTGCAACATGTCGATCGAGGCGGGAGCCCGCGCGGGGATGATCGCGCCCGATGATACGACCTACGATTACTTGCGTGGCCGGGAGTTTGCTCCCCAAGATTTCGAGGCGGCGGTCGCCAAGTGGAGAGAATTGCCGACCGATGCGGGGGCGACTTACGATAAGTCGCTCGTGTACCAAGCCGCCGACATTGCCCCGCAGGTGACGTGGGGCACGAATCCTGGATTGGTCGTGCCGGTGAATGCGCGTGTGCCCGTGCCCACCGATTTTTCTGATCCGACCGAGCAAAAAACCGCTGCCAACGCGCTCGAATACATGGGACTCAAGGGGGGCGAAGCGATTACCGATCTCAAGCTCGACCGAGTGTTCATCGGTTCTTGTACGAACGCCCGTATCGAAGACTTGCGCGCCGCTGCGGTGGTGGCCAAGGGTCGTAAGGTTTCCGACCACGTGAGCGCGATGGTGGTCCCCGGCAGCGGACAGGTGAAAATCCAGGCCGAGCAAGAAGGCCTCGACAAGGTCTTCAAGGACGCCGGTTTCGACTGGCGCGAGGCGGGCTGCAGCATGTGCTTGGCCATGAATCCCGACAAGCTCTCGCCCGGCGAGCGTTGTGCTTCGACCTCGAACCGCAATTTTGAAGGCCGCCAAGGCAAGGGTGGCCGCACGCATTTGGTCTCGCCCGCGATGGCGGCCGCGGCGGCGATTGCAGGTCATTTTGTAGATATTCGCGATTGGGAGTAGAATGGAGCGTGGCATCCTCTTTGCGAATGTTGTGCTGTCATTGAAAGGCAAACGTCATGGCGACAGTCTCTCCTATCGAAGCAGTTTCCGCTGTTGAAACATTGTCATCCCACGACGTTGTGACGGCGTTGCCAATCACAATTTATGCATCCGATGATCGGCCAGCTATAATTGTTCCCGCCGCCGCAGCCACCCTGGATGGCTTCCGTGAATGGGCGATCTCCGACGATTTTCCTGAGCGAGGCAAAATTACTTTTGTGGCAGGTGAGGTAATTGTTGATATGAGCCCTGAATCATTAGAAGAACATAGTGAGATCAAAACCGAGATTTGCCGAGTGCTTGCTGCATTAGTTCGTGGAACAAACCGTGGTCGATTGCACATCGATGGTGTGCTGCTCTCGAATAAGCAAGCTACCGTATCCAATGAACCAGATGCATTGTTTGTTGCAAAAGACGCATTGAGCACTGGTAGAATAAAGTTGACACCCGTCAAAGGCCGTCTTCATAGTAGCAAGGAAATCGTGGGGACCGTCGATTGGGTGCTAGAGATTGTTAGCCCCAGTTCTAAGCGGAAAGATAAAGTCCTCCTCCGTAAAGGTTATTATGACGCCGGCATTCCTGAGTACTGGTTAATCGATGCCTTGGATGAGGAAATCGATTTCCAAATCCTGGTTCGGGACGCAACGGAATACATTGCTGTTGCGCCACAGGATGGCTGGATTGCCTCTCCCACGTTTGGCAAATCATTCAAGCTCGAACGGGCGCTCGATAAACATGGCTTTCTCGAATACACACTCCACATGAAATAATAAAGCGATATGAAATCATTCACCACACACACCGGCAAAGTTGTGGCCCTGGATCGGGCCAATGTCGATACCGATCAGATCATTCCCAAGCAGTTTCTCAAGCGGATTGAGCGGACCGGTTTTGGTGAGTTTCTGTTTTGGGATTGGGCTAAGAACGATGATGGTTCGTCGAATCCCGACTTCGAACTTAACAAGCCCGAGGCCGCGGGGGCGAGTATTTTGCTCGCGCGGCGGAATTTTGGCAGCGGTTCGAGTCGCGAACATGCCCCCTGGGCGCTTGATGATTACGGCTTTCGCGTGGTCATCGCCCCCAGCTTCGCCGACATTTTTTATAACAACTGTTTTAAGAATGGGATGCTCCCCATTCGCTTGAGCGAGGAGCAAGTGGAAGACCTGTTCCAACGCGCGGCGCAGCATCAGCCGTATGCCTTGACGGCTGACCTGGAAGAAGAAAAACTGACCGACGCGCACGGCTTCTTCGCCAAAATCGAAGTCGCGCCGTTTCGGCGACATTGTTTACTCCATGGTCTGGACGATATCGGGCTAACTCTGGAACACGAGGCGAAAATCTCGGCCTTTGAAGCGGCGCATGCTTGAGATTTCTTGTCTGACGCAGTGGAGTTCACGATGAAATGGATGTCGCTACTACTGGTTGCTTTTGCTTGTTCGTCAGAACTGGCGACATCTGCCGACAAGCAAGCTGAGTTTCCGCCGGCGGTCGATGAATCGGCTCAATACAAGCAGGAAGTGTTGCTCAAGAAGCTCGACAATCCTTGTGGATTAGTGAGTCGCCCGTCTGCCGACAAAGACGCTCCGCAAGAAATTTTCTTTTCCGAGAGCGGTGCCGGCCGCGTCCTGGTTTTCGGCGCCGACAGGCCGAGAGCCACGCAAGAAGTTCTGACAGGCCTAAAAACGCACGAATTGGCGCAAGACGTTGAGTTGCGAGTCGGGCCGTGGTCGCTGGGTTTTGTGACGCCGACCAAACTCGCGGTGTGGGACGGCGTGCCACGGGACGGCGTGAAACAAGTCGGCGTGTATGTTTTGCCGACGGATGACAAAGTTTTGACGGCCGATGACGTCGAGCACGTCGCGGAGCTGCCGAAGGACGATTCCCAGATAGGAAACAGTGCGTTCCCTGGCATGGTGATGGGTGAAACTTCGGCTTATCTTTCCAGCGGTTCCGCGGAAGATATTGGCACGATCTTCAAGGCGGCACTGGTCGCCAATCAAATCAGCTCGCCCCGCACGCTCACCCCGAGCAAGCAAAGTAGCGACATGCACTGGCCGACGGGGTTGTGCTTGAGTCCGCCCACCAAGACGCAATTCCTGGTGGCTGCGTATGTGGGAGACTTGCTGGACAAGCGGGATAGCCGCGTGGCATTCCTTGTGCCGGCTAATGGGGAAGTCGCCTTGGAGTTGGTGCCCGGCTTGTTCGATGTGGTCGGCTTGGCCTACAGTCCCTCGGGGCAACTCTATGCCATCGATTTTGCTTGGCATAAAGAAAAGTTAGGGGGCATTTATAGGTTGGACGATGCCCGGCTCGACGGGCGTCCCGCTTGCCGAGCGGTCAAAATCGCCAACTTGGTGCGGCCCACGAGCTTGTTGTTCGATGCGAGCGGCGCGATGTACGTCACGGCCTTTGGCACGGGCACGAACGCCAAGCGTGGTAGTCTCATCAAGATCACCGGGGAGTTCTAAAAACCACATGAGTACGCGACGCGAAAAAATTGAGGCGATGTTGGCCGATGATCCAACCGATACGTTCCTGCGGTACAGCTTGGCGATGGAGCTCGACAAGGAAAGCGCGAACGATGCGAGCCTCGCCAAACTCAGCGACCTCACGCGCGACACGCCTCCCTACGTGCCGGCCTTCTTCATGGCGGGGCAACAACTCGTGCGGCTGGGCCGCGTCGAGGAAGCACGCACCGTGTTGCGCGACGGCATCGAAGCCGCCCGCGAACAAGGCAACGGCCACGCCGCGGGTGAGATGAGCGAGTTTTTGGCGTCGCTGGGGAGTCTAGGTGAGTAAGAGATGTTCACGCAGAGGCGCTGGGGGCGCAGAGAATCTCATGTTCCCTCTCGGCGAACTCCGCGCCTCTGCGTGAAAAACTATTTCTTCGTCCCACAAGCGCTCGCCACCGCGCAGGAGGTGCAGCTTGCACAGCCCCCCTGCCCTTTGGCTTCTTCCGTGCCGCAACCGGGACCGCAGCCTTCGGCGAGAGTGTCGGCAAATTTGCGGAACTCGACGGTCGTTTCGTAGAGGTCGGCCAACTGCTGCATGACCGGTTCGGCTGACTTGGGCACCTCGCCGAGAAAATAAAAGAACAGCCCCTGGCCGTCGAACAAGTGTTCCACGTCCACGAGCACCGCGGGAATCTCCGCGTCGGTGAGCAGGTCGCAACAGGCGGCGAACGCTTCGTGGCGATGTTTTTCCAAGCGTGCTGACAACAGATCATCTTCCACGGTCACGCGCCGCAGGATTTGGCCGTCGGTTTCCGCTAAGTCGGTGGAGGGTTCGGGTGTCGCGAGCACCTCGCCGATTTCCAGACCGCGCGGGCTGCGGACGATCACCCGCGCGTGGCGGGGATAGCGGATCGCGTCGGCGGCAACAAAGCGGCCGATGTGCCCCAGCAGGCTGTAACGAACGAGGTGGTATCCCATGGCCCTTATTCTGGCGGTTGGGGGCCGTGGTGCCAAGCCGCATTGCTTCGTTGGCCCGCTGCAAGCAGCGGGGCTAAATAGATGACACCTTGCGAAAATGGCGTGTTTCTCGATACTACTGAGAGTTGTCAACTGAGAATAACCCTGCTTCGAGCTATCCCATGACCAACGCGACCCTTGCCGAACAATCTGAAACGATCCAAAACTTGAATGGTGGCAGCCGGTGGCAAGATTTGGCAACGCGGGTGCTGGAGGGGTATCAATTGACTCCCACCGAAGCGGCCGAGATGCTCGCTTGTCCCGACGACGAGATTCTCGATCTGATGCATGCCGCCTTTCGCGTGCGGCAACGGTATTTCGGCAAGAGCGTGCAGTTGTATTTCTTGATGAATGCCAAGAGCGGATTGTGCCCCGAGGATTGTGGCTATTGCTCGCAATCGAAAGTCTCCGAGGCCGAGATTCCGCGTTACAACCTTCTCAACCGCGAGCAAATCCTCGCGGGAGCCCAAGCCGCCGCCGAGCGCGACGCCAAGACCTACTGCATCGTGATTTCCGCGCGTGGTCCGAACGAGCGCGAAATGTCGGCAGTGGAAAAGTTGGTGCCCGAGATCAAGGAAAAGTACAAACTCGAGATCTGCGCTTGCTTGGGATTGTTGACGCCAGAACAGGCAGACAGGCTCAAGGCGTGCGGCGTCGACAAGGTCAATCACAACCTCAACACGGGGAGCGAGTTTTACAGCGAGATTTGTTCCACGCACACCTATCAAGATCGTGTCGACACTCTCAAAGCGGTGCGCAACGCGGGGATGGAGCTTTGCTCGGGGGGCATCGTCGGCATGGGCGAAGCCCCGCGCGACGTGGTGGACATGGCCCTCGAATTGCGCAATTTGGGAGTCGAGTCGATCCCCGTCAATTTCTTGAACCCCATCGATGGCACGCCGCTCGCCGGTCGCCACGATCTCACGCCCAACTACTGTCTGAAAGTGCTCGCCATGTTTCGGCTGGTGAACCCCGAGCGCGAACTTCGCATCGCCGGCGGGCGTGAGTTGCAGCTCCGCAGCTTGCAGGCGCTGGGGCTGTACGCGGCGAACTCGATTTTCGTCGGCGACTATCTCACCACCAAGGGCCAGCTACCCGAAGCCGATTACGCGATGATCCGCGACCTGGGGTTTGAGATCACGAAATCCTCGGGGCCGGGATGCTAGCGTTAAGATTCTGTGAGTATTTAGTGTTACGATCTATCGGGATGGTCCATGGCTGGACGCTTTTTGAACAGATTCTTGCAATGGTCATTTAGCGCGTTATAGCGATCACGGGGCGCACATTCATGCGGAGGAACAATGATGAAGAGTTTCTCAAGAAAACTGCGCATCGAGCACTTGGAAGATCGAAGACCGCTCGCGGCGGATTTCAACGGAGATGCAACTGTCGATGAGTTTGACTTGCGTAACTGGCAAGCCGGTTACGGCACAGTTCAAGCTGCCCCGGCGCAAGGCGATGCCGATGGTGACGCGGACGTCGATGGTCGCGACTTTCTGCAATGGCAGCGGCAGTTCGGGCCGCAGCAGAACAATCTGATCGCCTACCGGCCGCAAGGGGTCTATGATCCTGATGATACTTCAACACCTGACCCAAACTACGATACATTTCCCAAAAGACCGGTTAGTGAACAAGACGAGTTCAGCAATACGCTGGGCCCTGGCATAAGAATTAACTATGACGACGACAATACCAGCGGAGTGCCCGATGCCACTGAAATCGGGGCCATTACGTAAGAGAACGATCTCATCGAAGTAAAAGTGCAGCGGCTGCCCGGCCAAGGTGACATGGTCCTGCAACGGACTGGGGCTTTAGCTCTGTACTACGACCACGACAGACAAACCCCGATTCCTTTGGACGTAAATCTAATTTATACCGAGCCACTGCCGTTCGTTAACAACACAGTTACCGTGTTTGTCGAATGGCAATCAGTTCAACATGGTACAAGCATTCTGAATCTTCTTGAAGCCTCGACACTCGCATCGCAAGATTCGCTTCGGTTCCACTCTTTTAGAAGTTTAATTGTGGCATTTGGAGGATTCACTCAAGATCCTGCCGATACGGACGACGATGGTTCTATAGGTGATCCGATCAACGAAGAGGGAGTTCAGAATCGCGAAGGTATCTTTGACATTGCTCAAAGTTTCTACGACACCGGGTGGGATGTACTGGCCTTTGACGAGGCAGACTACACGCTACTCGTGGAAAGCGTGGCTGAGAAGGAAATCAAGAATGCGATCGACAACCGCTTTGTTGATCCCATGTTTATGGGTGGTGTTTCAATTATGGGCTACAGCCAAGGGGGCGGCGTGGTGCAGAATATGATTGAGAGAGAACTTGACCCCGTAAATAGCGACCCTGACCACCTGCCAGTTTTTGGCGTTTATCTTGATGCAGTGGTGCATGATACACTCGGCGTTCCCGAAGTAGACTGGCCAGAAAGCGTGGCTTATCTGTTGAACATCTATCAGACAAATAATTTCCCGCGGGGAGGCGACATTGATAACACCGAGGTCGACCCTGGGTTTATTTTGGATGAAATCAACGTAACGACGTGTTTCGACTTCAATAACAATCTCAATCATTTCGATATTGACGATGACTTCGATGTCCAACTGTATATTTTTGTAAAACAAGAGCAATTGCTCGATCGTTGAAACAGGCTATACATGCGATACTCTCTACTCGCTATCGCCTTTTTTTTCCTTGCCGGTCGGGCGCATACAGTTCTTGCCCAATCGGACGTGGAAAAGATGGTTGCCGAAGCGGACCCCGCCGTTCAAGCACAGATTAGAACGACGGCGCAAGCCTTTCTGAGCGACGGTAATTCCGAATCCGAGATCAAGACTAGTTGGGAGGGATTCCGAGAATTAACGACGTTGAAAGAGCTAGCGAGCGAAGAGGCGGAACTTATCATGCAGTTGGCGAGCAGAGCGAACGAGAACCAAAAGTTTTGGAAGCCGGATTAGTTTTGCAGATGCTCAGCTTTAAGCCAAGCCTTACCATTCGCACTCTAGCCCCGTACCTTGGTTCGGACAACCCACAGCTACGTGAGTTTGCCGAGATTTGGTTCCAGCAGCATGACAACGCAGGTTATGATTCGCCATTACTGCCGGTCAACTACAACGACTACGCCAAGTATGTCGCCGCAGAAAATGATGGCGTTCCGGCGGCATTCGCGGAATTTATCTTTACGCGAGCGCCGGAACGGGCCTTACTCGTTTACTTGCAAATCAGCCGGCGCGACGACTTAATCGAACGGCTGCAAGAAATGAATAAGAATGTTCTTACTCGGCTGCAACAAGAAAATAATGGACGAGGGCCAATACCTCCGCCAAAAGAAGAAGAACCGGAAGACAGAATACGTCGGATAGAAAGGCAACAATTTCAGTTTGATCGACGCGAAATTCTTCTTGCCGAGCACTTTGTCGGCAACGCCATCTGGCTCAAGAACAACAAATTTGATGAGCAATTCCAGAAGGCGTTGCCGGACGCCAAGGAAGAGCTCGCCATGCTGTCGGAGCACAGTCAATGGTGGGTCCGGCTGTATGTTGCCGAGATCATGCGGCGACATCGCGAACTGCGGATCGCTGGTGTGTTGGAGAAACTGAGCAGTGATAGCAATGCACTTGTCAGCAAGGCAGCGAATAATTCTATTGGCAGGCAGTAAAGTACACAGACTGCCGTCGCAAATTACTTATTTTAACAATCTTCCGTGACCGGAATTCTTCTCGATTTCGGTTTATCTTTCCCAAGCCGTAAGGCCGATGATCTCTATGACGAATTAAGACACGTCCTATTCTATGCGCAGGGAAAGCGATCATGGCTCGTGGATGGATCACAAAATTAGCGGTGGTGGCGCTCGTGGGTGCTTTGGCTAGTGAAAGCTTGGCCCAAACGGGTAAAGCGACTCGCAAGCCTGGCGGTTCGACGCTCGCCTCGCGTTTAAGCCAAATTAAAAGCGCCTTCGTGGGTGATAACACACCGGAAGACGAAGCGAATGCCTACGCCGCAGAAAATCGTGGTTCCAGCCCACGCAACTCCAACAGTCAGTCCGCGAATCAACGCCTTGCGCGCAGTACTTCTCCGAGTCGCGTGCAAGCGGGCGATTTGCTGCCGAAGGGCATCTTTTTTGATCGCAGTGGCAGTCCAAATCAAGACATGGACTCGAACGATTTTGACCTGGGTGATGAAGTGTTTGATCCGAGTCCCCGTCGTGGCGCGGCACCGGTTCCCAGCCAGACTGCCAGCCGCACTCCGCGCAGATCGCCGTCGACGACTCGCGAAAATGAACTGCAAGATGCCCTTGATGATTTGCTCGCTGTCGAACAACAGCAATTGGGCGATACGTCGAAGAGTTCCGGCGTTATTGGAGCGCTGCCCAAGGCCAACAAGACACAGCCATCCGCCGATACCCAAAACTTTGATCTCCGCCAAGCCTTGATCAGCAAGGCGACTGCCGGCAGCACGCCTGCTCGTTCGGCGGCGATGAACGATCTACGTCAGCAGCTTGAATCCTTGGAAGAAAGCTCCTCGATTGAAGAGGCCTCGATTCAAGAAGATCAGACGGATTCGCTCAGCGCACCTTTTGAGAAGCCAGCCCAGAACATTTTCGCAAGCCCCACTCAACAATACATTGCTCCGACTCAGCCCAAGGTGCTGCAAAGCTCGCGCGGGGGCATGTTGACCGCCGGTGGCGAAACCTTGCTCAATTCCAAGCAGCCCGTCATTACGTCCCGAGTCGAAGGACCACGACAAATTTTGGTCGGTCGCGAGGCCACCTATCGCGTGACGTTGGAAAATTCCAGCGAAGCCCCCGCCCATACCTTGTCAGCGGAAGTGCGGATTCCTGAGTGGGCCGAAGTGGTCGACGTGATGACCACCAGCGGCGTGGTCGAGCGAACCGAGAACAATAGTGCGGGCGTGTTGCGCTGGCAGTTGGACGAGCTGAGCGGCCGTTCGGCTCAATCGCTTTCCGTGCGATTGATTCCGCGCAGTGGCAAGCCGCTGCAACTCTCCGTCGAATGGACACAGGCTCCCATCGCTTCGCAAGCGCTGGTCGAGGTGCAAGAACCGATGCTGGAAATGAAAATCTCCGGCCCGCAAGAAGTGCTGTACAACAAAGCTCAAAGATTCCAGCTTTCGCTGCGGAATCCTGGCACGGGCGTTGCCGAGAACGTGGTGATTAAGCTGATTCCGCCCGGCGGGGATGAGGCATCGGCCAGCACCCATACCGTCGGTGTTCTGGCCGCCGGCGCGAGCAAGGAAATTGAATTGGAGCTCACCGCGCGTGAAGCCGGCGATTTGGTCATGAAGGCCTCGGCCACCGGAGCGGGCGGCTTGCAGTCGGAAGCGATTCGCAAAGTGCTCTGCCGCAAACCGGAATTGGAACTCGATTGGCGTGGCCCTAAAGAGAAATACGCGGGGACCGAAGCTTCGTATTACTTCCGCGTGAGCAACAAGGGCACGGCCAGCACCGAGCCGGTGGCCCTGCGAGTGAAACTGCCCGAGGGGGTGAAGCTCATCTCGGCGAGCGAAGGTTACAAAGTGGACACGCAGAATGGTTTCATCGCTTGGGAGATCGCAGGAATCGCGGCGGGTGAGGCCGAGTTTGTGCAAATCACTTGCCAAGCGGATCGCGCGGGTGCGAATCGGTTTGAAATCACCGCCCAGACCGCTGGCGGCGAACTACGCAGCACCAAGGAAATTGAAACGAACGTGATCGCGGTGGCCGATCTCAAGCTTTCGGTGACCGATCCCCAAGGCCCCGTGCCCGTCGGTGAGACCGCACTCTACGAAATTCGCATCCGGAATCGGGGCACCACGGATGCACAGAATGTCGGCGTGGTCGGCTTGTTCTCGGCAGGGATCGACCCCAGCGCGGTCGAAGGGGCTCAGTTTTCGGTGCGCGATGGTCGGGTGAGCATTCATCCGATCAATACGCTGCCCGCCGGTCAGGAATTGGTGCTCAAGATTCGTGCCGTCGCCACGCAGGCCGGTACACACGTCTTCCGCGCGGAAGTTTCGTGTGCCGACCTCGACATCAAGCTCGCCGCCGAGGAGACGACCAAGTTCTACGAAGATCAATACCGCTGGGAAGATGGCGAAACGGCCTATTCCAACGATCCTAGCGCGGTGGGCGCAAGATAAGTGATTCGTCTGTAGGACGGCCACTCCTAGCCGTCTTTCAAGAACTCGGGCGATGCGCCCGCGCTTCAATTGAGCGACAGCGATGGCAAGACCTCACAACCATCATTCCCACCAGCAGCAGGATCGCGGTATTCGGTTCCGGCACGGTGAGACTGGCTGCCAACGGCGGTGGCGATCCATGATTGTTCTGCCAAGCGGCGAGATCGGTGGCGCTAAACGGATTGGGCGAGCCACCGCGCTGCCAGAGCAAAAAGTCACGCCCATCGACGTCGCCATCGAAATCGAAATCGCCGTCAGTGATCGGCTCGAGGAAGAGCCCAGCAGAATCGATCCAGATCGCGCCATTGTCGGAGCCAGGTTGTCGGAAGACGAACGACAGGCGCGCCTCGACGGCATTTGCCGGAGCGACAGCCTCGAGTTCGTGATCGAACCAGATGTTTTCCGCGGTCGTCCCATTGTGGATGATTTGAGACACCTCGCCCAAAAATCCACTCGACCCAGACGCAGCGCCAAAGACACTGTAGAATTCTAACTTCATAGTCACATCATTGCTCTTACCAAAGAGCGTGTCCCAAGACGGAGTGCGAGAACTTGCCATGGCTCGCAACGAGTCGCCTGCGGTGATGGCTACGCCCTGCGAGACGCCGGATAAGTTATTAGGACCATTGAACTGACCATAGAGCTTCAGGGCGTCCGCGCCGGTGTTCGCCAGATCGCCATTCGCCGAGACATTGCCAATGCTGTTTCCGAAAGTGTTCCACCCAGTGAGCGAGCCGCCGGCGTCATCGAAGTCTGCATTGGTAAGCAGGTTGCTGCCAGGCTCGGGGTCAATCGCCTCTCGTTGCCAATAACGAACATAGTCAACCGTCATCGTCTGGGGCCAGATGGTTGAACCATTGGGATCGCCGCCGAAATCGCCGCCGACAGCCAGATTCACAATGATATTTTTCGGAGTTTCGAAGATCGGTCGATCTGCAGTTTCGGTGACCGTGAAATGCAGGTTGCCGTCGACATAGTATTTGATGCTCGTTTCGTCCCATTCGGCGGCGAAAGTGTGAAAGCCAGCATGGAAATTAACCGGCAGACCGCCAACGGTGGCGGTGTATTCATCGTACACGAATTGATGTTGGCCGCAGCAAGGACCAGGATTCGTCTGCCAATGGTAGGCGCTGGAGACGAGGTTGGGTTGGCTGCCACGATTTTCCAAGATGTCGATCTCACCCCCCTGCGGCCAAGGTACTTGATTCGCGTTCAGCCAGAACGCTGGCCACATCCCTTGTGAGGTCGGCAGGTCGACCCGCGCCTCGAACCGACCGGGGCCGAACAGATCGTTGGAAGTAATTAGACCCGATTGATAGCTTTTGCCTTGACGAGGCACATTGATGGCCGTGAGTTGCAAATTACCGCCAGAAACCGCGACTTGATTCGGATGGTAGTACTGCTTCTCGTTGTTGAAGCTGTCTTTGCGATCGAGTGCTGTCCAGTTTTGTGTGTTAAGTGACGTACCGTCGAATTCGTCGTTCCAAACTATTTCCCAGCCAGGAACATCAGGAATCTGAGCTGAAACAACGTTCGCCAGACATCCCACCCCCAAAATTGCCCGCAGGAAACTGATTCGGCTAAGGCGACCACGAACGTGACAACTGGATTGAGATCTGGACATGACACCCCTGATGCTCTGAGATTTCCGAGTGAAAAGCGGCTGAAACTGTTCATGCACTGTTTCCTTAAATATTGTAGCCAAATGTTCGCGTCCAGGCCATTCTTTTCTGGGTTTTTCTAGTTTCAGCCGCATACCACTGGCTTTGCCGGTGTTTTTACAGGCCTATTCCTGGCAGATTGCGCGCAACGCGCGCACTTTGTCAAACCCAAGAATTAGTGTTGGGTCATTCAGCCACGCAATAGCGTCCGGGTGTTGTGCAGGAAGTGGGGCCTAAACTCTAAGTTGGGTGTGACGACCAATAGAACAGGATTATACGCTAAGGGCTATCCTCCGTCGGCGTTTCACGCGAATGGCACGTAGTTATTCGTAAACGTCTGTTAGCAAAAGAGTTAATCACGTTGTCGTAGGAATGCTGTCCGGTGCATCAATTACATCGCACCTACGTGAGATTGCCGACTTGCACGGCACAACGGATTGTTGACCAGGGCAAATTTCTTAGCGGATCTACGCCGAGCGGCAGCGATGGCAAGACTTCACAACCATCATTCCTACCAGCAGCAGGATCGCCGTATTCGGTTCCGGCACGGTGAGACTGGCTGCCAACGGCGGTGGCGATCCATGATTGTTCTGCCAAGCGGCGAGATCGGTGGCGCTAAACGCATTGGGCGAGCCACCGCGCTGCCAGAGCAAAAAGTCACGCCCATCGACGTCGCCATCGAGATCGAAGTCGCCGGGCAGAACCACTAACTCAGCAACCTCGACGAGCCGCAGGTCGAACGTGGCGACAGGCCCCGTGCCCTCGAAGGGAAAGGTGTCGAGCAAATGAATGGGTTGGCGGACTGGGGCCGGTAGATTTGGTGCTTCAAAAGTGATGCCGTCGTCGGTGCCAGCATCCCAGACGGGGAGGTCGAAATGGGCCGACGAGACCCATTCGCCCCCAGTGCGCGTGTCGAAACTAGAAATGCCGACGAACCAATCGGGACTAGGTGCAACCATCGAGACAATTGTTGCCAGGGGAAATGATTCGCGAATTTGAAAAGTTTCCGTACGAGACACACGCGAACCACTGATGCCGAAGTAGCTCAAATAGCTGTCCGCGGTCCCGGCGGCGAGAGCACTGTTCACTTCCGTGCTGAAAGCTGTCTTATTGCCACGCTCAGCAATATCCTTGATCCCAAGCGTGGCGAACTCGCCCGGATTCCAAAACGACACGTCGCTCGTATGGGTTGCTCCGGCAAGGCCAGAAAAGTGTGCGTTCGTTGGATAGTCCGTGGGATGCGAATCGGGCCACCACAACTTGGTAAAGGTCAACTCGTAAGTGGCCACCGTCTCGCCGGGAGACACACTTACGCCAATTGTCAGCGCTAAGAGGGCCATCAAGGTCACAATTCCTAGCCGTGCAGTGGTTCGCATTTCTCTTTTTCCTCGATCTCCGTGTTAGGACTACAAGTTACCAAAGGCGATGTTTCACACCTCATGCCAGTTGGCTTTCCGACACTGCATCGGAATCATAGAATCTTAGGAACTGCTCGTAACGATCTGGTAAAGATTGCGCAATGATTTGGTAAATTAGGCCGTGAATTTAGGGGAGGTATATGCCTCAAGCAGCCAAAACGGCTCACTATTCGAACCCGAACTTTTTGCTATGACAATGCAGTAGCCGCGATGCGTTGCATCGCGGCCATTCCTGAAATCAGCTTGATTTGTGCTGGTCCACCTTCTCGAACACCAGCGGATCATCGGCCAGCGCGTTCGTGATGCGAATCGAGCGTGTGCCGGCTAGCAGATCGTCGATCACGTTGCCCACGAGTTGAGCTCGCCAGCCTTCGGCAAGCACGGGTACGGCGTCGTTGTGGTTGCCGATGCCCATGCGATAGGCGATTAACTCACGCACGTCGGTCGCCGTGCCGACCATGCTGGTGGCGATTTCCGCGCGACGGCAGATCGTGCCGAGCGCGGGAGCCAAAAACTGACCCAGCAAGTTGAGTTGCGACGGCAACTCTTCGGTATGTGAACCACGCGAAATTTTCTCGGTGGGCCCTTCCAAGCCACGCGCTACGCAGTCGGCCAGCTCTTGGGCTTTGCGCTTGGCCCCGCCCCGTTCCATGCCACGGATGGCCATGATCTGGTCAGGGTTATCAATCTTGCGTTTGGCGATTTCGACGAGCAAGTCGTCGCGCAAGATGCGCTTGGGGGGCTGATTGCGGCGCTGCGCCTCTTCTTGTCGCCAGGTCCACAGCTCGCGAACAATCGCCAAGTTACGCGGGCTGAGTTTGCCGATGCCCGAGACGCGCCGCCAATCCTTGCGGCTGTTGGCGGCGACGATATCGTCCTGCCAGACGCGCATTTCATCCGCCAACCACTCGTCGCGATTGAGATTCTTGAGAATCTGCGTGAGCTTCTTGTGCAGCGGCAGCAAGTAACGCACATCTTCCAGGGCGTAGGTAATCTGTGCGTTCGACAGCGGCCGACGCCGCCAATCGGTGCGCTGTTCTCCCTTGGCCGGTTGATGCCCCAGGAATTTGCTCACCACTGAACTGTAGGACGAGGGATACTCGTTACTGCAAAATCCCGCGGCGATTTGCACGTCAAAGAGATGCTTGGGCACGGCCGCGGCGGGTGATCGCAAAAAGAAATTCAGCTCTTCCCGACCGGCGTGTAGCACCGTGATGTGCTCGCCGGATGTCATCACTTGCCAGAAGGGAGTGAGGTCGGCAATCGCGAGCGGATCAATCTCGACGAGCTCATGCTCGGTCGCCACTTGCACGAGGCAGAGTTGCGGCTGATAGGTGTCTTCGGAGACAAATTCGGTGTCGATACCAATGATCGAAGCCGACTGGAGCCTTTCGCAAAGCTGCTCAAGAGCTTGCGGGTCTGTGATGATCGGTGATGGCACGGCGCGGGAAGTTACAGAGCAGACGACGGGGAATGGGGCGGATTCTCAACCGAGCCCTTGTCATTGGACCCAGCAACCGGCACGACACCCCTATTTTACGCGATTTATCACCACTTTCACAACCCGCGTTTTATGCTAACGAGAAGGGTGACTTAACCCAATGGCGTGGGGTAACGAGGAGATCAAAAAAGAAGCCACAGAATTTCACGGATTAAACACGGATCGGAATGTTGAATTGCCGTGTTCAATCCGTGGCAAACAACTCTGGGCTGAGCTCTGTGAATTAAGTGTCCTGTTGACTACTCTGCCTGTTGAACCATTGCGGTTTCCGCTTTCGATGGAGGTGGTTCGCTCTCGAAGTTCTGCCATTGGTCGAACACTAAGATGGGGAGCAGGATCAGGCAACTGTAAACCATGTAGCCGAAGAAGCTCGGCATCTTGACGTTCGATTTCTCGGCGATGGCTTTCACCATGAAGTTCGGTCCGTTGCCGATGTAGGTCATGGCTCCCATAAAGACGGCACCCAGACTAATCGAAACGAGAATCGCTTCGGGGACACCCGCCGTGGGGCCACCCTTGCCAGGGATTTGTGCGGTTTCAAAGAACACCAGATAAGTAGGAGCATTATCGAGGAATGACGACAACGCGCCGGTAGCCCAAAAGTAGCCGCCTGGTGAAAGCTTCGAGGCAATCAACTCCCCTTTTTCACTCAGGATTTGCAACGCGGGTTGCATGCAGATAAAGATGCCGATGAAGAGCGCGGCCACCTCGATAATCGCGCCAAAACTAAAATCATTCGCCACGCGGACCGACTTTTGCCCAAAGTAAAGCGACACCGCGACCAAGCCAAGTTGTACGATTTCCCGCAAATACATCCAGGCGTGCCAATTCGTGCCCGGCACGGCTTTGTTGGGATCGAGCAGCGCGACGGCCAGCACCACCCCGATGAGCAATGATCCATTAAGTTTGAGACCGGTGATTCTGAGTTTGCGCGTTTGCTCGATGTCGCGTTCGATGTCACGAATCGTTTCCTTCGAATGAAAGAAAAAGCGATCCATGATCAAATAAACCAGCAGCAACAACCCATTCACGGTCAGCCAAGAAGGCCAGAGGTTCAACGTCCAGAGGAAGTGAACTCCCTGGAGATAGCCGAGAAACAGCGGCGGGTCACCAATGGGGAGCAAGCAGCCACCGCAATTGCAGACAATGAAGATGAAGAAAATCACCGTGTGAGCGACATGCTTGCGCTCGCGGTTGGTTTCCAACAACACGCGAATGAGCAACATGGCTGCCCCCGTCGTGCCGATTAAGCTCGCCAGCACGGCCCCCACCCCCATGATCGTGGCGTTGGTCACCGAGTCGGCGCGGAGGTCACCCTCGATGCGAATCCCGCCAGCGATCGTGTACAGACTAAACAAGAGCACGATGAACGGCACGAATTCCGAGAGGATCGCATTCACCAAGATCGCCCGCACAAAACCAATTTGAACCCCGCCGTCGACAACAGGTGTGACCGAGTGCCCTGGCCAATGAATCTCGACCGACGCGCGGTGCAGAAAGGCATAGTAGCTAAGCGTGAGCACTCCCAACCCCGCGGCAACATAAAAGCGATGGAGATTGTTTTCCCACCAGTGCTCCGTATTGTGCATCAGCGGAAAGGTCGCTATCGCACCCAATAGCAAGACGAACGGGATGATCGTCCAAAAGGGTGGTGCTGTACTTACGTCTTCTGCAACGGCTTGCTCGGTTGCGGCGTGTTGTTCCCCGGCATGGTCGTCGTGGCCGGTACTCGCGAGTTGGGTCGCATACTGGGGGTAGCCTGCGAGGGCCGTTGCCAAATAGATGGCGATGATTCCCAAAATGGCCCACACAACGGCGTTGCCGGTGGTTATCTCGGAAACCGAATCGCTAGAAACCTTGTCGCTGGAGGTCATGCTGCCAGACTAAACACCTCGCGGCGGAGTGTCTACCGCTATTGCGCCATCTTACTGGAAATCATGCAGGCGCTATCACGTCCGCTAATGCTGCGATAAACTCAGCAGATTGTTGTAGAAGCAGTTTCAAAAACCGGGGGCTAGCGCCCTACGGCTGATGAAATCAGCCGCCACGCGCTAGCGTCCGGTTCTCTCTCGTGATTTTGAAACCGGTTCTACTTTTTGTTCCATCAAGATTCTTTTTAGTACACTGTGATGACCGAGATTTGGTTGCGCTCGAACCGCCGCATCCTGGCCGTGGGATTGATTCCCGGCGCGGCGATCTGTGTGGCGTCGGCCGCTTTGTTCGCGACGACCTCGTCACCGGGCCTACGCACCTTGGCCGTGGCGGGTATCGTTGCAGGGGCGATCTTGATGGGAATCGTGATGCGACAACTCTTGCGCCCGCGCGTGGCTTATTCCAACGGTCAGGTGCTGTTCTTTCTCCGCGCGGGGGGGCCGATTGCCGTGCCGCTTGACGTGGTCGAAGCCTTCTTCCTCGGCCAAGGCCCCGCGTACTTGCCGGGGACCGAAGAAGACAGCCAGGAAACCGTCAACCTCGTGGCACGACTTTCACAAAAGTATCCCGAATGGATGCGCTGCGAGGTGAAGCCCGCGCTGGGGAAGTGGTGCGAAGGCTATGTGTCAATTCGTGGCACATGGTGCGAACCATTGACCAACGAAGTGATCCGGCGACTCAACCGCCGCTTGGGCGAAGTCTCTCGTGAACTCGCGGGTCACCAATCATGACGCTCAAACTTTTGGTGAGTGTCCGCGATGAACGCGAAGCCGCGGACGCGCTCTCCGGCGGCGCGGATTGGATCGACTTCAAGGAACCCCACGCGGGGCCACTCGGGGCCGTGTCGGTAAGTGTCGCACGCCGCATCGCGCAAACGCTCAATGGCGGTTGCCCACTCTCCGCGGCTCTGGGGGAACTGGCGGATTGGCCGAGTTCGCTGTCTCGGGAACTGCTTGCCGTCCCTGAAATTCAAGTCGTGAAATTGGGTCTCAAGAGCTGCACCGAGTTGCCTGATTGGCAAACTCAGTGGCGGCGCGCGTTCGATGCTGTTCATGCCGCTGGTAAGCAGCTAGCAGCCGTGATCTATGCCGACTGGCAAATGACCCACGCACCATCGCCCCAGGAAGTGCTGGAATGCGCGCTCGCCGCCGGTTGCCGGTATCTGCTTATCGACACCTACGAAAAAAAATCAGTATCGAGCGTGGAACGTTTCTCTCCCGGAGAACTTGCACGCCACATGCACGTTGCCCAGCGGGGGGGCATGACCACCGTGTTGGCAGGAAATTTGCAAGTAACAAATTTCGCGCAACTTGCGGACTTGCCGGTGAACGTCATTGCCGTGCGCGGCGCGGCGTGTCGTGAGAATCGTTTGGCTCGCATCGATCCGGAATTGGTCCGCGAGTTGCGTACGCGGTTAAACGCGCTCAATTCGCGTAAAAAAATTTACCAACCACTTTAACACGTAAGAACTAGGGAATTTGCTTGACACTGGCCGAAAATCGGCGATACTCTCGTGTTGTGAACTTGATCGCGCGGTGAGCAAGGCGTGGCTCGTCCGCGACAAGTAACACTGCTGATCGCTCGCTTTTTTCGACAAAATTATTTGTCGTTCACCGACAAGCACCAATGCGATCTTAGGATGGAGTGTTTTTCGAGAGTTCGTTGTCTGCGCGTTGAGGGGGATCGAACCGTGCATAAGTCGATATTGGATGCCATCAAAGAGGGCGAGTGGGATTACGAACCACTGACAGTCGAGGAGAACCGCTTCAATCCCACCGGTGCCATGCCGGGCACTCGCGAGAAATTGAGCGTCTTGGCAGACCGCATACGGGAAGGACTCCCCTTGTGGCATGGCCATGATCGCACCGAGTACGACGACGAAGCGTGAACTTTGGCCGCACGTTTGCTCGACGGCGAAACTTTACCATATCTTCAAGTGGTAGGCCGGAACGAGTTACACGAGTTCCGGCAAGTTCTTTGTGAAAATTTTTTCATGCCGGAACTCGCATAACTCGTTCCGGCCTACACTCTAGGAAGACATCGTGCCCAAGCTCAGTATTGAAGTTCCCCACGCTCTGACAGCCGACGTCGCCAAGGATCGCTTGGAGAAGAAAGCCGAGTTTCTGCAAAGCCGCTACGGCGACCAAGTGAAAGACATGACCCAATCGTGGGTCGGCAATCTTTTGGCCTTTGGCTTCAAGACCATGGGCATGCGGTTCGACGGCACGATGGGGGTCGAGAACGATAAAATTGTCGTCAATGCCGACCTGCCGTTTGCGGCCATGATGTTCAAGGGCAAGATCGAATCGGAAATCCGCTCGCAGCTCGAACACATCCTGCGCGCTTAATCGCCCGGCAAAATCTCGAGCCGCTTTTCCTGGAGTTCAAACTCCAGCCCCGCCGGTTCCAAAACAGCTTTGAGTAGCGTCGGCAAGTTGCCGTTGGTGACGTCGCATGACACGAGCGATGTGCGCGGGTCCATCTCGCGCTGGAGCAACGCGGGGCTCCAGACAACCTCGAGCGCGAGTTGCCCGGCCAACTGCTCAACTACCTTTCCCACGGGTTGGTTTTCCAAGCGCAGGCTAAAAACCTGTTCCACGTTTTGCCGTGTGCGTGACGGTCGCTTGCGGTTCTCAGAGGATGTGCTCTCCTGATTATCGCGCGTGATTGGCAAAGGCCGCTCAATCGGTACGATGCGGCACGACTTGCTATTGGCCGAAATTTCACAAGTCTTATCGAATCCCACCAGCAGCAACACCACGCGATCAATGAGCGTTAACGGCGGCAGCTTCTTGGCATTCCAGAGGTCGTGCGGCAAGGCAACGCGATTCACCAACTCAATCCCCGCCTCAGCCAGCCACGCCGACAAAATTTCGCGCGGCTCGCTCAACCGGGGCCAACTCACGCTTTCCTTGTGCTGCCAGGGCCTGCGAGCTGTTGCGGAAACGTGATCAAGTGAATTCCTGGCAGTTGCCGCCAAAGTGGCGATTTCTTTCGCCGACTCACGCGGGCCCATGTAAATGAGGCCGTCGAGTTCCGACCAACCCAGCGCATGAGAACTCGACAGTTGGTCAAGCACTCCACGCAGCGGCTCATTTTGAAAGCGAGCCGCAACCTGCTGCTGCGGATCAACCCGACGGTCGAGCCAAATGACCACGTTTTGGCTGGCGGAAATTCGCTCCAGCACCACCCCCAATTCTTGACCCTGCCAAGTGGCGGTCAGCGGTTGTGCGAGTTCCGCTGTCAGCGGTTCGGTGGCATGACTGCGAGCTTGTTCCAGCCCTGTAGCAGTTACCAACCAACAGCCAGCACCAAGCAAGAAGATCACCGCCTGAAAGCGCAGCATAACAATCCGTTTTTGGCAAGCATTTTTTTTCGCCACGGATAGATTTGCCATGATTACCAATAAATTCTCTGCGGGCGGTGATCGGCTAAAACTAACTCACAATTTTCGTTGTGAATTCCGCGGCAGCAATTACACTAAAAATAGGTCGCCGAATATTGCTTGCATTATCCCGGTTAACTGCCAACGAGCAAGATTGTTTGCACGTTGTCAGAAGTACCAAACTCTCAGTACCAAACGCTATGAGTCACGATTACTCTCATCGCCCGCTCTTGGCTTACCACTACGAGCGCTATCTGGTCGACCAAAACATCGGGGCCTACATCCGCAGCATTAGTTCGAGCTATACCGTGGGTGGCCTCGAACGGGTGGCGGCTTCCTGCGATCCCGCTTCGCGGCGCGGGGCGGTGCTGGCACTCGGGCGACTGGCCGATTATCGCAGCAATACGGTTTTGGGCAAAGCGTTGGTTGATAAAGATCGTGGGGTGCGCACCCTGGCCGAGAGTGCCATTCAACAAATCTGGCTTCGCATCGGCACAACCACCCACCAACGCCATTTGGTGGCCATTGGCGAGCAACTCGACGAACGCGACTTTGAACGGGCCGCTCAACTCGCGACCGCGCTCCTCGACGAAACTCCCTGGCTCGCCCAGGCGTGGTATTATCGCGGCAAAGCGTTTTTTCAATTGGGACAATACGAAGCCGCCAGCCGCGATTGCCACCAAGCGTTGGAAGTGAACTCGTTCCATTTCCTCGCCGCTTCGATGATGGGCCAAGCCTATCTCCAAATGAACGACCCCATCTCCGCGCTCGATTCCTTCCGCCGCGCTTTAAGACTTAACCCCAACATGGAAGAAGTCCGCGCCCAAGTGATTCATCTCCAGCGCAGGCTCAAAGACAAGAGCTAGCGTTAAGTCGAGAGCCAAGAGTCAAGAGCTGATAATCTGGCTCTGGACACTCGACTCTCAGCTCTTGACTCACCCATCACACAAACCAAAACGTCCGCCGCCGGTATTCTTCATACTCTTTCCCAAACGCCGCGGCGAGCGCCCTGTCCTCGAGCTTCGAGCGGTAAAGCTGCATCACGACAAACGCTGTGTACAGCCCAATCCACACCACGTGGGAGCGCGCGAAGAATAGCCACACGCCACCTTGGGCCAGAAACTGCCCCAGGTACACCGGATGCCTCACCCAACGATAAGGCCCGCTCGTCTTCAACTCCCGCGCTTCGGGCACAATGCCGAAACTGCGGCAGAGCACCACGTAGCCCCACACGTCGATCGCGTTGCCGATGGTGATGAGTACGCCGCCTATCAGCGCGGAATACCAAGTGATGGGGTTTCGCCACAAGAATTGGTAATAAGCAGATTCCCAATTCTCATCGATCATACCCAGCCCCCACGGCAGCCACATCACGAATATGAAAGGGGCGAATGCGGTAAAGAGCGTAATCAGTATGCCGCGACCATCGGCGGCACGCTGACGTGGATTGACCCGCAGCACAAAACTCGCTGCGATCAACAGGTAGGTCAGATCGATCAGAAACGGCACCCACCACATCCGGAGCACTTGTCCGCCGGGCAGTGTGCTGTAAGGCACAAAGTTGTCAAAACTTCCATCCCAATACTTTTGTGCGCTAATCCAAATAAAAATTGTAAAGAAGCTCAGACCCAGCACCCGAAACACCCAATCCGGTGCCGCCAGCCACAACCGCATCGGCCAAGCGCGCCGAGTCTCGGAGGAATGTGCGGGATCAAAGTTTTCGCTGGCCATACGCCAAGTATAGCACTTGCTTCTTCCCCACTTTTTCTCGTCCCCACGGTTCCCGTGGTAATCGTACACCGAGCAGAGCTTTCCCTCGCGTCGGCGGGAGCCCAGGGCTTGCAGATTACTCTACTCTCCTGTTGTCATGCCCTTGATCTGTCGTTCTAGGGAATCTAGGCTCCAGTCGCCTGGCTTTTGGCTGGGTGGAAATTCTTTCATGGACATCAGGAACTCGGTGGCAACCGCCTGCAGGGGAATCAGCACAAAGGCGTGGTCGAGATACCAATCATTGTAGGTGTTGGAATTCTCCGCCGCCTTCTCGAAGGGGTCACGCCGCAGGTTATAAAGATGCGGGGCGCGCAAGTGGATAAAAGGCTCGCGCCATACTTGCAGTTGATGCGCGCGGTTTTCCAGATAGGTGGCTTTCCAGTCGCCCACGCGAATGGCGACCACTTCGGCCCCGTCATTCAGATAAATGAATTCCTTGCGCGGAGAGTCCTTCGTCTTGCCACTGAGGTAGTCGAGCTGGTTGTAGCCGTCGATGTGGTTCTTGTAAGTGCGGCCACCAAGTTCCACGCCACCCTTGAGCAGCTTTTCCTTGATGTCGGGAGCTCCAGCGGCAGCAGCGAACGTCGGCAGCCAATCTTCATGCGACACAATGCCGTTTACCGTCGTGCCGGCGGGGAAATGGCCAGGCCATTTGATGAAGCACGGCACACGGAAGGCCCCTTCCCAGTTCGAATTCTTCTCGCCATGGAAGGGCGTCGTGCCGGCATCCGGCCAAGTGTTGTAGTGCGGACCATTGTCGGTCGAGTACTGAATAATTGTGTTGTCGGCCAGCCCGAGGTCATCAATCAGCTTAAGCAGTTCGCCGACGTGCATGTCGTGCTCGACCATGCCATCACTGTACTCATCGGAGTTCGGGCCAGCCAAGTTCTTGTGGTCTTCCTTTACATGGGTGCGGAAATGCATCCGCGTGCCGTTCCACCAACAGAAGAACGGCTTGCCAGCCTTGGCCTGACGGGTGATATAGTCTTTCGCCGCGGCGATGGTTTCGTCATCGATGGTCTCCATTCGTTTCTTGGTCAGAGGACCGAGATTCTCGATGGTCTGCCCTCCCTTGCCGTCCGCCTTGCTGCTGATGACGCCACGCGGTCCGAACTGCTCCAGGAAGGTTTTACCGTTGGGAAGCTTCATGTCCCTCGGGTAGTCGCGGTTCTCTGGTTCTTCCTCGGCGTTGAGGTGATAGAGGCTGCCCAGGAATTCATCGAACCCGTGCATTGTGGGCAAGTGCTCATCGCGGTCGCCCTGGTGGTTCTTGCCGAATTGGCCCGTCGCATAGCCTTGGCCTTTTAAGACTGTGGCCATGGTACAGTCGGTCTTCTGCCAGCCTTCCTTCGCGCCGGGCATGCCGACTTTGGTCATGCCGCTACGCACCGGCGAGGAGCCACTGATAAATGCCGCCCGTCCCGCCGTGCAACTCTGCTGGGCGTAGTAATCGGTAAACGCGACCCCTTCCTTGGCGATGCGATCGATATTCGGTGTCTTGTAACCCATCATGCCACGGCTGTTGTGGCTGATGTTCCAGGTGCCGATGTCGTCGCCCCAGATAACCAGGATATTGGGCTTTTTGTCCTGCGCGAAAATACTGTTCGCATGGGCAGCGACCAACGCGAGGGACAAGACAAGCCAACGTGAAGAAGGAGGGCAACTCATGGCAATGTTCCTGAACAAGGTGAGGAGAGTCCACGTCGTGCAGACAATCAATGATCTCCGTTCCCGCCAGTTTAGAGCATTGCAACCCTTTGTAAATTGATTCCAATTGCAAAAGTGCGAGAAAATATTTAGAAGCGCAAACCCATACCCACATTGGAAAAGAAATTCGCCGCGTCGCTTCCCAGCCCCCAACCCACGCGCACGCCAACTTCCATATTTGGTGTCACCAAATAATGCAGGCCCGGGCTGAGGTACGATCGGCTCAGTTCTGGTTCGCGGCCATCGGTAAAGATTCCGAAATACTCAAGATGGGCGTTCCACTGCTCAGCCACTTCCACCTTGAGCACCGTCGATGGTGCCCAGTGATCAAAGCGGTCCTCTTCCGCCAAGCTGTCGCCGTAGCGAATCGCCGAATCCCTCACCCAGCCCTCGGCCAACAGCCAGCCCCAAACATAAGTGGCGACGAGATGGGTCTCCGATTCCGCGCCGCTTGTGGGAGTGTTTCCTTGCACGATACCTGCACTCCGCGGCAGCCAACCCTCTTGTTCCGTGAGCGCGGCCTTGAAGCCATAGGCGACTTTGGCCTCGGATTCAATTTCAGCGGACTCGAAATCGCCCGATCCGCCGCCAGATATCGCGTTCGACTCGCCGCCGACTTCGTAATTCGTCCCGAACCGCAGTTCCAGCCAATCACACACGCCGTAGCGCGCGATCAATTCAGGAAAGCTATGCGTCTCGGGCACGCCGCGATTATCGATGAACGAGTAACCCGCCTCAAGAATCAAGCGCCCCGCCCCCGCCGTGGTTGTGGCGGGGGTGAAAGAATCGCGGTCCGTCTCGATGTGTTCTTCTTCCGTTTCTTGAGCCTGCGTCCACGGAGCGGCCATAAGAAAAAGAATCGCAATGAGTGGCAAGATATTGTGCATGGAAAAACGAACCGAACAAGCCGCCGCTAGCATGGCCATGAAGAGACTTCCAAGGAAATCGTCGGCTTCGCCACAAGCACTCTTGAGCGAGCCAGCTATCACCCCTCATAGAACCCCACGCCGCTCACTATCGACGGCCGCCAAGTACGTGGCAAACTGCGTCGTTATGTAAATCGCGGTCAGCCCCTCGGCGACGAGCAGTAGACCAAGGGTTTGTTGTCGAGGCCGAAATGCTATCCTCAGAGAAAATCAATTGTGGCAAGAATTGAACGAGAAAATCCCGACAGTTCTCAGGATTGGGACATTGTCGAAAAGGATTAACTCACTCTTAGGACACTACCGAATAAAGCACTCCCTAGTTTGCCCGATTAGTACAAGATATAATCAAAGTGTTAGTCAATTGATCTTGGCGGGGTTGGAGCCACAACGCATTCCAACGGAGCAACCATGCAAATTCCAGTACTTATCGAGCAGATGCCAGGCAATGGCTATCGTGCCCGTAGCGGTGAACCGTTTGCCCTGGTTGCGGAAGGGACGACTCCGGAAGACGCCTTAGCTCAATTCCGCAATCGTGTGTCGGAAAAACTGCGGGACGGCGCATGTATCACCTCCATCGAAATCCAAGCGGAGGAACATCCTTGGCTGCCGTTTGCCGGCATGTATCAACAGAGCGACCCACTGGTCCAAGAGTGGCTTAGTGCCGTGGAACGCGATCACGCCGAGGCATCGTGATGGGCCTCTACGTTTTGGATACGGACATCCTCTCTCTGTACCAACTCGGCAACGCAACGGTTCGCCAGCGCGTCACGGAGCATCCTGCGAGTGACTTAGCCGTGACAATCATCACCGTCGAAGAGCAACTTTCGGGCTGGTACACGTTGCGCCGCCGGGTTAAGGGGAGCGAGCAACTGGCCCGCGTCTATGAACGTTTTGCCGAAAACGTGCGGTTTCTCTCGCGGGTGCAAATCGTTTCCTTCCCAGAGAGCGCGATCCAAAGATATGAGGATCTCATTCGCATGAAGCTGGGCGTTCGCGGCAACGATCTCCGCATTGCGGCCATCGCACTCGATCTGTCAGCTACCGTGGTGACACGTAACCGCAGGGATTTTCAGGTTGTGCCCAGCCTGCAAATTGACGATTGGTCCGTGTGACGGGCCAAGGGGGAATAGGCTGCCGAGGGTCTAAATCAAAACCCCCCGACAGCTTTTCAAATGAGAAACCTAAGCTATTTCAATTTGTGGGACTTTGAACGTGACGGCCGATTCTACGAACGATTGGGTATCCGCTGGTTCAAGCGCTTCGCCACGAAGGGCGACTACTGGAATCAACGACGAAGACATTCCGATCCGGGCTTCAGGAATATAAAAGATTTCAATTCGGCGATTCAATGGGAAGCGCGCACGAGGTTCAATGAATTCGTGCATCTGTGCAGCCTTGTCGTTGGACTGGTTATAATGGTGTGGCTCTATTTCCAGAACGAGTCTACTTGGCTGGTTGCCGTTTTCTTCGCCGTGCTCATCTGGGATATTTATCCCATCATGCTACAGCGTTATAACAGAGCAAGGATTTGGAGAATCAAGAAAACAAAAGGGGGCGGGAGTCATTGATTTAAGACTCCC
>JAWXAV010000058.1:0-4938 GCA_034439695.1 Bythopirellula sp. | reverse complement strand
GGCAGCGTGGGTGGGCTCCATCCTCTCTCTCAGCCTCGCAGCGGGGTGTGGGACCCAGGGCACCGCAAACCGACCACAACCCGCTACTCCAGTCGAATCAGTTCATCCAGCGTCGCCCCTTTCGACTCTCGATGAGTTTGTTCAGATCATCGCGCAAGACCTGGCCCACGAGTTGCCGTCGCATCCCATGATCCGCGAATCAAAGCATCGCCAGGTGCTCGGTGTTGGTCCGATCAACGTCGTTGGTTTCGACGATCGTGCCCCGTTCGCAGAGGCCGTCGCCTCACTGCGATCGCGGATCATGCGGAACGAGCCTTTGCAGGATGCTTTCTTGATCGTGGAAACACGTGATGCAACTGCGAGTGATCTGCTCGCCTCAATCGGTGGCTCTAACTCCGCTTTTGCTGCACCCGACGGCAGCAACGTCCGTGATGTGCGGCCGTCCACCTACCACCCCAACGATGTCTTTGCGATCACGAGTTCGTTCGCGTCAGTCAATGCCTCAGGTGGAAAGGAAACCGCCTTCCGATTTGAGTGCCGCGTCATCCACCCGCAGTCGGGTGCCATCATCTATACCAAAGATGTTCGGCGCAACCTTGTCTGGAATCCAGCCCAGCGGCAATGGAATATTCGAGACTAGTTCTCTCAAGTCGGTGAAAGGAGATGCCATGCATTCGAGTTTTAAGAATGTACTCGTACTCATCATTCTCGCGAATTGCCTTTTGCTCACATCCGCCGCCATGGGCCAAGGTGGACGCAAGCCGGAACGGGACGATGGGCCCGCTACTGCATTAACCGAAGTGCAGAAGGTTGACCTAGCGAAAGCCTGGGTCGATCAGAAGCGTCCGACGATTTCCTTGTTCGTTGGTTACTTCGAAAAAGGTGGTCCTGAGTTCAAGGGCACCTCGCTGGAAAATCAGCTGCGAACAAAGATCCAATCGATGATGACGTCGGCGCCCGGGCTCACATCTGCAATCATTCTCCCAGACATAATTGAGTTGCAGAAACTACAACAAGGAGACGCGATCAAGGGAAATGTAGCACCGCTCGCAAATGAAGCCATCGCCGGGATCCTTCGTAGGCAGAGTGGTAACGCTCGCATCGCGATTGTTGTTTTGCTCCAGGCCGACGGGCCCGGGATGGTGACCGTGAGCCTAAACGTCCGCGACCTGCGCAACGGGCGACTCATGGGGGGCGAGCAGTACATAAGGATGAATGAAACGACGCCCGATATAGCCGAAGTGTTGAAATTCTCCACGGCACTCGTCGTGAAGATCGGTGAGGTTTTTCGTACATCAGTCATGGCAAACGAGCAGGGCCGACCCGTTCAGCTTCGCTTGCTCGGCTTGCGTAATAACGAGGAAGTCGATGCTCTTACATCGATGCTGCTCGATGGCAAGAATGGCATTGTTTCAGTGAGTGCAGCTGCTGATCGTCAAGGTAAGGCCACGTTTGCGGAGTTCGAAGTGTTCTACGCCGGTGAGACGCGCAACTTGGTTCGCCTTATACGCGACTCGCTCAAAGACAAGAACCAGTCGCTCCGGCAAATCCAGACCAAGGACGACTTCGTGCTCGCGGAGATCCTCTCGTCAAAGCGCCCCGCCTGGTGCCAATTGACCGACACTGAAGACCCGGCGTTCGCGGAGAAGCGCAATGCCCGATTGCGTGCCCTTCGGAAAGTTGGTGCCCCGCGAGTTGCCGTCGTGGTTGGCTCGGACCTCGCCGATCCCGTCGCCGAATTCACAGACCCACAGTTCGAGAAATCGCATGGCGCAACAGTATTTCGGCACTCCGAGCTCGCGCGCCAGATCGAAGACTGGATGACGGATCTGGGCTTCAAGGTCGTCGGTTCCGACCCCTTGCGGGCCAAGATTGCTGATCGTCTCCGGCAGGCCGACCGGTTCGCCGACGGATCCAAGCTTGCTGACGCACTTCGCAACGACATGCCCGACTTTGATGTCATTCTGTACGTCAATATTGCGCCTGTCCAGGCCGGCGCTGGCTTCTGCTACTCGGCACAGTTGGTAAGTTGGCAGGACGCGACCATCGTTGGTTCGCAACGCTGGCCCGACTCAGGCTTCGACACCTTTGACGAGTGCCGAATCGACCCGACCAACGTGAAGGAAGTTTCCCGATACCTCGTCGGCAATCTCGTCGAGCGATGGGATCGGTTCGCGGAACGTCGTGGTGAAAATTCAACGTTGCAGGTCGTCGTGAAGCAGATCGACAACGTGAACAACCTTCCGCAAATCATGGATCTCTTCCGCAGCATGTCCGAGGTATCAAACGACGGAATCGATCGAGTCAACGTCTCCGGCGCTGTTGCCTCTTTTGATGTCACGCACACGGGGCGGCCGGGCCAATTAGTCCAAGCGTTCATTCAGAAGATTGGGGCGCTGAACTTTCCAATCCATGTCGAGGGGCAGTCCGAGTTTGAACTTGTTCTCAACTTGGGGATACCCAAGGCTAAAGAGACCCCAGAAAAGCATGCCGATGCAGCAGCAGCCGGCAAAGATATTCTCTCGCGCAAGGCCAGGCCCATTCCCAACAGCTGGGTACTGCTCATCGGCATCAATTACAAGGGTGACCCTCTAGTTAGTCCGCTGCAGTATTGTGTGCGCGACGCACGTTTGATGTACGACACGCTGACGCAGCGGGCTGGCTATCCGGCCGATCGCGTCGTCATGATGACTGATGATCTCGAACCTGATAATGCACTCTTCCCAACTGGGCGCAACATCATGATTGAGATCGACAAGCTCGGACGGCGGGTTCGAGCCGGGGATCAAGTGCTCATTCATTTCTCGGGCCACGGGTCAACGCCGGTCGTGAATGGCAATGCAGTGTTGGACGAGCCATCGCTTGCGGCTCGCTCATTCAACCACGAGGGGAGACAAGTAGCGATGAACCCGAAGCTCAGTGACATCCGCGAGGCCTTGAGAAAGAATCAGGCAGGCCAAATAATCCTGACAATCGATGCGTGCCACGCGGGCGGTGCTGACAGGGGGTTGGCGGGTACCGCGAATCGGCCCAACGCTCCCTTGGACGCCCTTTACGCTGCTTTAGCAGCCAACAATCAGAGCATGATCACGCTCGCAGGCTCAAGATTGAATCAGTACTCACTGGAAAGCCCGGAACACAAACACGGGTACTTTACCTACTTCGTCGCCCAAGGCTTGACGGGTCTTGCCGATACCGAAGGTGGGAACAGGGATGGAAAGGTCACATTCGATGAGCTGTTCGGGTATGTCTCTAATCACGTCAGCAAGGCGACCAATCGCAATCAGCAGCCGTTCATGTCTGCGGCTGTCATCGACCGACCTGTATTAGCGGACTACTCAGAATGAGACAGCATTCAACAGAGACTCAACCGGCAAGCGGTGCGGCGTACAGACGAGCTAATCTCGTCGGCTCCACGCGAACTATTGTCGTTATTGCATTAGTCGTGATCGTCGCTTTGGGAATTGGGATACTTCTTCTGCTTAACTCGTGGCGTTCCAAAACCATCTCCAACGCGGCGCCTCCACCATCGCTCGAAGTACTTCCCGTCAAGCCGGATATCGAGGCCGCAGCCACGCCGGACGTGAAGCTGACTCCGGAACAGCTGTACGACGGGCTCATCAGAGCAATCAACAGCGATGACTACACGGCGCTACGCGAATATGCAAAGAAGATTACGCCGTTCAACCGTGAGCTTCTGACGAAGGATTCACTGAGATCGCGGCCTTCAATCCTGTCCGTGGCGGTGCGACGAAGCAATCGCACCATGCTACAAGAAGTCATCGCGAATCAGATTGCATTCGATCAGCCCGATAGTCTGGGGCGTCAGAGCATCCACATCTGCGCATTGGAGGGCCGCGTCGAGATGTTGGCGGACTTGGTCGAGGAGCTCAAAATCCCGCTCGATACTCGCATCTCCAGCAGTGGAAGCACACCATTGCATGTGGCAGCGTTTGCCGGTCGCGTAAATGTAGTCGCCAAGATTTTGGAGTTGGATCCTCAATCGCCACTCTGGCTCGACACGGCGAACCGGACTGCTCTGCACGTCGCGGTTGAAGGGGGCCAGCTGAACGTAATTCGCACCTTGCTGGCATCCGAACGCACGCCGGTCGACGCAGCCGATGTTAGAAGACAGACGGCTTTGCACCTGGCAGCAGTGAGGGGCGACCGTGATATTGTTTCAGCGCTACTCGCCCGCGGTGCGGATAAGGCCGCGCGTGACGTGAGCGGGCAGACGCCAGCGGTAATCGCTGCCGAGCGCGGCGACGTCCAATCTCAAGCTTTGCTGCGATGAATTGATTGCTTCTTGGCCGGCGGGTGTGTTCCATGTGAACCGTCCGGTCTTGGCAGGTCAGAGCCACATGCCGCCGAAGCGGCGGCAACGAATATAATGAATTGACTCTCATTGAAGTTGGTATAGGTTTTGGGGGTAGATCAGACCAAAGGAACCGACTGTGGCCTCTGCTGAGAAATCTCCAACGCCCGGTGCCCGGCTCGCTGCAAATCGAGCTTGGGCATGGGCCGCTGCTGACGGGCTCGATGGCAAGAGATCGCTGGTGGCCACGGTCTGGAGGATGCTCGGTGCGAATCGCGACCTGTATTATGCCGCATGCTGCGATCAAGATCATCCGATGCATGTGCTTGAAGCCTACTTCACTCAGCTCTCACGAGCCGAGCTTGACGAGCGAGTGCCCCTTCAACCCGCTTGGCTAGCGAAGTGGGCCGATCGGCTTACTGCTGCATTGGAGCAACTCGCGGAGTCGGTACACACAGCCCCAAATGAGCTTGCCGGCAACGTACCCGCTTCAGCCGGAGCAGGATCTGTAACGAACTTGCGGCTACTCTATGTTACTGACCTTCACGGCGATGTCGACGCGTATGCCGAACTGCCAGCCTTGTGCTCCAAGCACGACGCTTGGACCATTGTTTGCGGCGGTG
>JAWXAV010000057.1:0-82043 GCA_034439695.1 Bythopirellula sp. | reverse complement strand
TTGGTTCCTCCAATAAAGGGAAAATGGTTCTTCCCAGAAGGTATCTTCTGGGCGGAGGAACCGCCATGCTTTTCAACTACACGGGGGACATTCTCCCACGGGCCTGTCCAGTCGGATCACTTACTTCCTTGGCATGGACGGCAAGACCAGAAAAAAGCAACCAGCGGAGCTCATTGACGGTCACGCCGACATAGCGAAATTCACTGATGGGAGTTGCGTATTCCCAAAGGTCGACGTTGGTATCCTGGGCGTATCGATACGCCCTCGCTAGTATGCCAAGGGCAGAGACAAGTGGCTGACCGTTATTGTTGATCTCTCTCGCTAATGTAGAGAGCTGAAACTTGATGATCACAGTGCTGTCGGAATTCCATGCAGCAAATCTTAGTGTCCTGATCCTCAGATTGCGCTGCTACCCACTGGTGCAAACTCCATGTCGCATAAACCATCTCACGGTGTGTACACGGATCGGTTTAAGGTGACTCAGACCGCTGGAAGGAAATTCGATATCGATTAAGTCAGCAAATCCGTGCCGCTTGGTGACAAAACCGGATGTAGCAAGTCAATTAGAGGAAGTGCCTCGAGATGCGATCGCTAGAATGCCGTCCCATACATGCCCAGATGTTAGCGGGGGTTTTGCGGCATATCAACTATTTTTTGCAAAAATTGGAGATTTACACAAATACCAAAGCCAATGGAGTCTCAGATACGCATATTTCTGGCCCCATAACACTAATGACGCTGACGAATCGAGGAGAACCCCAACGGGTTAGTGGGATTTACTGCCAGTTTCCCAAGGTGAATGGTCGCGATTCTCGGCCCTAGAGCGACAAAGGGTATCGAATTTGGGCGGTTCTTCGAGCATCTGTTTATGGCACTTCGGTACAAGGTCCAGATAGGAGAGGGGACCGTGGTCAACAATCCCGATCTTTACTCGTGGCTGCGCGACATTTGTGGAGACCACTTGGACGCACTTGGCATTCCCTGGTGGCACGCTGGCCAGAGTCTGTGCTTCAATTACCGAGGCATCGACGTTGCCCTCTGGCTCGCGGCGTTTCCGAATCCATTCGATCCTGAGAACGGTCCGCCCGTATGTTGCTTGGGCATTCCGGCAAGGCTGCTGACGCTCTATCGCTCGGAAATCACGAACTCGGCCGAATTTGTCGGTGGGTTGCTCGACGAACTCTTGGACGAGCTGAATGACTGGAATTGAAGCGAGCAACTGATCAAGAATCAGAGCGCCCCTCTAAATAAACCCTCGGAAAGCGGATCCCGCCGTTGCAAATTTCGCAGATTCGTCGAATTTGCGCAGTTCATGCGTGTACGGAGGTGTGTACCACTGGCCGTTCTTTCGGATTGGTGCCGCTCATAATAACTGCGCTTTATAGAACCCGACGAACCGCCCTGAGGGTTGGGGCAGGGCACTGATTGAACTTTGTTGGCGACTTCTGGACTGAGGATGTGGGAGGCAATTCGGGGTGCCCGGACAGAATCTTATTGGATCAATGTGTTAACCGGACTCGTAGATTTCTAAAAAAGTGGTCTGTCGTGGACCTTTGGTTCCGGTAACCAGCGCTCTAATCGCACTTCCTATTGCCACCCCATCAGCAAATTGCCTTGGCTTGGCATCTACTTTCTTCGGGATACGCAACGGATCGATTATTTTCCTTTGATTCAGTACTGGATCAGTGCCACAAGTTCAAACTTCCCATCCAAATGATTATTGATTGTGGCGTGCTTCTGGGCCAGACTTTGGAAATCGGCTTAATGCTGGCCATTCACTTTGCGTGCGAAAACCGACACAAATCCGACACAATATGGGCCACACAACCTCAATGTGTCTCCCTTGCAACGTGCCTAGCAAATTGACGTAACTTCAACTGTATCGAGCTTTGCCACGCAAGTGTCCATCAAGTGCCTTGTGACTTCCGCAGAAAAATAATAGGTTCAAATCCTAGTTCCCCAGCTTGCTTGGCGGGCCACTTTCTTCAATTTCTCTGACCCGCCGACCTGCCACGGTGGTGAGGGACAGAGTGCTATTCCAGCTGAATCTCTGTAAGCGGAGCGAAAAATCTCGGTGCCGCGGGATGCTATCAATGCATGCATTCAATAGCGGCGCGGCAATACGCCGATACTTATTTACCATGATGCCGTAATGCTGCTCACTGGACCGCCGGAGGCCGCCTACTCTCACGGGACATCGACCTCGGTGGATTCTGGCATGCGTATTCTTATCTGGTCTGCTCCGCTGCATTTGTTGATTGTATTGCAGGCTATCGCGCTCTGCGCAATGACGACCCCTGCTCAGGGTGAGCCGATTCGACTACCTGACCCTCTCGGGGAAAATGCACAACAAGATTCCTGGAGGGAGAGTACCTCGGAGGATGTCGGTGATCCCGCGCTTGCCGCGATCCTAGCGCGGCTTGAGGAATTGGAAGCCGCCGAGGCCGAGAGAAAGTTCGCGGAGCAAGAGAAAGCTAGCAAACCCGCGCCGCATAAGGGATCAGCTCCCCAAGTTCCCTCCGTCAACTGGACGGGTCAATTGCAGGCGGATAACTATTGGTTTAACCAAGACGCGGCGAGCAAGGCGGCCTTTGGTGATATCGAAAATGGCGAGGCGTTTCGCCGCGCGCGGATCGGCATGTTCGGCGATTATGGCCCGACCGCGTATCGCATCGAGATGGATTTCGCTCTCTCTGGTCGGCCCTCTTTCCTGGACGTTTTTGGTGGAATCAACGATCTGCCGCTGGTTGGTCGAGCCAGGGTCGGCCATTTTTTTGAGCCCTTTAGCTTGGAACGATTGACCGCGAATCGATTCACGACGTTTATGGAACGATCGCTGATGGATCAGGCGTTTGTTCCCGCGCGCAACATGGGTGTGATGGTGAACAACACCGCCTTTGAAGAGCACAGTGCCTGGGGACTCGGTCTTTTCCGCGCGGATAGCGATGTCTTTGGGGACGACGTCGGCGACAATTTTGATAGCGCCGTGACGAGCCGGATCACGTTCTTGCCTTATTACTCAGAGTCGAACAATTGCTGCCGCTATTTACATCTTGGAGCCGCGCATAGTTTTCGCGGCTCAAACAATGGCGTGGTGCGATTCAGGGCGCAGCCAGAAGCTCGTATTGGCTCGGTCACGAACAATGTGCCCTTTTTTGTCGACACGGGAAACTTTCTTGCCGACTCTTATCAACTCTGGGGCAGCGAACTCGCCTTGGTGAATAACTCACTGGCTTGGCAGGGAGAATTCACGTTCACGACGGTCGATGACGTTGGCGGTCAAAACCCCCAATTCTATGGTTGGTACAGCGAGGTAAGCTATTTCCTCACCGGTGAACATCGACCCTATCTCAAGCAGTTTGGCACCTTTGGTCGAGTGATCCCGCTGCGAGATTTCGTCGGCTACGCGGGCGAGTCCAAGAGCCAGACCATCTGCACGGGTCCAGGGGCCTGGCAAATAGCGTTGCGGATGTCGCAACTGGATCTCGACGATGCCAATATTGCTGGTGGAAGATTGACCGATCTCACGGTCGGGCTCAATTGGTATCTCAATCCGTTCATGCGCGTAACGACAAACTATGTCCATGCCTTCTCGGACATCGCCGGTGGTTCGGATCCTCAGACTGATATTTTTGGCATGCGATTCGGTTACGATTTCTGAGAGAGCAGGATTTCCATCACAGCTCGCTAGCGGGAGTGCGGATGACGAGCAGCCGTTCCTCGGTCATGTCCCGCATCGCATAGCGAATTCCTTCGCGACCGAGGCCGCTGTCTTTCACGCCGCCGTAAGGCATATTGTCGACGCGCCAGGATGGCACATCGCCGATGATGACCCCCCCTACTTCCAGGCGATCCCACGCTTTTTGCATTTTGTAGATGTCGCGGGTGAAGATGCCGGCTTGGAGGCCGAAAACGCTGTCATTCACCTCAGCGAGAGCCGCGTCGAAATCCTTGAACTTGCTGAGCACGGCCACGGGACCAAACGCTTCATTGGTGCAGAGGGTTTGATCCTTGGGCACATCTTCGAGCAAAGTGGCTTCGAGCATGGCACCCGCGCGCTTGCCGCCGCAGAGTAGCTTCCCACCCGCGGCAATGGCGGAGTTGATCCATTCTTCTAAACGCCTGGCTTCCTTCTCGTCGATCATGGGGCCGATGAACGTGTCTTCGTTCTTAGGATCACCGCTCACCAGTTTTTTTGTTTTCTCGACGAGCTGCTGCTTCAACTCGTCATAAACGGATTCATGCACAAGAATGCGCTGGACGCCGATGCAACTTTGCCCCGATTGGTAAAACGCACCAACAATCAGCCGCGCGACCGCGTCAGCCAGATTCGCGTCGGCATCGATCACGCAAGCGGCGTTGCCGCCGAGTTCCAGCACAACTTTCTTCTTGCCCGCGCGGGCTTTCAAATCCCAACCCACTTCCGGCGAACCGGTGAAGCTCAGGAGTTTCAGCCGCTCATCGGTGGTGAACAAATCGGCCCCATCGCGATGACACGGCAGAATCGAAAACGCACCGGCTGGCAAATTGGTTTCCGCGAGGATTTCGCCAATGATGATCGCTCCCAGGGGCGTGCGGCTCGCGGGTTTCAGGACAAATGGACAACCCACCGCAATGGCGGGTGCGATTTTGTGCGCGGCCAGATTGAGCGGAAAGTTAAACGGTGAAATGAATGAGCAAGGTCCAATCGGTACGTGTTGAACCATGCCTCGATAGCCCCGTGCCCGTGGCGAGATTTCCAGGTTCAGCACCTCGCCGGTCATACGGACCGACTCTTCCGCTGCGACGCGAAACGTATCGATCAAGCGGCTCACCTCGGCGCGACTATCGCGGATCGGTTTCCCCGCTTCGAGACACAAAAGTTCGGCAAGTTCAGCGCTCCGTTCTTGGAAACGTTGGATGCAGTAGTGCAACACGGCTTGACGCTCGTAGGGAGGCATCCGCCGGGTGGGCTCAGTGGCAGCAGCCGCGGCGGCAATCGCCTTGTCGATGGCCTCGGCATCGGCCATGGCAACGCGGGTGACCACCTTGCCGGTATATTTGTCGGTGACTTCCAGATCGGCGTTGGGCTGCTCGGCTTTGTTCGCCAAATAGTACGGATATTGTTCGAGTGGCATGATCGTTCTCACACGAGTTGGCTGCGTTCTTGGATTTCGCGATTGAGAATGCGGTCGTTTTCCCGGTAGTCCACCGATACGTCGATTAGGTTCGAGCCGGGCGTTGCGGGCACTCCTTGTGCAACGCAGAAAAGTTGCTCCGTGTGGATGCACTTCGCCTTCCGCGGGATTATAATAAAATTCACGCCGTCCGGGCGTTGCTTTTCTGAAAAATATCTGAGCGAAAGAATTTTCATGGCCGCGGTCACTCTCGATGGTGTGGCGAAGATTTATGCGGGCGACGTGTACGGCGTCCGCGATCTCGATCTCAAGATCGCCGATGGCGAGTTTCTCGTGCTCGTGGGCCCATCTGGCTGCGGCAAGAGCACCACGCTCCGCATGATCGCGGGGTTGGAGTCGATCTCTGGCGGCACGTTGCGCATCGGCGACCGCATCGTCAACGACGTGCATCCTCGTGATCGCGACATTGCGATGGTCTTTCAAAATTACGCGCTTTATCCCCATATGACCGTCCGAGACAACATGGCGTTCGCACTGAAGATGCGAAAAACGCCTAAGCCTGAGATTGATGAACGGGTGAAGTGGGCGGCAGGACTCTTGGGACTTGAACCGTATTTGAATCGCAAACCCAAGGCTCTTTCCGGTGGTCAGCGGCAGCGAGTCGCCCTGGGGCGAGCCATCGTTCGCAAGCCCGCCGTGTTTTTGTTCGACGAACCGCTCTCGAATCTTGATGCGAAATTGCGCGTGGAAACCCGCGCCGAGATCAAGCGGCTCCATCGGCAACTCGGTACAACCACGATCTATGTGACGCACGACCAAGAAGAGGCGATGACGCTCGGCGACCGGGTTTGCGTGATGTGCGACGGCTTGAAGCGGCAATGCGCGCCGCCGCTGGAAATCTATCGCAATCCGGCGGATCGCTTCGTGGCGGGATTTCTCGGGATGCCACCCATGAATTTCTTGGAGGGGGAACTTGAACAGTCGGACGGACGCTTATGGTTCGTGAGCCGCGAAGCCCAATTGCGGCTCGATGGCGCGGACGAGTCGTGGCTCGATGGGAAAGCACGACGGCCCATCATCGCGGGTATTCGCCCCGAGAGTTTCCAACTTGACGAGCATCCCACCGAGGGCCATGCTTTGCCCGCCACCGTGCAGGTCGTCGAACCGCTGGGGAGCATGATGGACGTGTACTTGGTGCTCTCTTCCGGCAAGCGCATCGTTTGCCGCATCCCGTCGGGAATACTCTCGGAGGGGAAATCCGTCTTCGCGCGTGTGAATCCCACGGACATCCATCTTTTCGAACCGCCAAGCACCGACGATCCCTACGGCCGCAGCTTACGCGGGGCGGCGATGCAGTTGGCGTGACAATTAGGCATTAGAGATTTCATGGTTTCCCTTCATGCATCCACTTTTTCAGCAGCGGGGCGAGGAATAAGCAAATCACCCCTGAAGCGACGGCGGCGATGGCAATGCTCTGAAAAACGTCGCCGTAGAGATTGACCGTTTCCACGGGGGGCGGGATGACCCTCTCTTCCCCCTCACCATGGGAAACACCCGTGAATTGGGAAATAATCATCGCCAGATACTGCGAGAACGCCGTGGCCAAGAACCATGCTCCCATTACGGTGCTGACCAACACCTTGGGCGAAAGCTTAGTGACCATCGACAATCCCACCGGCGAGATGCATAGCTCGCCGGTCGTCTGCAACATGTAACCCACTAGTAACCAAGTCACTGCGACCATGCCGCGCGAGTCGGCATTGACTGCGCCGAGCCAAAATGCGCCGAAGCCCAAACCGAGTTGCATCAATCCGAGCGCGAACTTATAGGGTGTTGCCGGTTCGTTACCCCGACTGCCCAACCAAGACCAGAGCGCCGTAAACGCCAAGCCGAACGTCAAGATGAACACCGGATTCGCCGCCTGGAAGGTGCTCGCCGCCAATTCGCTATTACGGCCAGCCAGCCCCATGCCAACATTATCCTCGGCGACGACCCAATCAATCGTGAAATTTGGCGTTCCTTCCTGATCGTCCGCGACTTGATTGGCTTTTCTTAGCTTGTCGAGCTGCGAGAGCGTGAACATGGCGTTGCCGTTGGTGAAGCCAAGCTGCTCCTGGGTCGGCTGAATCTGAATCGTCGCGCCGATGTCCTCGGCGGTGATGATGCGCGTTTCCGCCACGCGATCGACGTTGCGGTCGGTAAAGTTGTTGACACTGCTCCCCGCCTGCTCAAAGAACGCCCAAAACAGCATGGAGAAGAACGTCAGGATGAGAACCACGTACATCCGCTGCCGGGCGACGAGCTCCAGGCGGAATGTTTCGAAAATCAAATACCCAAACGCAACGAGGCCGGTGACTGTCAGGAGGATGCCGGCGGGCTTGCTAATCTCTGTCAAGAAGGTTTTGACGACCTCGCTCAGTATTCCGCTCTCGGGACTGATGCTTTCAATCGTTGCGTCAGAGATGAGGCGCACGGGTTTGCCCCCCTCACGCAGAATCGAAAAATCCGAAACAAACAGTGAAAGTAGCGGCACGCAAATTATGATGCCGAGAAGTATCGGAATAAGATTCTGTGCCTTACCGTTCGGTGGGCGCCCCACATCATCGGGAATGCCGCCGAGAGAAAGAGCCCGCACGGAAATGATGCCGGCAGTTAACAAACAGAGGGCCACGAAGCCGTTCACAAGCTGGGCCGTAAGATTGTCAGGGACATAAATGTAAAGTGAATAGACAGTCCCTAAAGCGCCAAACCCGATCAAGAGCTGAGTTACCAACGTCGACATGACAAAAATAGCGAGACCGACCAACATGCCTATCGTCGCTAGTCCGAACCCATAATGCCAGCCGTACTTCTCGCCGATGTACCCGCAGAGCAACGGGCTGAGCGATGCGCCCAAATTCACGCCCATATAATACAAAGTGAATCCGCTGTCGCGCTTCGTGCTGTTGGCGGGATAGAGTTGGCCTACCATCGCGGAGATATTCGGTTTGAAAAAACCGTTGCCGGCGATTAACAGGGCCAGTGCGACATAAAAGAGCGTCGTATTCTCTTGCGTCATCACCAAATGGCCCGCCGCCATCAACAGCCCACCGATAATCACGGCCACGCGCGGACCAAGAAAACGATCCGCCAACAAGCCGCCGAAGAAGGGGGTCATGTAGACTAACGACGTGTAGGCACCATAGACGGCATAAGCTCGGCTGTCGTTGTAAGACAGAAAACCCTTCATCATGTAAAGCAACAGCAGCGCACGCATGCCATAGTAGGAAAACCGTTCCCACATCTCGGCAAAGAAAAGCACAAAGAGTCCCGGCGGATGCCCGAGGAAAGTGCGTTCTTCGTTAGTGGCCGTGCTCATTATTACTCCTGAAACGAATGACTCTTGCATGCGTGCGGTTGCCGAAAGATGCCTCAAAGTTTATCGCAATCAGTAGAATCTGACAGCGGCAATCTCACTGAATCTTAGAAAGCAATTGATGCGACGCTCGTCCAGGATTATCTTGGAATCATGCCACAATGCTCTAATGATGACCGAAGTACAGAACGTCGTCTCGCGGATGAACGAATCGCCGCGGAGCCGCAATTGCCTGTGCCGGACTTGCCCGCAGTGACACTGCCCATGCCGCTCGTATGGCATTTGAGTGAGGCTGTTCGTTCGGTCGTTGATGTCGACCTTACGCACGGGGGGCACTCATGACGTCCGCAACTCTTGGCCGATAGCCTTCTGTCATCGTAGCCTGCGGCATCGCCGCAGGTATGTGATGCATTAACGAACTTTGGCCGAAGGCCATATTCAGCCTGTTTCGGTCCACGGTTGAATATGGCCTTCGGCTAAACCTTTGGAATGATTCATAAACCTGGGGCGACACTTCGTTTGCCCCAGGCTACGGTGAAATAGGCCTTCGGCCAAAAGGGATTCTTCTGTAAGCCAAGCTAGTAATGACAAGGCTTCTTTGGCTCACGTGCAATACGGACACCGCTCCCCTACCACATAGTCCGCCGACTCCTGCTCCTCAGCCGAGAGCGGCTGCTGGCACGCAAAGCAAATCGTCGTGGGCGTTTCCCGCAACTGGGCATCGAGGGCCACGCGCTTGTCGAATACGAAACACTCGCCGTGGAAGTGGTCCTGTCCGCAAAGTTCAAAGTATTTGAGAATCCCGCCATCGAGTTGGTAAACCTCGCGGAAGCCGGCCTGCTGCATGAAAGGCCCCGCTTTCTCACAGCGGATTCCGCCCGTGCAAAACATCACGATCGGTTCCGTTTTCAGTTCTTCGGGCAGTTGCTCGACGGCCGTGGGGAAATGGCGAAAGTGATCGACGCCAATCGCCACGGCACTCTCAAAAGTTCCCAAGCGAACTTCGTAGTCGTTGCGGACATCGAGCAAGTGGCACGGCTTGCCGGAGTCGAGCCAAGACTTGAGTTCCTGCGGCGAAATCTTGGCGGCGGGGAAATCGACCGGGTCGATTCCCGGCACGCCAAAGGCAATAATTTCTTTCTTGACCTTCACCAACATCCGGCTGAAAGGTTGGTAATCGCTCAGGCTTTCCTTCACGTCCAGCAAACCGATCTCGGCGTCTGCTTGAATGTCAGCAAGCAATTGTCGCACGGATGCCGACTCTCCCGCGACGAACAGATTGATTCCTTCTTCGCTCAACAAAATCGTGCCGCGTAGCCCCAAGTCATGAGCAAGCTCGCGCAAGCGGTCCCGTCGCTCGACAAGCTTCGTCAGCCGCGCAAACTTATACCCTGCGATGTTGACAACCTGCGACACTGCATCGCATCCGCGTAAATCCGTTTGATCCGTGTTCATCTGTGTTCTATTTTGTCCGAGTCTCGGTTAAGCTTTGTAAGTATCACCAGCATAAACAATCCGTCTGTTGAATTCATTCCCTTTTTTTCACGAATGAGCCTACAAATGAAACGCATCCGCTGGGGAGTTCTGAGCACCGCCAAGATTGGCACGCAAAAGGTCATTCCCGCCATGCAGCGCAGTGCATTGTGCGAGATCAACGCGATTTGCTCCCGCGACCAAGCTACCGCTGATCAAGTCGCCAAGAGCCTGCGGATTCCCCGAGCTTATGGCAGCTACGAAGCACTGCTCGCCGATCCTGAAATCGATACGATCTACAATGCCCTGCCTAACAACTTACATGTGCCGTGGTCGATTCGGGCTTTGGAGGCTGGCAAGCACGTTCTCTGCGAAAAGCCGCTCGGCATGTCTGCCGTCGAATGCGAAGAACTCCTCGCTGTCGCGGCTCGCCATCCCAAACTCAAGGTGATGGAAGCTTTCATGTATCGCCACCACCCGCAATGGCAGAAGGCCAAACAACTCGTCGACGCGGGTGAGATCGGTGAACTGCGCTCCGTGCAATCGTCGTTTTCCTATCACAACGTCGATGCCAACAATATTCGCAATAGCATCGCAGCAGGTGGTGGTGCGCTCATGGACATCGGCTGCTATGGCATCTCCGTGGCACGCTTTATCTTTGGTCGAGAACCGCAGCGCGTGTGTGGCTGGGTCGAATATGATCCGACTTTTGGCACGGATCGACTGGCCTCCGGCCTGTTGGATTTTGGCAGCGGCACTTCAACATTTACGTGTTCGACGCAACTCGTGCCGTATCAGCGCGTGAACATCTTAGGGACGACAGGGCGGGTAGAAATCGAGATTCCCTTCAATGCCCCGCCCGACAAACCGTGCCGCATTTGGCATGAAATAAACGGCCAAATTCACGAAATCATCTTCGAGATCTGCGATCAGTACATGCTTCAGGGTGATGCCTTTTCTCAAGCCATTTTGGAAGACACTCCCGTGCCGACACCACTCACCGACGCGGTAGCCAACATGCGCGTGATCGAAGCCGTGAAGTTGAGTGCCGCCTCGGGCGGTTGGGTCGAGAATTCAGCGAATAGCGAGAGATTCACCGCTTTGTAAGCCGTTGACGACCCGATGAATCCTCGTAAACTTAGGTCTTGCCAACGATTTGCCGGAGTGGCGGAATGGCAGACGCGCTGGATTCAAAATCCAGTGCCCGCAAGGGCGTGAGGGTTCGACCCCCTCCTCCGGTACTCGATAATAACAAGAGGTTTTCAGCGTTGTTGGCCACGTGACTGAGAAAGCATACCCCTTCCTTACCGCAGGCATGTTCCGCTGGTTTTCATTCGACAACACGAGCAATTTCGCTAATATCTCCGCCGCTCTTAAATGGCCTCATGACGAACGAGTAAGTCCGATAAACTGGCGGCACAGAGTATTCCGGATAGGGAAGCGCGCCCCAGGAATCGTCGCCACCCACTCCCATCTGAGCATCGTCGAGATTGACGGTAATCGACGAACTTTGTGGCAACTCGTTGGTGTGCTTGGCAGCTTCGAGTTCTTGTTGGGAATACGGCCAGGCGCTGACGCTCAACAGGGGTTGGCCGCTAAGCAATAGTCCAGCTCCCTTGTCATCGGCGAGTGCAAGCCAGCGGACATCGGTGCGATTGCCGTTCTCTTGCGGCCGCGTGTAGTTGTGAGTGAAATGTTCGATGTCAGTTTGATAACGGGAGACGAACGCACTGGCTTTGCGATCAATATAGTTTTCGTGCGGACCGCGGCCAAAATAGGTGATGTTTTTGAACTCAGCAGGTATCGCCAATTGCATGCCAAAGCGAGGCAATTCCGGCAGCTTTCCTGTCGGATCAAAGGTCATCGTCACACGAATGGCACCAGTAGAATCGACTACGTAGCTTGTGATAAGGGGCGAGTCGTTCGCGAGAATTGTTTGCTCGACCTGAGCAGAGGCCGAACCGTTCGGTAGGCTGACCACCTGCACGTCGCTAACCTTTCTCTCCGGCCCTGCAGACTTCCAGATAGCCAATCGCTTGGGCATCTGGCTCCCATCGTCATTGTCGTTAGGGGCTCGCCAAAAATTCGGCACAAGAGGACTGGCAAACAGTTCGCGACCGTTGAAAACGTAAGATTCCAAAGCGCCGGTGGACTTGCTGACAGTGGCAGCAAACCCATCGCCTTTCAATACAATTTTTCCTGAAACACTTTCGACTTCGACGGCCTTGCCGGCGGTTTCCTTTTTGTCAGCAACAATGGCCAGGATCGGAAGTTGAAACTGTTCCGACGCGATGATGTGTCCGCGTTTGGCCCAAGGCGTATCTTCCTTTAACGAGAATTCAACGGTCACGAAATACTCGCGATCTGGTTTGGGCGCTGGCAATGAGAATCCAAGGGTCACTTCCCGATGTACGCCGGGGGCGATTTGCAAATCTTTGAGTGTGCCCTGCTGAATGACTTGGCCGTCCTTTTCCAAACGCCAAGTTCCCTCCAGAGTGTCGAGCGTCGTAAAGTTGTAGCGATTCACGATTTCGACAACCCCGCGTGCTGCATCGATCACTTTTATGCCGACAGGCTGGTAAGCATGTTTGGCTTCGAGTAAAGAGGGATTAGGAGTGCGATCGGGCAGTACCAAGCCGTTGCAGCAGAAGTTGTCGTCATTCGGCTTGTCGCCGTAGTCTCCACCATAGCGGCAGTACTTCACGCCGTTTTCGTCGGTTTCTTGAAGCCCCTGATCGACCCAATCCCAGACGCAGCCTCCTTGCAAAGCCGGCCAAGCGTCGATGACGTTCCAGTAATCTTGGAAGCCACCGCCGCTGTTGCCCATCGTGTGCATGTATTCGCAGAGCACCAGAGGTCGATCGGGATTGTGGCGGGCGTAGTTCACGATTTCTCCGATTCGGGCGTACATCGGACAGCGGATATCCGTGTTCCAGTAGTTCCAGCCTGCTTGCTCGTACTGCACCGGTCGGGAAGGATCACGCTCTTTGGTCCAGCGATAAGTGGACTCGAAATTGACGCCATTACCGGCTTCATTCCCAAGCGACCAGATAATGATGCAGGGGTAATTCTTGTCCCGTTCGACCATGCGTTGCATGCGATCCATGTGGGCTTTACCCCAGCGTGGATCCTTGGCCAGTGATTCCGGTCCGTATCCCATGCCATGCGATTCGATGTTGGCTTCGTCAATCACATAGAGCCCATATTTGTCGCAGAGGTCGTACCAGCGCGGATCGTAGGGATAGTGACTGGCGCGGACGGTGTTGATGTTGTGCTGTTTCATCAGCAGAATGTCTTTGATCATTGAATCAACGGAAATAGTATGCCCCGTAACGGGGTCATGCTCATGACGATTTGTACCCGTGATACGCAGTTCCTGACCATTGACGCGCAGAAGTCCCTCGGTGATCTCGACTTTCCGAAAACCGACATTCGCGGGAATGATTTCAATGGTTTCACCCTGTTCATCGCGCAAAGTTAGCAACAAACGATAAAGATTGGGTGCTTCAGCGGACCATTTCTTCGGTTTGGCGACGTCGAGCGCGAGAGTCTGTTGAGCATCCGCCTGGGAGGCAGCCTTCACCGGCGCATTTGCTTCGGCGACGACCTTGCCGTTCTCGTCAAAAAGCTGAGCTTGTAGTGTGCCTGAGACATCTTTTTTCGTGGAGTCTTCCAGCGTGACGTTGACCTTGAGTTTCGCATCATCAAGCGACTTGTCGAATTCAGTCAGCACCTCGAAGTCTTGTACGCGGAATTGTGGAAGCCCTTCAAGATAAACGTCGCGATAAATGCCGCTCATTCGCCAAAAATCTTGGTCTTCGAGATAAGAACCGTCACTCCAACGAAAGACCTGGACGGCCAGCAGATTCTCGCCCTCTTTGAGATATTCGGTGATATCAAAGACTGCAGGTGTGCGGCTATCTTCCGAGTAACCAACTTCCTTGCCGTTGACCCACACATAGAAAGCGGATTCCACGCCGTCGAAGTGCAAGAGTATTTTGCGGTTCTCTTTGCTCCATTCCGCGGGCACCGCAAAGGTACGGCGGTACGAGCCGACGGGGTTGCCATTCGGTCCGGCGATAAAAGGCGGATTCTTGTCGAACGGATAGATGATGTTGGTATAGATCGGTTGACCAAAGCCCTGTCGCTCCCAATTCGAGGGCACCTTGATATTATCCCAGTCCCCATCGAAAAAATCCGGCTTGAAGAAGTCCGCAGTTCGCTCATCAGGGTTTTTGACGTATTGAAATTTCCAATCACCCGCCAGCAACTTGACGTAGGGCGACTCATCGCGGCCTCCTTGCCTTGCAAGTTCCGTTGTATCAAACCGGAACATGGTCGCCGTTGGGCGCAACTTGTTGCGACCAATTATCTCGGGATCTTCCCAATCATTGGCGGCGCACAAGGGATTGAGCAGCGTTACGATGGCGAATAAGAATAAATAGAGAAACAGAACAAACCTTGGCATGAAAATGCTCCCCAAGTGCCTCAACCAGACAGAATGCGACAAAAGATTTCGCGGTAGTTACTCGTCGCGAGAACGCCTATTTTGGCATGAGCATCAGGCTTTGCCCAGGGATTTTGCAAAATATATCGACGCAAAACACAACGCAAATTTTTAGGTCTGCGACAGGCAGCTTGAGAGTGAGATTTTACTCCCAGGGACATGCCGTTTGTTATTCGATAGAATAGGATGATATTTCCTCAAAAAAAGTCACAGAGAAGCCTATCCCATCAGAAGCTTGTGAGACAGCCTAAGATCATGCGACTTTTTCTATTTTTTGCCTGCCTGTCGATTCTTATGGAATCTACATTTGCCCAACCTTCTACGCTACCTAAGGTTAACGAGGACAGTTACAAATTAGCCTGGTCGGACGAATTCGACCAAGATGGCCCGCCGAACGCTGACAATTGGACCTATGAACACGGATTTGAGCGGAATGAGGAACTGCAATGGTATCAGGAGGAGAACGCGGTCTGTCGTGATGGATTCTTGATCATCGAAGCACGGCAAGAACGTATAAAAAATCCTCGTTATAGGACGGGAGCGCGCGATTGGCGACGTAGTCGAGAGTTCGCCGAATACACTTCAGCCTGTTTGTTGACGAAGGGCAAGCACGAGTGGAAGTATGGCCGGTTCGTCATGCGCGGACGGATTGATGTGCGGCCAGGTTTGTGGCCCGCGTTCTGGACACTCGGCTCTGCGCGAAGATGGCCTGGCTGTGGCGAGATTGACGTGATGGAGTACTATGCGGGCGGTTTGCTAGCGAATGTCTGCTGGCAGGGAAAGCGCTATCAACCAGTATGGGATGCGCTGACCGTTCCGCTCGAAGACTTTACTTCAAGTTGGGCCGATGAATTCCATGTCTGGCAGCTTGATTGGAATCCGCGTGAGATCAAAATTTTCGTTGATGGCAAGTTGCTTAACCAAACCTCCCTCAAAAAAGCGATCAATCTCGAGCCGCCGGGAACTGAGCCGTTTCAAGAACCGCACTTCTTGCTGCTGAACTTGGCGATTGGCGGGATTCACGGGGGCGATCCTGCGACGACAAAATTTCCCGCACGCTTTGAAGTTGATTACGTCCGGGTGTATCAACAGCCGGAACAGCGAACTGAATGATCGAGTAAGGGTTAGCGTCGCTCTTTCACCACTTGTGGCAGATTTCCGGACGAAGCAGTAGCAGCACCACGTACTTTTTCGTTGTGATTTCATCAGCAAACCGCTGAAAAGCTAGCTTCTAACGACCCTCACGCAAACTTCACACTCATCAGCGATATTGGTGGTGGAAGTTTGCCTGAACTGGTCCACGGAGCTAATTGTGTGCGTTCTCTCGTTCTTAGTTTGGTACTGAAGCTCTTGCTCACGCGGTTGTTGGTCGCACAAGACGCAGTGATTCAACCCGCCGTCGAACTCCGCCGTTTTGCTGCCGCCGAAGCGACGCAAGCCGTGGCCGTTGATGACGAGTATTTCTATGCCATTGGCAACCGCGTCGTCGCCAAATATGCCAAACAAAACGGCGAGTTCGTGAAACGCTGGCAGGCTACGCCGGAATTGCCGCTCGAACATTTGAACTCGGGGATTGTACTCAACGGGCTGCTGTATTGTGCCCACTCAAATTTTCCGCACTACCCCGAAACAAGCTCCATTGAAGTCTGGGACACGCGCACCCTCGAACACATCCGCTCGCACAGCCTGGGCATTTATGAAGGTTCGCTTACCTGGATCGACTGGTATGAGGATGCCTGGTGGGCCGTGTTCGCGCACTACAGCCAAAAAGTCAATGACGACCCGCACGCCAGAGATGCCCGCTGGACTTCGTTGGTGAAGTTCGACCGCCAATGGCGGCGGACGGCTGGTTGGGTGTTTCTACCCGATGTGATCGAACGCTTCGAGCCGCATAGTTGCTCGGGCGGATCTTGGGGACCAAACGGCTTACTTTATTGCACGGGCCATGACCGGGGCGAGCTTTACGAACTTGCCCTGCCCCGCGCGGGTGCGACTCTGCGCCTCACTCGCACCTTAGCCGTGCCGATTGCCGGCCAAGGTTTCGCTTGGGATCGCGGCGAACCGGGCATACTCTACGGCATCGATCCGCCGCGCGGTGAAGTTGTCGTGGTGAAGTTACCACGACTGATAGCAATGGAACTCCAAACCGCGCGACGACCGGTTGTCGTGCGAGAAGCTGCCAGTCAATTGCCGTGAGTGAGGAAAAGCCCATGGTCTCCCTGAAACTCCCGGAGGGGCGTTGCCCTCCGGCTGGGCGAATATGGAAACGCAATACCCTCCAAAATTTTCCGCTTGCCAACTCCGCATTTCCTGACCAAAATACAGCTATGCACGCTTACTACGGCACTTTTTGGTTTAGCACCACTCGCTACTTTTTTGGAGGTAGCGGGGCCGGAGGGAGTGCGTAGCAGGTAATTAGCCAGCATACGAAACACCAATCGCCCCGAGCACCGCCAGGTTCTCGGGGTTTTTTTGTTGGTCGAGAATAGGTGCGGATAAAAAACCGGGCGCAATCGTCATCCTGAGGGAGCCTTGGCGACCGAAGGATCTGGCTTAAGTCTTTGCACGCTTTCCTAACGTGTGATACTAGAATCAAGATTCTTCCAGTCGTGGAACTCCTGTCAGAATGACATACTCACCTACTCACCAAAGTTTTCCTTTTCAAACAATTTAACCAACCAAACATCGTTTATTTTTGGAGAAAACCATGATCATCGTGATGAAACGCGGGAGCGCGCAGGCGGATATTGATAACGCAGTGGCGCATGTCGAGGCTTTGGGCCTTAAGCCGGTTGTGATTCAGGGGACCGAGCGGACCGTCATTGCCGCCGTGGGGGAGGAACGGGTGGCGGGGATTGGCTCGCTGGAGAGTTGTGCTGGGGTGGATGAGGTGTTGCCGATTCTCGCTCCGTACAAATTGGCCAGCCGGGAACTCAAGCCGGAAAGTTCCACCATCACCGCCGGCAGTTTGTCGGTGGGCAACGGCACGATTGGCGTGATTGCCGGGCCCTGCTCGGTAGAAACCGAAGAACAGATTTTGGCATGTGCCCACGCGGTGAAAGCGGCCGGGGCGTCGGCACTGCGTGGTGGGGCGTTCAAGCCGCGTACAAGTCCCTACAGTTTCCAAGGGCTCAAGGAAGTTGGGCTCAAGATGCTCGCCGAGGCACGGAAACAAACGGGCCTCGCGATTGTGACCGAAGTGGTTTCGCCCGATGACGTGGACTTGGTGAGCGAATACAGCGACGTGCTACAAATCGGTGCCCGCAACATGCAGAACTATCGGCTGCTCGAAGCGGTGGGCAAGTCGCATCGCGCGGCACTGTTAAAGCGCGGACCGAGTGCGACGATTGACGAATTCCTGCTCGCGGCGGAATACATTCTGGACGGCGGCAATCCCAACGTGATGCTCTGCGAGCGGGGAATTCGCACCTTCGAGACCCACACGCGCTTCACCCTGCCGCTGGCCACCGTGCCGTATGTGCAACAGCGGACCCATTTGCCGGTGGTGATCGACCCCAGTCACGGCACGGGCCACACGAGTTTGGTCCCCGCGATGGCCAAAGCGGCGATCGCGGCGGGTGCCGACGGCCTCATTGTTGAAGTCCATCCGAACCCCGACAAGGCGATGAGCGACGGCTACCAATCGCTGAACTTCGCGCAGTTCGAGGAGATGATGAAGGGTTGCCGACGGATTGCCGACGCGGTGGATCGCGTGTTGGGCGCGGGGGTGTGATCGATGAATGTCATTCTGAAAGGAGTTCTGCGACTTGAAGAATCTGGCTTCCATCCGTGCACATTTACAATGCCCAGAGTGTTTCATGCCAGATCCTTCGGTCGCTAAGGCTCTCTCAGGATGACACCTATTGGCGATGTGCGGCGGCGCTGGCACGTACGTAGGTAAGCTTGTTCACTGTGTCGTTGATCACGGTAGCGTCGGCGGCATCGCCTTGCCATGCGCCAGCGGGGTAGATGTCGAGTTGTGGTTCGGTCTCGATGCGCGCGCGGGAGGTGACTTGAATTCCGCCGCCGGGGGCCGGTCGCCAACCGAGGTTGAGGGGGGCGAGGACCGTGTCGAGGGCTGTCTGCCAGGGTTCGTTCGTGATTGCGCACGTCACTTGGGAATCGAGCCAGAGGTCAACGCTGGCGAGCGCTGGCCAATCGACGAAGATCGGCAGCCCCGCTTCGCCTTGCCAGTAGTGAAACACTTCGGCCAGCGGCGTGTCGTGCGAGAACGTGAAAGTCGTCGGTGCTGCGAGACGGTCGGCAATACCGACGCTCAGAGGTTTCGCCGCTAAAAGACGTTCGGGGTAACGGCTCCGCAGCGGCAACTGTTTTGCTAGCCGAATGCGTTCGAGGAAAAAGAGCACTTGGTACTGCACGGCCTGCGTTTGCTCGACCTGCAAAGATTTCTCCGACAGGGTGATCTTGCCGTCGCCGCCGTTGGCTTGCCACGATTCGGGGGCAATCAGCTTTTCGATCCAAATGGCGAACTCGGCCGCCGTCGTTTTATTCCCGAGCAAATCGTCGATGGGGTAATCAACGCTGCGAACCTTGGCCGCGTCTTTGCGCACGATCACGACCTGCGGGCCGTCAGTCGTTGCTTCCAGGTGGAGCGGCTTGAGTACCGCGGACAGCGCGTCGGCCAGACGGTTGGCTGAGGTGTCGAGCGACACCGGTCTGCCCGGTGTGATGCCGGCCATGAGAAGCTGGTCGGGTGCGATACTCACCGGCACGCCGGCCAGTTGGCTCACGAGGTTAAGAAAATCCAACAGCGGCATGTCCTTCAACGTGAGTGCGGGCAACTCACGGTTCAGTTGTATCTCGGCGGAGCGACTGCGACTCGCACCCCCTGATTTTTCGTTGAGACGCACAACCTTGCTCACATTCGCCAGCGGCGGCACGGGTTGCGGTTCGATTTCTTGCGGAACGGCTTCGTCGGCAGGAGCTGCATTTTCGGCGTCTGCCGTGCCAGCTTCGCTGAGCGCGTTGAGACTTAGCTCTTCGGGGTCAAGGGCGAGCGGGTCGAACTTGCGTGCGATCCGTGGCTCGGCGGGGCTTTCGATCACCAACTTTTGCTCGGGGGCTTCTTCCGTGGCAGTTACCGCCGGTTCTGCGACGGCAACTTCGGCGATAGGTTCCTCGATCACACCCAAGAGCGGCGGTTCGGCGGGTTCGGGTTGCACTTCAAATGGATTGTCGTCGGCAGGTGTTTTGCTTTTCTTGGCGATGTCAGGGCTGGTTTTTTTGGGCGGCGCTGCCTCTGTCGTGGATTCCTCGGCAACTGGCGGAGTCTTGGGCTGCTCATTCACAGGTGCAATTTTCGTTTCAACAGCGGCAACTTCTTCCGCGGAACCACCGGAACGCAGAACCAAAAACGCTCCGGTGAGGGTCGCCCCGATCACGAAACTCGCGACGGCCCAGATGATGAACTTCGCGCTCGAAGACGAACTCGTGGCGAGGACGCTGCCAACAGGATCATCGGTAAGGGAGGCGGGTGATGCTGGCTCGACCGTGGCAGGTTCGACAAAACTACCGAGTGGTTCCTCGAATGAGGGTTGCGCAACAACAGGTGCCACAGCAGCGGCAAGAGGTTTGGTCGGAGTGGCTGTGGCAGGAGGCGCGATTTCCACCATGCTGTTGCACTTCGGGCAACCAACGATCTGCCCAATCAGCGCGGCATTGCGCACTGACAGATGCGACTGACAGGTGACGCAGGTGACTTTGAATAATTCCGCGCTAGCCATGCGCTCTGTTCGCGTGGGTGATTAGGCAGGTCGGACCCAGGGAATGCAATCCCTGGGCGTGTTCTCAACTCCAAGTATAATGACTACTGCTCGGGAACGCGAAAAACTTCTGGCAATTCTTCGCCCCGTTCGGTGGCCGCTTTGCGTGTCGTCACAATGATCGCGTCGTCACGAATCACGTAAACTAGTTTCTGTTGCGGGTCGGCGGCACTGGTCGCCTCCCGGTCGGGATTGGCTCGCCGCAGGACCTCGACCAGGATTTCGCTGGCGGGTCGATCACGTAGGTCAAGCGACAAGGTTTGGTTCTTGGTGATACCCTCCAATTGTAGGTCACGGCCAGCGATTCGGATGGAGATTTCCAGGTCCGCAGCGAGCATTTCCAGGGCTTTTTCGAGGGTTTCTTTCGGGAAGGAAAGCGTGGTCACTTTGTTGAGTTGGTCAGAAATGGAAAGTGCGGTTGCCTTGGTGAGTGGAGAAGAATCACCGCTAAGCCGCAAGCGGCTGGCGAGCATCAGATTATGGCCGGCGGGGGGTGGCAGATAGCACCGGGCTAGCGCGATGCCCTTGTCGTGCGAGGTGCGGGTCTGTTGACTGAGGATTTGGAGCATGGCGGGGAAGCGCGCTTCGATAGCTTGGCCGTAGGGGTGCGGGGGCTGGGATGCGAGCACTGCCGCCATTTGCTGTCCGGCGGACTGAAGTTGCTCGGCCAACTTGGCGGCGAAGCGGTGGGCCGGGGCATTCTGCACGATCGTCGCTTGGAGTTCGCAGAAAAAGTTTTCGCGCCAATCAAGACTCATCGCGACCGCGCTGGCATTCGCGGGAACAAGCGCGTGAAATGCGGCAAGCAGTTTTTCGCCGCCATCAAGAAAAAGTTCGCGGCCTTCGGTGTCTAAAAACTTAGCCGGCATGAGCAGGGTCACGCTGCGGTCAGCGTCGGTGCGGGCGAGCAGGCGTTCCAGATCGCGCGCCAGAATCGCTGGCTCGCTGCCACGTTCATGGAGTTCGGCAAGCATCGACTGCGGGCAGGAAACGAGCACACTCCCCTGCCCTGTTTGCGGCGAGAAGAGAACATGGTTCTGATTCGTGGTTGCGTCGATGCGTTGTTTCAGCTTTTGCTGTGTCCAGGGCGTCACTAAGGTTATTCGCAAGGTGCATAGCCAAGCATCGTTGTCTCGATGAAGGGCTATCAGCAGCGCTTCGATCTCGCCGAGCTTCATGCCGGACAATTGTTCGATTTGCCCGACCATCCCAGCGCCCCACGGCCCCAGTGCGGCAAGAACTTTTTCTCCCTCATCATTGGCCAGCAACTCCGTGGGGCGCAGATGCAGGATCACTTGCCTCCCCAGCGGCACATATTCGAGTGTGATCGGTGGACCAGCCGTCGGCGAGATCCACTGGAGTTGCGATTCGTCGGCCAGCACATCTTGAAAGGTGTTTTCATCTTGTAAGTTGATTAATTGCTTCTTTTGAGGGTCTTGCGCAAGCTGTTGTTTTGCAGAACCTGGAAACAAGGCAAAGACGCTGGCTAACAAAGACAGTGCCGCGAATGCCAACAACCAGCAGCCATAACCTCGCCGCTTTTTCGCTGGAGGTTGTCGGCTGGTCGAGGTATCGATTTTGAGAGGGTCGTCCGTCACAATAGTTTCATCCTATACTTCGAGCGAAAATCGAACCCCGTTTGGGCTAGCAACGTAGGGCACCCAGCATCCCGAACTGCGCGCTGCTAAACTTGCCTAGCATGATGTTCCTTGTGCCGGGCCAAGGCTCGCTTTATTATCCACTGTTTCCCCTGCACTTTTCCAGACTCTTTACTCGACGAACCTACGATGAAAGCTTTTGAAGCGGTTCAGCACTATTTTGATCGGGCGGCCGATCAGCTTGCCCTGACCAGCAACATGCGCACCTTGCTCATGACGCCCAAGCGGGAAGTTCAGGTGCAGGTGTCCATCGAAATGGACAGCGGCGAATTGCACACCTTCATTGGTTACCGCGTGCAGCACGACGATTCGCGGGGACCGATGAAGGGGGGCCTGCGTTATCACCATGAGGTCGATCTCGACGAAGTCCGTAGCCTCGCGGCACTGATGACTTGGAAAACGGCAGTTGTCAATATACCCTACGGTGGCGCGAAGGGGGGCATTGCTGTCGATGCGCGCAAACTGAGCCATCGTGAACGGGAACGAATCACCCGCAAGTTTATCGACGGCATTCACGATATCATCGGCCCCGACGTCGACATTCCCGCCCCCGACATGGGAACCGGGCCAGAAGAGATGGCCTGGATTATGAACCAATACAACAAGTACCACGGCTTCAATCCGGGCGTCGTGACCGGCAAGCCGGTCGAATACTATGGCATTCCGGGCCGCGAGGAAGCAACGGGGCGCGGCGTAGGAATTCTCACGCTCAAAACGATTGGTCGGTTGGGCCATAAATCGCAGAAAACACGCGTGGCGATCCAGGGGTTTGGCAACGTCGGCTCACACACCGCGGATTTTTTGCACGAGGCCGAATGCAAGGTCGTGGCGATCAGCGACTTGAGCGGCGGCTACTATCGCGAGTCGGGTCTCGATATTCCCGACGCACTCCGTTATGCGGCCGCCAATTCCCATTCGCTCGCCGGTTATTCGGGCGGCGACCACGTCACCAACGAAGCGCTGCTAGAACTCGACGTGCATGTGTTGATCCCTGCGGCGCTCGGCGGCGTAATCACGGCGGAGAATGCCGACAAGGTACGGGCACCACTCATTATTGAAGCAGCCAACGCACCGATCCGCCCCGACGCCGACGACATGCTCACCAATCGGGGCGTGCGAATTTTGCCCGACATATTAGCCAACTCAGGGGGTGTGACGGTCAGCTATTTTGAATGGGCACAAAATCGGCAGTATTACAACTGGAATCTGGATCGCGTACGGCAAGAGCTCGACCGCGTGCTCACCTCGGCATTTGAGGAAGTCTGGAACCTGTCGCAAGAACGGCAAGTGAGCCTCCGCACCGCCGCGTTCATGGTGGCCATCAGCCGCGTGGGACGTGCGACCGTGCTTGCGGGAATTACCTGAGGGATTACAGATACTTTTGCACCAGGATGAACGATACCATGCAAACCGATTCACTTGCTTGTCTCTCCATTTTCAAAGACTTCAGCGACAGCGAGCGGAAAGAAATCATGTCGCTCGCCGTGTCCGTGGAAGTCCCGCCGGGTGAGCGCATCATCACTCAGGACGAGTTGAAGCAAAATCTCTGGTTCATTCTCGCAGGAAAGTGCCAAGTCACGCGCCGCACGGAGAATGGTGCTCGGCTGAAGCTGACCGAATTGGAACCTTTTAGCTACTTTGGCGAGATGTCGTTCTTTCACGCCGCTCCGCACTCGGCGGACGTGATCGCGCTCACCGAAATGAAAATGCTGCGACTCTCACGCGCGGATTTTGATAAGCTCTACGCTTCGGAAAGTCCCGTGGCCTTCAAACTGGTACTTAACTGTGTGCAGCAACTGGCGAACCGTCTGCGCAGCACCGACCAATGGATCACCGACTTGGTCTGCAAGGAAAATCACCAGCCGACGCCAAGCGAGTGGACCAGTTTTCGGGAGTTGATCTTCAAGGGGGTTTGAGGAAGTTCCCGCAACGCTTCTCACTTGAGCGGCTTGGCGTGTAGACGTTTGAGCGTCTTGGAGACTGGATCGACGACGACTCCCGCGTTCTCTAAAGCCACGACCCCCAAAATTGGCTCGGCATCGGCGGGGCCAAATATCACTTGAGAAACCGTTTCTTCGCCGAGAAAGGCAACTCGCACGAAGCCGTAGTCGTACTCCACGGGCTGACCGTTTGCCAATTCATAAACGGCTCTTCCCTCCGCCTTCACTCCGGCGGCAGCCAGTGCGTCCGCTGGCACCAAGCAGTCCACGGCACCAGTATCAACAAGAAATTCCGCCTCGTAAGGCGTACCTTGTCTCGCAAGATTCCAAATGGTGGTGGTGACGTGTGTTAGAACCATGCATTTAGTATAACGAAATTATTTGATTTGACACAGTGGCGAAGGGGCGTGATAAAGGCTCACTTTCTCACGAACGTATTATCAAGCCCTTCGCCCGCTGCGAAGGCGTTGGCGACATTCAAAAACGGCGCTCGCCCATACTTAAATACGCTCTTTTGCCAATCCGCGGCATCGGCGTATTTCCACTGACCGGCTTTGATAGGGATGCGATCCAGCGTGTAGGTCGCGAAACTGGTGAACATGATCGCCATCAGCAGACCCACGACGGGCCCCGCGAATTTGTCGATCAGTGGGATGAATTTCATCTTGGTTCGCGAGGTGCGATCGAACATCAGGCGCATGATGAGCACCGAAAGCGCGAACACGCCCCACACGCCGGCGAAGACGAAAAACCAAGCTTTATCGTCGCTCATGCCCGCTTGTTCGCCGAGGAGATTGCCCGCCGGCACGCCGACAAAGATGCCCAAGAGGCCGCCGAGTACGACGCAGAACAACCCGATGGCGTTGTTCCACAAGCCTTCGTTGATCGTCATGGCGACGGCGGCGAAAAACACAAAGCAAACGAGATAGGCTAAGAGCATGGCGGCATTTCGTCGTTAGATATTATTGTTGCAGAACGCGGGTGAGTTCTTGGAGTGAAGTCGTGCCTTGGGCCACGAGCAATACTCCTTCTTCTTGCAGCGAACGCTGCCGGGCCGCCCTGGCGGCTTGTTTCAACAGTTCCAGCTTGGGTTGCTTGATCAGAATTTCGCGCATTTGGTCATTGACCACCAAAAGTTCAAACAACCCCGTGCGACCGAGATAGCCTAGGTTTTGGCAGGTCTTGCACGGTTTCTCGATTTCTTCTGGTTTGGGCGGGCGGTAGAGTTTCTCGACTTTGCCTGGAGGAATGCCCAGCTTCTTGAGCACGTCGGCTGAGGGCGAGTAGCCAACTTTGCAATCGGGACACAATTTGCGGATGAGCCGCTGGTAGAGCACCGCTTTGGCCGTGGTCGCAAATTCCTTCGCTGGCATTTTGAGTTGCAAGAATCTTAACAGGGCCTCGGCGGCTTCCTTGGCGCGGATGCTGGTAATGAACACGCGGTCGTCGCCAGCCTCTTTGAACAGCAGCTTGCCCGCTTCGACGTCGGTCATGTCGCGCAGGATATACACGTTTGGATAGGTGCGAATGAGCGCGGGCAAGATCGACGCGGGAGTTTCACCCTTCGAGGCGTCATAGGTCGTGACGCCGATATTTTGCAGATCGTGTTCGCGGTTGTTGACTTCTTCAATCGCAGAGAAGTCACGCATTAGGCGGTCGGTCTCTTCCAGCGAGACGTTCATCATTGTCGTGAGACCGCCACCGGGGAGCGCGGAAAAGATCACCATGCCCGCGTCGGAGCCCATAATTTCAGACCACTGCTTTTGGAGTCCTTCGCGCATGCCAAGGTCTTCATATTTGGCCAGTCGCTGTTTCTCTCCCACGCGATTGACGACAACGCGCTCGCCGGTTTGCACGCCTTGGGTGGCGACGTGGCAGATGTAGGTCTTGCCATCGTATTTCGCGCCGAAGCGGCCCTCCTGTTTATTGCGACGATCCTTCACATTGAGATTGGCCAAGGTTTTGATGACGGCCAGCATTACGTCGCTTGATTCACGATCGCGCGCCTCGCCGGGGTGCCACACGCCGTCGATCTCATAGCGAACCGTCACCGCCTGCGCCGTGAAGTCGAGCATCAGTTTGTCGGCCCGGCGGTTAATCACCTCAGCCATAATGTCTTTGAGCAGCAGATAGCCGGGTGAATGTCGAGCCGTGATCAGGTTCGCATTGTTGGCCGTCGTATCGGCAGCCCCCATGGCCATCAGTTCCACGGGCGCGCCTTGTTCATAGCCCGCGCGGCGTTCCGAACTCACCTTAATGCCGATGCTTCCCATGACGGTGGCAAACGCAAACCGCCACCAGGGGCCAGTAAGAACGGAGAGATGGGGTTCGACGTTCTTGTTGTGAACCAAGACATAGGGAAGCCACGTTGCAAAAAAGACGATGAATAAGATTAAGGCCTTGATCCATGTGGCGAGAGGCACGAAGAACAGAATGTAGGACACGATAAAAAACGGCAGATAGTGGACGAGACTCCATTTTTGGTAGCCGAGGCCGTAGATCTGCGAATCTTTGTTGACCCAATCACCAGCCGCGACCCACATCCAGACGACGCCAACCCACAAGAGCAGCTTGGCAGCCAAGAGAATATTCAAAGTGAGCGTCTGTGATTGTTGCAGAAAGACTGCCGTTTGATCGACTTGCGTCGGTGCCGCAGGAGCAGCAGCGGCAGGCGCGCCGCCCAACTCTTCTTGATTCGGTTGCTGCGGCGCGGGAGGAGCATTGGCCCCGCCGCTGATCATTTCATTCCTGGCCGCGTTTGTCGCGCCAAGCTCGCTGAGGGTTTGGCCCCCTGCGTCACGCGGAGCCAAAGAGGCAGCAGCCAAAACGAGCAGCAACGCCGTGGCGGCAATCGCTCGAGAAAAACAAATACGCATAATCATCAAATCATACCGCCTTGCGAAACGTCGATTCCCTTGAGTGCCATCTTCAATTCTTCCCGGTTCGGAGCCACTTCCAGTGCAACTTCGCGGTCGATGAGTTGATCGTCGACCAGTTTTTTCAAACTCTGGGTGAAGTTCTGCATGCCATCTTCCTTGCCGACGCGGATCGCACCGCTGAGGCGATGGTCTTCTTCTTCGAGGATTAATTTTTGCACCGTGGGTGAAAAGATCATGATTTCCACCGTTGGCACCCGACCGACGCCGGGTTTGATCGATTTCAAAAGCTTTTGGGCGATGATCCCTTTCATATTCATCGCCATCGCACTGCGTAACGCGCCGTGCATTTCTGAAGGGAATAAATCCAAAATACGCCCGATCGTCGATGCCGCCGTGCTTGCGTGGATGGTTCCGAACACCAAGTGACCCGTTTCCGCGGCGTGGATGGCGGTCATAAAAGTTTCCCTATCACGCATTTCGCCCACGAGCATCACGTCAGGGTCTTCGCGGACGGCGTGCTTCATGCCGATTTCAAAGTCGACCACGTCGAGCCCGATTTCGCGTTGGTTGATGAGGCACTTGTCCTCGGTGAACACAAATTCGATGGGGTCTTCCAGCGTGAGAATATGCTTTCGATAACGGGCGTTGATCCAGTTGAGCATCGAAGCAATTGTCGTGCTTTTGCCGGAACCCGTCACGCCCGCAAGCAGCACCATCCCCTGGTCATACGTGCAGAGCCGTTCGATGGAGGGAGGCAAATTGAGCCCCTCGAACGTAGGTATCCAACTATTCACCCGCCGGGCGACCATGCCGATGTGACCGAGTTGCTGCATCAAATTCACGCGGAACCGCCAGTTCGTGCCGTCCACGTCGCACATGTGCGCGAAGTCGGCCCCGCCGTCTTTATCAAAAATCTTGCGGCTCCGCTCGTTCATCAAAGGGAAGCAGAGGCGGACCATTTCTTCGTCGTCGATGGGCCCACGATTCATGGGGCGCAGCGAACCATCCACGCGCACCATCGGCGGGCGACCGACTTTCAGATGCAAGTCGCTCGCTTCGAGTTTCACACATGCGCGGAACAGCTTGTTGATTTCCAGTTCTTGATGTCTGGCCACGAAACTGTCGAAATCCGCTTCGTTAATTCCCGAGGATTTACCCATGAGAAACTCCACCAAATACTTTTTTTGCTCACCACAATAGCCGCGGTTCAACGAACCGCTGGGACCGGCGACTCGTTGAGTCGCGGCTAATTAACTGTCACGCCGCGAGGCGAACCGCCACGCCGTATTTCGCCATGATTCGTTTGGTTTCTTGAATTGTATATTCACCGAAATGAAAAATGCTCGCCGCCAACGCCGCGTCGGCCTTGCCAAGGGTCACCGCCTCGGCCAAGTGTTGGGGGCACCCTGCCCCGCCACTGGCAACCACCGGGATCGACACCGCCTCGCTGACCGCCGCCGTGATTTCCAAATCGTAGCCATCCTTGGTGCCGTCGGCATCCATGCTGGTGAGCACGATCTCCCCCGCCCCCAATTGTTCGACCCGCCGCGCCCAATCGACCGCTTCGAGTCCCGTGCTGATCCGCCCACCATTGATATGGACCTCAAAAACCTCCCTGCCCTGCCGGTCGACGCGCTTGGGATCGATGTTCACCACAATGCACTGACTGCCAAACCGCAACGCCGCCGCGCGGACAAATTCGGGATCACGCACCGCCGCCGAGTTGATCGAGACCTTGTCGCACCCTGCCAAGAGGAGTTGGCGAATATCTTCGAGCGAACGAATCCCACCCCCCACCGTGAGCGGCATGAACACCTGCTCGGCGGTCCGGCGGACCACGTCGAGCATAATGTCGCGCCCCTCGTGGCTAGCGGTGATGTCGAGGAACACCAACTCGTCGGCCCCTTCCCGCTCGTAGCGCGCGGCCACCTCAACCGGATCGCCGGCGTCGCGGAGGTTGAGGAAGTTGGTCCCCTTCACCACGCGCCCGCGGTCGACATCAAGGCAAGGAATAACGCGTTTGGCAAGCATGGCGGCGAGTGTTCCGAAAGTAACGCGAGGGACGGGCAAAATCACAAGCATGAAAAGATGCCGGAATCGCCCGAAGTCCCCCAAACTCTTTAGTTTAAGTACGGTTGGGGGTCGGGTCAACTGAGGGGATTCCATGCGGATAGAGCGCGATCGATGTCATTCTGAGGGAGCCCCGGCGACCGAAGAATCTGGCTTGTCGCTTGAATCGCACATTCTCTCATTTTGACTTGAATCAAGTGTGGTGTTAGCCTTTGAAACGCGACGTAATCTAATCGGGGAAATATTCCATACTCCAACTTCACACCGATACACATCCACTACCGGGATGGAGAACGTATATTTCGCCTGCGGTGCCATTGGCAACCGGCTTTGTGCTCGGCGGCTGTATCTGGGCATATTTGCTGAATGTTATCGGAACCGAGCCGTGGGATTCCTATGACAACTATTACTGGGCGTGTTTATTCGCAGCCGGCTTTATCGCTGCACTATTTGGTTCGCATTTTTTGTTCTTATCACCAGTTTGTGTGTATTTTGGGCAAATTGCTTACATTGAAATGATTTACGGACCTTCATTGCCGCCGGGCGATCCAATTACCCTTCCATCTTTTTTAGCAGTGGCCATTTTCGGACTGATCCCCGCGATCGTGGGATCCTTGGTGGGGTTTGTAGTTCGACAATTGCTCAAGCCCGGAAATCTGTGTTGGAGAAAGTGCGTAGTAGTTGATCTATCGATAAATTTCACGTACTTGCTAAGTCACAGAAAATGTCATTCTGAAAGGAGTTCCGCGACTTGAAGATTCTGGGTTCAAATCTCGTACGTTTTCCATTCGTGAGGGCGATGCAAACCAGATCCCACGGGTCGCAGAACTCCCCTCGGGATGACATTAGGAGCAGTTCTCGTCTCGACGAGACGATCGGGATCGAGGATATTCTGGAGCTTGATGTTCGCTTAAAATCTTCAATCGCCGGCCCCTGTCACAAACAAAACGCCCCATGTACGAACGCATCGACCATCCGCTGCTCTCGCGACAAGAGTTCCTCTGGAGAATGCTCCTGCATGGCGGAGCCGGCTTGGCGTTATTGGTGTTTTCGCTAGCGCTGGGCATGATCGGCTATTGGTACTACGAAAACCTAAGCTGGCGTGATGGGTTCTTGAACGCCGCGATGCTGATGGGGGGCATGGGACCGATCAACGCGCCGGTCACCAACGGCGGCAAAGTTTTTGCCGGCCTTTATGCCCTTTACGCTGGCTTGGTCTTCCTCGTCGCGGCGAGTCTCGCGCTCGCGCCAGTGGTCCATCGCATTATGCACAAGTTTCATTTGGATGATGAAGCGGAGTAGCAGCGCTATGAGCCGCCAGCAAATCCTTGTTCTTGGCGGTGGCTTTGCCGGCTTGTGGAGTGCTTTGGGCGCACAGCGCAAACTCGCCGAGCTAGGCCGTGAGGCGGATGTCGAAGTGACGCTCGTTAGCGCCGACGCCTTCCACAACATCCGCGTACGGAATTACGAAGCTGACTTGTCAGCGATTCGCGTGCCGCTCGATGATGTACTCGAACCCATTGGCGTGCAGCGGGTCGAAGGGAAAGTGGTCGATGTCGATTGGGAGTCGCAAGTCGTCAGCGTAAAAACGGCTCAAGGCGAGCAACGGCTGGCTTATGACCGACTGGTGTTCGCACTCGGCAGTCAACTCGTGCGGCCCTCCGTGCCGGGCTTGGTGGAATATGGTTTCGACGTCAATACTTACCCGGCTGCTGAACGGCTGAGTGCGCACTTGCAATCGCTCGCTCAACAACCCGCCGCGCCGGGCCAATGGACGGTGGTTGTCGTCGGCGCGGGTCTGACCGGCACCGAAACCGCCACCGAAATGCCGGCAAGATTGCGGAAGCTGCAAGCCGAGCAGCAAATCACGCAACCGTGCCGCGTGATCCTCGTCGATCACAACCCACACGTCGGTTCGGACATGGGCGACTCAGCACGGCCGGTGATAGAACAAGCGCTTGCTGCGCTGGGCATCGAAACTCGTTTGGGCACGGCGATTACTGCGATCACCGCTGAGGGCATCACGCTGGCCACGGGCGAGCAAATTCCCGCGCGCACGGTCGTTTGGTGCGCGGGCATGCACGCGAACCCACTCACGCAACTCTTTCCCGTCGAAAAAGATCGCTTGGGCCGCGTCGCGGTTGATGAATTCATGCGCGTGCGGGGAATGACCAAGGTGTTCGCGGCGGGAGACGTGGCCTCGGCCACCTTGGGCGGCACCCATACTTCGGTGATGTCGTGCCAACATGGCCGGCCGATGGGTCGGTTCGCGGGGCACAATGTCGTGTGCGATTTGTTCGGCTTGCCGATGTTGCCGCTTAAAATTGATTGGTACGTGACCGTACTCGACCTGGGGCCTTGGGGCGCGGTCTACACCGAGGGCTGGGATCGCCAAGTGATCGCCCAGGGCGCGGCGGCGAAGCACACCAAGCAGGTCATCAACTGCCAGCGCATCTATCCGCCCCTGAATCGTAACCGCGAAGAAATCCTCGCAGCCGCGGCACCGATTGTGCAACGGCCCCCGGAAATTCACTGATTGCCCAACGATTGTTCCCCTACTCGACAAAAGTTATACTGCGAAGAACCGACCCACTCGCGGCGGCCTGTTTAGCGAAACCCCTCCTTACCATCCTCTCTCTAGGAGTCCTCACATGATTGAGCAACTCGATCGTGGCACGGGCAAAGTCATCGGCTTCAAGCTCTCCGGCAAATTGCATGATGAAGACTACAAGCACTTCGTCCCCCTCGTGGACGCGGCCATCGCCCAAGCGGGCAAGGCGCGGTTGCTCGCCCAGTTCCACGACTTTCATGGTTGGGACATGCACGCCCTGTGGGACGACACCAAGTTTTCCACCACCCACTGCAACAAGATCGAGCGGATCGCGCTGGTCGGCGAAAAGAAATGGGAAGAATGGATGGCCAAGGTCTGCAAGCCGTTTACGATGGCGAAGATCGAGTATTTCGACGCCAGCGATATCGAATCTGCGTGGGAGTGGTTGGAAGAGTAAAGGCACTTTGCTGAGTAGCTGAGTATTAGCCGATGAGACGTGTACCTTCAAATCGCATGCCGGTATATGTTCCAGAGCGCCTGGGATGGCGTGCAGGTATCTTGCTTTCGGCGTATCTTGTTTTTGCAAGTGGATTGCTGATGTGGGCTGTGTGGGAGCAACCTTGGATCATCGCTGCTCTTGTCGTCATTGTCGCTGTCGTAGCAGTATACGAAAAATATCGGCGTTATCGTTATGCTCGACAGCGCGTTGGTGAGTCGCTCTGCACATTCGCCCGCAGCTTCGATTACCGTTTAATCGATACATGGATCATTCGGGCCGTGTACGAACAAGTGCAGCCTTTGGTTGAGTTTCCGATCAGAAAAACTGACCGGATCCATGCAGAATTGGACCTCGATGGTGAGCTTGATGAAATCGGGGAAGAAATAGCATTTCGCACTGGCCGAGATTTTACGAATACGAAACAAAATCCCTGGTATGCGAAAATAGAAACATTAGAAGACCTCGTTGCGTTCTTCATGTGTCAGCCGCAGGTAAATAAAACTTGACTTACCCTAATAACACGTCAGACACCTTGCTAGCACTCACCCTCCAAAATATTCTGGCGCTTTCAGAACTTCCCCGCTGGATTAGAATTCCGACCCAGATGGCGGTTGGCCGCGTAATTATCTTGCCTACGTTCGTTCTCAGGAGTATGGAGCTCATCATGCGTCACGGATGGATCGCCCTGTTATTTGTTGTCGTTTGCTGCGCCGCGAGCCAAGTGCGGGCCAACGATCCCGCGACCACGATTGCCCAAAGCGAGCAGGTGCTGGCCGAATTGGTCGCGATTCCTGGTCGGCAGATTCCTGCCCGCTTGCTGGCCGATGCGCAAGGTTTGGCCATCATTCCGCGGGTGATCAAAATCGGCTTTGTCGCTGGTATTCGCCGGGGGCACGGCATTGTCGTGATCCGCGATTCCGACGGCAATTGGGGGTTGCCCCGATTTGTGACGCTCACCGGCGGGAGCGTCGGTTGGCAAGCCGGCGTGCAAGGGACCGACGTGGTGCTGGTGTTCACCACCCGCCGCAGCGTGGAAGGATTGCTCAAGGGTAAATTTACCATTGGCGTCGATGCCGCCGCGGCTGCCGGACCGGTGGGTCGCAATGCTGCTGCCGCGACGGACACGTCGCTACAGGCCGAGATTCTGTCCTACTCGCGGAGTCGCGGACTGTTCTTGGGGGCTTCGGTCGATGGTTCGGCGATCGAACTGAACCAAACCGCCAACATGGCCTTTTACGGCTCGACCGATCCAGAATCGCCCCAAGTGATTCCGCCCGCGGCGTTTCAAATGCAATCCTTCGTGACAGAACTGACCGGTGGAGCACGAGCCGAAGCGGCTGCGGCTGCTCAGCCAGCGAGTGCCGTCGTTACCGCCGTAGGAAATGCTGCCGCTCCAAGTGGAGTCGTCCAGGCAACGGCGATTTCACCAGTGCGCGTGGAGGCCCTGCGGCAAGCACTCGTGGGGTCATCAACACAACTGGGGCAAATCTTGAATCCCGAGTGGGATAAATATCTGGCCTTGCCCGCTGATGTGCAAACTCCGGGGGATGGGTCCGATGTTGCCGCTTTGGAGCAAGCATACTCGCGATTCGAACTCGTTGGTGGTAATGCCAAGTTTGCTGATTTAACCGCGCGCCCGGAGTTCCAATCGACGAGAGAATTGCTACGCGAATACATCGACGCCACCCGCGCGGCCACGCCGACATTGGTATTGCCCCCACCGCCGGTCAATACGACGGTTAGGTAAAACTCAACCGCCCGACTATCAGCAATTTCAAAAAACCGGTGGCTAGCGCCACGCGGCTAATAAAATCAGCCGCCACGCGATAGCGTCCGGTTATTCTTAGCGATTTTGAAACCGGCTTTATACTCTCACTGTCCAGCCGCGCAAAGAGAGCAACCACATCGCGAGCCACCAGAAGGCGACCGTGGCGAGTGCATAGCCGAGCGACGCGAGCTGGGGACTTTCGATCCACGACGTGAATAGATTGCTGTAAAGCCACTGTTTGGTTGAGACTTCGCCTACCCTTGTCACGCTCAGCAGCACGGCCGCGAGTCCCGACGCGATGAACACGAGGATGGCGTTCACGCCGACGATTTCAAAGGCTCGGCCTATTCGCCGCCAGCCCCAGATGTCGAACATGAGCAGTGAAGCGCCGAGAACGATCGTGGCCCAACCCGCGGTGAGCACGACAAAGCTGCTGGTCCAGAGTTTCTTGTTGATGGGAAACGCGGTGCCCCACAGCAGTCCGACCAATACACAAATCGCCCCCGCTGCCATCAGCCAAACCACGGTTGTCACATTCACCCCCTGTCGCTGAATCAACATCCCCACCCAGTAACCGGCGAGCGCCGTCACAACCGCCGGCAGAGTACTCAGCAAACCCTCGGGATCAGTCTTCTCGGTTGTGCCTTGCGTGTACATGTGACTTTCGCCGAGCACGGCACGATCGACGCTGCGCACTACATTTCCTTCTGGCGATAGGTTCGCCTGATAGTTGTCGTTGGGGAGCCAGGCGAACAATCCCCAGTAACCCAGGAGTAGTGCCACGGCGAGCACAACCTGCGCGCGCAATCCCAAGTGCAGCACCACCAGCGATGCGATCAAATAGACCAAACCGATCCGTTGTAACACGCCGGGGAAGCGCCAATTGCTCCAGTCGAGGATGTCGGCGTTCCCCAAAAAGAAATTCAGCAGCGCCGTCGAGCGATTCAGCATGAGTCCGAGTGCAATGAGCACCACGGTCCGCCGCGCGATCCGCCAATAGACGGTGGGAGAAATTTCAGCCCCTTGGCGAAACTTTCGCAGGGAGTAGGCCAGCGCGGTCCCCACGATGAACAAGAAGAAGGGAAACACCAAATCGGTCGGCGTCCAGCCATGCCAGGGGGCGTGACCCAACGGCCAATACAGATGCCCCCAGTCGCCGGGGTTGTTCACCAAGATCATCGCCAGGATCGTGAACCCGCGAAACGCGTCGAGGGCGAGCAACCGCGAGGGCTGTGAGTCGACCGGCGATGAGTTGGGAGTTTGTTCCACGGGCGTTCCTCAACCTTTCAAGAACCTACCAACATAGCATAATCAAGTTGCGTTTTTCGACAATTGGGGAGCGATTCGAGAAACGTCCGGCCGTAGGATTTCGTGTGAACCCGTGGGTCGAGGATGACCACTCGGCCCGTGTCGGTGCGGCTGCGGATCAGGCGGCCAAAGCCTTGTTTGAGTTTCAGCGCCGCTTCGGGAAGTTGGTAATCACGAAACGGTTCTCCCCCGGCCTCGCGAATCGCCTCAAAGCGAGCTTCCAAGAGTGGCCGATCCGGCACGCTGAACGGCAGCTTGGCGATGATCACCAGTTGCAGCGCATCGCCCGGCACGTCGACCCCTTGCCAAAAGCTGTCGGTTCCCAACAGCACGGCCCGGGAGTCTTCCTTAAATCGTGCGATCATCTGCGTACGCGGCGTGCCATCGGCTTGGCTCAATAAGTTGAGATTATTGGCCCGCAACCAGGGCGCGAGTTGCGTCGCCGCCCGGCGGAGCGATTCGTAGCTCGTGAACAGCACAAACGCATGGCCATCACTCTCGCGGACAAAATGCCGGATCATTTCCAGCGACGCCCGATCGAATTCATTCCGTTCGGTGGCGGGATCAGGCATTCCACGCAGCGTCACCAGCTCCGCTTGCTCGGAATAATCAAACGGGCTGTCGAGCCGCAGCGTGTTGCTCTTCACCAGACCGATGCGGTCGCGCAAGAATTCAAAATTCTCGCTCTTACCGACCGCGAGAGTCGCGCTCGTGAGAATCGCCGTCGGGACTTGGTTGAACAATTGATCTCGCAGCAGGGGGCCAACGTCGATGGGGGAAGCCAAGAGCGACAATCGGGGCACGCCTCGGCGGGTTTTGTAAGCTTCAAGCCAATACACCGCTCCGGCGAGTTGCTGCCGCAGCCAAGAATTGAGTTCCCCGGCGAGCGCGATCAACCGGTCGTGCGCGGCGATGTAATCTTGCCGTTCGGTGTCCTCCTGCTGCATATCACCGACACGTTTCACCTCGCGGGCGAGTTTTTGCAGCTCGCCGCTGAGTGGGTTATTAATATCGAGTGGTGCATTCACGCGGCCGTTGCTGGGGGCTTTGGCTTCTTGCCAATCGAGCATGTCCGCGAAAAATTCATCGGCAACAATGCGACAACGCTCGACGAGTCGTTGCAAATCATGCAGCTCGTAGTTGGCGAGCAACCCCTTGTTGGTCCGCTCGTTGTAGAGCCGACTGAGCATATATTCAATCTGCCCGTTGGAGAGCCGGATTCCCATGTGATCGGCGGCGACCGCTTCCACGGTATGGGCTTCATCGAGCACCACCACGTCGTAGTCCGGTAGAATGCTGACCCCCGATCGCCGCAGCGCCAAGTCGCTGAAAAAAAGCGCGTGATTTACGATCAAAAGTTGCGCATTCTGCGCGCGGCGGCGATCCTGATAATAAAAACATTTGCGGTAGGTGGGACAATTGCGGCCCATGCAGTTGCCATGGTCGCTGGCCACTTCGTCCCAGACTTGCAGCGCGGGTTGATACGACAGATCGCTCCGCGAACCGTCGGTGGTGGTCTCGCTCCAATCGCGAATCGCGCGCAGTTCTTCGACCGATTCGTGACTGTCGAACAAGCTGCCACCCCGCGCTAGCGCTTTGTGCAAGCGTCGCAGGCTGATGTAGTTGCCACGGCCTTTCACCAACACGGCGGAAAACTCGCGGGGGATCACGCTATTGAGGAGCGGCAAATCCTTGTGCAGCAATTGTTCTTGGAGGCTGATCGTGTGTGTCGAGATCACAATCCGCAGCGGCTTTTTTTCCTTGCTTTCAGAACCTTCTTCCCGCGTGGCGGCGAGAATGGCCGGCACGAGATAGGCAAAGCTCTTGCCAACGCCGGTCCCCGCTTCGACCACAAGATGCCGCTTATCACGAATCGCCGCCGCGACCGCCTCGGCCATGGCCAACTGTTGCGGCCGTTCTTCGTACTGCGACAACCGCCGCGCGATCGAGCCCTCGGGGCCAAGAATATCAGTGACATCAAGAGTGGTGGGGATCGGCATCGGTCCTTCATTCTGCCGTGAGTTGGTCGCGAAGTTGAAGCAGTTGGTCCAGAGATTCCCGTGATTCCAGCAAGTCGCACAATTGGCTTAACTCACTGATGATAAGTTCCCAATCAAGCGACTTGGTCTGGCATAAGACAACACCTTCGATATCGCTCCAGTCTCGTGGTCTGCCGGCGAAGGCCTTGGTAATAATCAAATCTTCCCCAGATGCCGTCATTAATTTCAAACCGGGAAGGAATTCGTAGAGAGTTGCCCGCTCTATGAGTCGTTCCTCAAAATGAAAACCTGCGAGCGCGACATCGAGCCCAACGCCACCTTGAGTTTGGAGGAGTAAGACGCGGCTAATAAGCGCAAACTCGCGCGCGTCGGGGCGCCGAGGGGAGTAACTTCGCAGAAGCGCGTCGATGAACTCCTCTTCCTTGCCAAAGCCGCTAAGCAATGTTACATCAACATCGACAGTGGCTCGCGCACGTCCCCAGCGAACAACTGCCAGACCACCGATAATGCAGTACGACCAACCCTGCGCTTCAATAAAACGCGTTATGTCCGCAGCCGCTTCGAAGACATGTTTCATGACTGCCGGCGACGAAAAAGTCGTTGTTGATCTACTAGGCCAGATGAAGCTGATGGCATCGCGTGGAACGGAATATCCAATAGCGCGCAAATATCTCGACGGCGCTCGACCTCAGTATATCGGCGCATCTCGTCGCGCTCGAATCGTTGGAGCATCGGCCCAGCGATCTGCCAATGTTTCACAAAACCTAAATCTGTAGCGTCCATCGAGCACTCCTCACTTTATTATACTACCTTGGCTTTGCCGTAATCGTACCTTCTTCGGGGCTGCTCGCCGTGGCATACAGCTTTTTCGGAATGCGTCCGGCGAGGTACGCGAGTCGGCCCGCTTCGGTGGCATGGCGCATCGCATCGGCCATCTTGAGCGGGTCGCGCGCATGCGCGATGCCGGTGTTCAGCAGGACGCCATCGACTCCCAATTCCATCGCAATCGTGACATCGCTCGCCGTGCCGACCCCGGCGTCGACAATCACGGGGTAATCGGGATCGCCATCCTTGAGATATTCCAAACAAATGCGGATGTTGTTCGGATTGAGCACCCCCTGCCCCGAGCCGATGGGACTGCCGGCGGGCATCACGCTTGTCGCTCCGGCTTGTTTCAAGCGGCGGGCCACTACGGGATCGTCGGTCGAATAGCACAGCACTTGAAAACCCTCGGCCACGAGCTTTTCCGTTGCTTCGAGCGTGGCAATCGGGTCGGGGAGCAAAGTCTTGGTATCGCTCAACACTTCCAGCTTCACCCAATCCGCGCCGGGGTTTTCCAGGCCCAACAGAATCTCTCGACCCAACCGCGCGACACGCACCGCGTCTTCCGCCGAGAAACAACCGGCCGTGTTGGGGAGCAATGTGTAGCGCTCGGTGTCGATGAAGTCGAGCAGATTGTTGCCTGCCGCGTCGATCAGCCGCTCCCGCCGTATGGCAACCGTAATGCAATCGGTCCCCGAGCGTTCGAGCGCTTCGCCCATCAGGGCATAGTTGGCGTATTTGCCCGTGCCGACAATCAGCCGACTGCTGAGCGTGTGGGTGCCGATGGTGAGCGTCGATTCGGTTTGCAGGTCTGTGGACATGATTGTGTTTCAGTAATTTCCCAGCGATTCGTTGAATCGCGGCTAATTGGTTTTAGCCGCCACCAACCAGGGTGACGACTTCCAAGCGGTCGCCAGCGGTGAGTTGTGTGTTTGCATGTTGGGCCCTTGGCACAAGCGTCAGGTTGCGCTCAACGGCCAGCATGCGTGGATCAAGCCCCAACTCGGCGAGCAACTCGGCGATGGTTGTCCCCTCGGCCAGTTCGCGTGTCTCTCCGTTGACGGTTAGCTGCATGGCTCGCTCATTCATCCCGAACAAAGGCAGTACGGAACGACCCCCCCGCCACGCGGACAAAACTGCCCCGCTGGGGTTCGCCCTTGTTGTTCAGGCTGGCATTCCAAGGTAACGCGTAGGCGTTGACCGTGCCGCTCGACGCCTCAGCGATGTAAATAAAACTGCTACCGACTTGAAACGGAGCCTGCCCCCGCGGAATATTGGCGAGGCCCGTGACCATCAGGAATTTGGGATTCTTGGGGAGCGTGCCGAAATCTTCGAGAATGTTTTTCTCGAAGAAGGCGACGAAGTCCGCCGTACGACGGCTGACCACGGCGGCCCGCAGATCGCCGGTGAGAAAATCGAGAAAGTAGAAGGCCTCGATTTCGGGATCGACGAAGCCGGTGGCGATGGCAAAGTTGGCCTCGCCGTGGGTGGCGGTGGCCTGGACGGCAATCCCCTGCCCCAAGCCGTACCAACCGACCGACACGACCATGCCCACGAAGATGCCGAGCACCAACAAAGCCGCGTGATTCGCGAAGCGCTGCACCATCGAAAATCTCCCCACCTAGGACGGAAACGCAGCCGCTCGAATCGAGCAACTGATGCAGCTTTATCGTACTGTCTTTGGGCGAAAGATTCCAGGTGGGGATATTTGCTCCCGCTAAGCCGGAAGCGACCGCTGGCGGCTTAGCGAAGGGCTAAATACTATTCGCGGCTGCCGCCGGTGAATCGCATGATGTAGTACAGCAGCGTCATCACCGCCTGCAGCGTGCCGGCCACATAGGTCCAGGCTGCCGCATTGAGCACGCGGTTCACGTAGACCATGTCACCGGTGTCCACTATGCCATGCTCGACCAGTAACAGCTTCGCCCGCTTGCTGGCATCGAACTCAACGGGCAAATTCACAAGTTGGAAGAACACCACAAAGCTAAAAGCAACAATGCCAACCACGATCAACTTAGGAGCGGAGAGCAAAGCGCCAGCAATAATCATGATCATGCTCATGTTGCCGCCAAAGGTCGCCGCTGGCACCGCAGCGTTGCGGATAACCAGCGGCAGATAATTATGAGCGTCTTGCAGAGCATGGCCCGCTTCGTGGGCGGCTATTCCGACCGCAGCGGTCGAGCGGCTGCTGTAAACATCCTGACTCAAGCGAAGCACCTTGGCCCGTGGATCATAGTGGTCCGACAACTGCCCAGGAACTTGCTCAATCGCCACGTTGTGCAATCCAGCGGAGTCAAGGATATGGCGGGCGGCGGCGGCACCACTGAGTGGCGTCGCCACTTTCTGGGCAGCCGCAAACGTGGACTTCACGCGCATCTGCGCCCAGAGCATCAGCAACAGGGCCGGGGCAATGTAAACAAAATAGGTGAAATCAAAACCGATCATTGTTTCCTCTCGTGTATTTCGCCGCCCCAACGAAAATCTTGGGGCTGTGGTTTCTACGGCTCGATGTCGTGTTTGGTTCGTGGGTGATCTGGTCGCCGAATATAGATGATTTTATGCTCCTAGCGGAATCAATCGACGCACTTTGCCAAAATCTGGCCGAAACATCCGAAAATTCAAACGGACAGGCCTGAAAATTGGTTTGGTCTGAGCTAGAATTTAAGATAAACTCACCACACCGAAGCCTCGGTGATAAAATCCTTTTACGCGGAGTTAAAAGATGAATCTCAGTTCGCAACAATCAGAGAATCCTTATTCGGTTGCCAGTCTCATGTCACTCACGGCGGCGCAAGCCACCCAGGATGAGCGGGCTTCCTTCATCTCGAAAACTTACATGCACCTCGCGGGGGCCATCGGAGCCTTCGTCCTGCTCGAAGCGGTATTGCTGAACCTGCCCATCACTGAGCAGATGGTCGGCTTAATGGTGGGTCAGCAATACAGTTGGCTGCTCGTGATGGGGGCCTTCATGGTGGTGAGCTGGATCGCCAACTCCTGGGCGCTCAACGCGGTTTCGCTCCAAAAGCAGTATATGGGCTTGGGGTTGTATGTCTTGGCCCAAGCAGTCGTTACGGCACCGCTCCTCTACTTCGCCCAAACTTTCCATCAAGGAATTATTCCGACCGCCGCAGCAGCCACTTTGGGGCTGTTTGGAGTGATGACGGCCATTGTCTTCATTACCCGTAAGGATTTCTCATTTCTGGGATCAATTCTGATTTTCGGATTTGTCGCCGCCATGGGGCTGATTGTCTGTGGAATTGTATTTAGCTTCGCTTTAGGCCCCATATTCATCTACGCGATGATCGCATTGGCGTGTTGCAGTATTCTCTACGAAACGTCCAACGTCCTGCACCACTACCGCACAACTCAGTACGTGGCCGCCGCCTTGTCGTTGTTCGCTTCGGTTGTGCTGCTGTTCTGGTATGTGCTGCAACTGTTCATGTCGCGAGACTGAACAGGCTTGCAACTAACCCACCGCGATTGGCGAGCCGGCGTGCCACTCGTTCCCTGACCGCTCCACGCGATGGTAGAGCGTGTCGCGTTCGACCGGCTCCCGGCCTGCTTCCTCGATCAGGCGGCGGATCGCCTCGACGCTCAGAATTTCCGGCGTCTCGGCACCCGCATCGTGGTAAATCAGCTCGTGCCGCACCGTGCCGTCGATGTCGTCGGCTCCGTAAGACAGGGCGACCTGGGCCGTGCCGATGCCGAGCATGATCCAATAGGCCTTCATGTGCGGCACGTTATCGAGCATCAGCCGGCTCACCGCCATCGTGCGCAAATCCATCGGCCCCGACGGTTTGGTAATGTGGCTCAGCCCCGTGTTGTCGGGATGGAACGCCAGCGGAATGAAAGTTTGAAAACCACCCGTCTCGTCCTGCAATTCGCGCAAGCGGAGTAAGTGATCGATGCGATGATACGGCTGCTCGATGTGGCCGTAGAGCATCGTGCAATTCGAGCAGAGCCCCAACTGGTGGGCCGTGCGATGGGTTTCAAACCAGCGGGCCGAGTCGGCTTTGTGTTCGCAGATTTGTTGCCGCACCTCGGGATGGAAAATTTCCGCCCCGCCCCCGGGCAGACTGCCCAGCCCCGCGTCGAGCATGTCTTCGAGCACCCAGCGAATCGACTTTCCCGTCAGCCGGGCAAACCAGTCGATCTCCACCGGCGTCCACGCCTTGAGATGCAAGCTCGGGTAATTGTCGCGGAGCAGGCTCACCACCTGGCGATACCAATCGTACTTGGCCTGATGATGCAGCCCGCCGACGATGTGCATCTCGGTCGAACCCGCGTCGACCGCCTCTTGCCCGCGAGCGAGGATTTGCTCGTCGTTCATCCAATAACCCTTGGCGTCGCGCAGGTCGGCCCTAAACGCGCAGAAGGTGCAGCGGTAAACGCACACATTCGTGGGGTTCAAATGGGTGTTGATGTTGTAGTAGCCAAAGTTGCCATTCTTCCGCTCGCGAATCAAGTTGGCGAGTTCTCCAAGCTCGGGCAGCGGCACCTCGCGTTGATACAGCAAAACGCCATCGTCGAGCGAAAGCCGTTCGCCAGCTTCCACTTTTTCACGGATCGGTTGCAGAATGGGTGAGGAAGTACGCAGCATATTCATTTTTTCCAGTTAGCCACGGTCGTCCCGACCGTGATCGAACCAGCCTATTATCACCCGGCACCGAGCCACAGGTCTAGGGTGCCAACCGCAAAGAGTCCCAGGCTGATCACCGCATTCACGTTGAAAAACGCGATATTCACCCGGTCGAGATCATCGGGCCGGACAATCGCGTGTTCGTAGATCAAAAGGACCGCTACCACCGCGACAGCGAGCCAGTACAAAATCCCAAAATGGGGATACGCTAACGCCAAGATCGCCAAAAGTATAACCGTGGCCGCATGGCACAGGGCGGCAAGTCGCAGCGCACTAGCGATTCCCAATTTGGCGGGAATACTGTGCAGATTCCGCTCGCGATCAAACTGGAAATCCTGGCAGGCGTAAATGATGTCAAACCCCGTGACCCAGGTGAGCACCACCGCGCCAAGCACCACGGCGGGCAGCAAATCGCTGGGGTTAGCCAAAACTTGCTCACCCCGAATCGCGATCCACACGGCAATTGGCGACAAAGCGAGTGCCGCGCCGAGCCACACATGGGCGAGCGATGTGAACCGCTTTGCAAAACTGTAGCCGCAAAGAAACGCCAGCACGGGAACGCTCAGGTAGAGCGGCAAGCGATTCGGCAGGAACAATAGCGTGCTGGCGATGAACGCGAAACCGCAAGCGATGGTGAACACTGTGACTTGCGTCACACTCAAGATTCCCGCGGGGAGGTGCCGCCCCTCCGTGCGAGGATTGCTCGCGTCGATCTTGCGATCCACCAGCCGATTAAACGCCATCGCCGCGCTGCGGGCGGTGACCATGCACAACAAAATGCCGAGCAAAGATTGCAGTTGGAAGTCGCCACTGACTTTCCAAGCCATGACTGCCGCCAACAGCGCAAATGGCAGCGCGAAGATCGTGTGGCTAAAGCGAATCAGCGAAAGCAGCTGGCTGACAGTCTTTAACATTTCAGATTCTCTCGCAAAGCCGCGAAGCCGCTATTCGTAAAGGATTCTTCTTGGCGTCTTTGCGCCTTGGCGAGAGCTATTCCGTTCCCCAGCGGTTGATGAGGCAATTGTCGATGCCAAGCTGATCGCAAATCCGCGCGACCATGAAGTCCACCAAATCGCGGAGCGTCGTCACGCCATGATACCAACCCGGCGCGGCAGGCATCACCACCGCCCCGGCGAGCGTGACGAGTCGCATATTCTCGATATGCGGCAACGAAAGCGGTGTCTCGCGGGGCACCAGAATTAGCTTGCGGCGTTCCTTGAGGTGAACCTCGGCGGCGCGCTGAATCAGGTTGCTGGCACTGCCGTGAGCGATACCGCTGAGCGTGGTTCCCGAGCAGGGACAAACCACCATGCCTTTGGTCAGAAACGAACCGCTCGCCATGGCCGCCTGAAAATCCATGTGATTGTGGCTATGAAGTTCCCCAATGCGGCCCCCTTCGACCGAAAGCACATTGCTGTCAGCCGTGCCAATTCCCGCGCTCGCTTGCAAAAGCTGAATCTTGCTGTCGGCGGCGTGGGTGATGTCGTCGAGCATCAGTTGCGAAGGCTTGAAATCTTCCAAGTCGACGTTGAGATCCATTTCCTCGCGAATCACATGCGCGCCACTCGGGCTGATCACCAGATGCACGTCATGCCCCGTGGCCAACAACACTTCAATCAGCCGCACGGAAAACACCGCGCCGCTGGCACCCGTGATCGCAACACAGACATTCTTAGGACCATTTGCCATGCTTAATACCTCGTCGCCATCGCCATCGCTGACTCGGATAGCGGCTTCGTGCCCACATACAATGTGGCAACTCCTAGTGTAAACGAGCGATACGATACGTCTACTAGTCCCACGGCACGCATTCGTTGGGCCAGTTCCTCGCCCTGCATAAATTGGCCGACACTCTCGGGCAAATATTCGTAAGCGGCTTGTGAGTTGCGAGCAAAAAACTGCCCGATCCGTGGCAAGACATTCCGGAAGTACCAACTGTAAATCGATTTGAACGGCTGCCACTGGGGCGTGGAAAACTCCAGCACGGCCACCCTGCCCCCTCGGGCACAAACGCGGGTCATTTCCGCTAAACCTCGGTCAGTGTCGGCCACATTTCGCAACCCGAACGCCACGCACACCACATCAAATTGATTGCTCACCGTCGGGATGTGCTGGGCATCCGCTTCGATGAAGGTGATCGTTTGCTCGGCGGGAGATTTTTTGCACTTCTCGCGGCCGAGGGCGAGCATGGGGTAGCAGAAATCCGCACCGAGGATGCTTGCCGTTCCTCCGGAGGCTTTGTGATAAGCAAGCGCCAAATCGCCCGTGCCGGTGCAGAGGTCAAGAATCTTCCCTCCGCGTCGTGGCGGCACGGCTCGCACGGTCCGCCATCGCCAATAGCGGTCGATGTTCAACGACAGCAGATGGTTGAGAAAATCGTAACGCCCAGCAATCTGGCCGAACATTTCCCGCACCCGCGCGTCTGACTTATCAACAGTTTGTTCGGCGGTGGCCATGAATATCTTATCCCCCTCCCTGGTACTCCGGGGAGGGGTTAGGGGAGGGGCTCTAAATCGCTTAATTGACATGTGCTCACATACTCACCTCTCCAGTATTGCAATAGAATAGTGACTTCGCTAGCGTAAACCGTTTTGATGAACGCCGATTAACATGCCCCGACTGTTTGCCCATAATTTGCCTTCCGATGTGCCGGCCAGTGAACTCGCTGGCAGCACGGTGATCGTGATTGACATGCTGCGAGCGTCGTCGACGATTTGTCATGCGCTCGCTGCGGGGGCGAAGTGCGTTGTCCCCTTGTTGGAAGTCGAGGAAACCTTACAACTCGCCGAGCAGCTTGGTCGCCAGTACGTCGTGCTGGGTGGTGAACGGGGCGGCAAGATTATCGACGAGTTCGATCTCGGGAACTCACCGAGCGAATACAAGCCCGAACGTGTTGCCGGCAAGATGGTGCTCTTCACGACCACCAACGGCACGCGCGCCCTAGCCCATGCGAGAGAAGCCGCCCATGTGCTGGTCGGCGCGGTGGTCAATTGCACAAGTATCGCCAATGCCGCGCGCGAAGCCGAGCGCGTTGATATTCTCTGTGCGGGCACTGATGGCGAAGTGACCGGCGAGGACATTCTCGCGGCGGGGGCGATTGTCGATTCCCTGTTGCGCGATTCCAACGCGCAAGCATGGCAATTAAATGAGCCTGCCAAAACCGCTCTACACGAGTGGCAGCAACTCGTCGCCCAAGCCACCGCCTCAGGCCGACCGCTTAGCGAAGAACTCACCGCCGCCCTCCGCGACACGGCGGGCGGTAAAAACCTGCTAGAGATCGGCCATGCCGCCGACCTCGTCATTTGTGCCCAACTCGATTCGCTGAGCGTTGTCCCCGAGCTCAATCGCACAACCCGCCAAATCACGCTGCGGTAGACGCTTTGCGGCGAGTCTCGGTACAATGCCCGGTTTCATTAATTTCATTGACCACTAAGGCACAAAGGGCACTAAGCAACGGCGTTGATTTTCAAATAATGCTTTGTGTGCTTCGTGCTCTTTGTGTTAACAATTTTAATTCAGAGTTAATCTTATGGAAATGGAAAAGCTCGTCTCGCTCTGCAAACGGCGGGGCTTTTTGTTTCAATCCAGCGAAATCTACGGCGGCCTCAACGGCTTCTGGGACTACGGCCCGCTCGGCGTGGAACTCAAACGCAACATCAAAAACGCCTGGTGGCAAGACATGGTCACCGGCCACGATGAGCTCGCCATTGCGCCAGGTGCCCCCACAACCTACGAAATGACCGGCCTCGATTGCACGATCATCATGCACCCGCAAGTCTGGAAGGTGTCGGGGCACTACGATCTGTTCTGCGACATGATGGTCGACTGCCGCGAGTCGAAGAAACGCTACCGGTTTGACCAGGTGCGCGGCCGTTGGGTCAACGCCAAAGATCAACGAGTTTTCGTTTGCACTATGGTCGAAGTTGCTGAAGAGCAAAGCGACCTTCAACAGCGCGCGCTAAAGTTTTTCAATATAAGAAGTAAGGATGCGGGCCAGCTTGATTGGGACGGCCCGATAGTACCACTCTCCACACTGGAGGCCGAGATTCATTGGTCGGCACCTGCAACTGGTGAGGGAATCGAGGCGCGCGGCAAATTTGCAACAAGCTCTATGGTGCTAGGTCCGGACGCCAAGAACCTCGGCACGCTCACGGAACCGCGTGAGTTTAATCTGATGTTTCCAACCTCGATCGGCGCGATTGACGGCGAGGAAGGATTTCTCCGCCCTGAAACTGCCCAAGGCATCTTCGTCAACTTCAAGAACGTCACCGACAGCACCCGCGTGAAAATTCCCTTCGGCATCGCACAAGTCGGCAAGAGCTTCCGCAACGAGATCACGCCGCGGAATTTTACGTTCCGCAGTCGCGAGTTCGAGCAAATGGAGATCGAATTCTTCTGCCACCCCAACGAATCGCGCAAGTGGTACGAATACTGGCGCGACCGCCGCATGAAATGGTACACCGACTTGGGCCTCGCCGGTGAACGCTTGCGTCTTCGCGAACACGACAAAGACGAGCTCAGCCACTACTCAGTCGGCACCGCCGACATCGAATACGCCTTCCCCTTCCTCTCAACAGGCGAATACGGCGAACTCGAAGGGATTGCCCATCGGGGCGATTTCGATCTCCGCAGCCACATGGAAGGCAAACTCGTCAAAAATGCCGAGGGCTGTTTGGAAGTTGAAATGGTCGACGGCAAGCCCAAATACAAGGGGAGCGGCCGTGATCTCACTTACCGCGACGAGGTCACGAATGAACGCTTCACGCCGCATGTGATCGAACCCTCGGCCGGTGCCGACCGCGGTGCGTTAGCTTTCCTATGCGAAGCGTATCACGAAGATTCCGCCCCCGACGATAAGGGCGAAATGCAAACTCGAGTGGTGATGAAGTTCCACCCACGGATCGCCCCGATCAAGGCGGCCGTGTTTCCGCTTGTGAAGAAAGACGGCATGCCAGAAATCGCGCAAGAGATTTACCGCGCGCTCAAGAAAAAGTTCCCCGCCTTCTACGACGAAAAGGGCGCGGTGGGCCGGCGTTATCGTCGCCAAGACGAAGCCGGCACGCCCTACTGCATCACGGTCGACGGCCAATCACTCACCGACAACACGGTGACGGTCCGCGACCGCGATACGCTCGAACAATGGCGGGTGAAAGTCGACGACGTGGTCGAAGAAATTTCTGGGCGGGTGAGTTGAAGTTTATTAACCGCTAATGAACGCTTATAGAACGCTAATATATTCTTATTAGCGGATATCAGCGTTTATTAGCGGTTCCTCTGTTTTGGCCGCGAATATTCGACTACCCCGCCATCCGCTCAGCCAACTGATCAATTTGCCCGCGCAAGTTCGCGACCAGCATCTGCGGATTCGCCACTTGGCTGAAATGGTGGTAATAGTGTTGGCTGCTCGAAAGCTGGCGGGCCGTGAGTGAACCGGCCAGTTCGTGGATTTCTTCCAACTGTTCGTCCACGCCGCGGAGTTGATGATTCACGCGACGACTGTTGTGCCATAACCGCGCGGCCATCCAGGTCAGTCCCACGATCAGCAACCCCTCGGCGGCAATTGTTGTGGTGAGCCCCCACTGCCAGACGGTCACCCGATTAAACGCGGCCGACCAAACCAGCGCCGCCGCGCCACCGACAAATCCCAAGATGCCGCTCGTTAGCAGTAAACTCAAGAGCCACGACTTACGTTTGTGCTGTTGTTCCATGTCATCCCGCCGTGCTTGCCGACTGATGCCGCGGAGTTGTGGCGCTGCGGTGGGTGTTTCGAGAGACACCCGTTCCCAAAATGGTCGTGAATCCAAGCTCACTCTTTGTTGATACGGAGCGCGCAGTTGCCGACCAATCCGGCGAAGCTTTTCGCGAGATTCGGCTTGCTCCATGTCATCGAGCGGTGCTTGCGCATTTTGTACGGCAAAACTCTGGTCGGCGAAGCTTTCCAGCGAAATCCCCGTGTCTATTGGAGTGCTGGTCGCGGTAAATTTCAAATCGCGTTGACACTTCGCGCAGCTTCGCGGACCACCGGCTGGGGACGCGACTGAAGGCACTTCTTGATGACAATGGCTACACCACATGCGCGCAATTCCCTTCGGCGAATGAATAGTCTCTCACCACAGGAATCGACACCCGCGCGCGGGAATCTGTAGCGATTTTGAGAACTCTGCCAGCTAGCGGCTTGAATGTTAGTATTGCTGCTAGCATCACTTGGCGGGCGGGTTGATCTCAGCCCCAGGAACCACCCAATTCCCCAGCAGCCAATCGACAATCAGCCGCAACGATTCGTCGTCGAGTTGATTGAGCTGCGGATTCTCATGTGGCCCAAACGCCGGCATCCGGTCATTATTCTCGCCATAGAAACGCACAGCGGCCGGATTGCGAATAAACGCGGTGAGCCACTCCCGCGACATATAGCCGGTGAGGTCCGGGGCACCCCCCTCATTGTCCACGTCCTGAAACTTATGGCAGTCGACGCAGCCGATTTCTTCCTTGATGAGCCGCACCCCTTCGGCGATTGCTTCGCGCTCCGTGACACGGTAGACCCCTTGCTCGGGATGGTCGCTCTCGGCAGCGAGGGCGGCGACCACTTTTTTCACCTGCTCGGGATCGAGATCGGGAACATTCGTCTTCACCCAATCGACCATCGTCCCCTCGGCAAACGGCGAACCCTCATAGCCAAGGTACTCCGCATCACCCACTGTTTCAGGATTGAGCAACGCCGCTACCCAGGCGCGGCTCCCCACTCCGAACAAATTCGGTGCCGTCGGCTTTTCTGAACCAAGATTGTGCGACGGATTTTGGGGATCGTTCTTATCCATGTGCGAATGACAACTCACACAATATTGCGCGAACAGTCGCGGGCCTTGCAGAAAAGGATCCGCGGCCATCAGCGACAAAGCCCCCGTGGGTGGAATTCGTTCCGCCGAGCGAGCCAAGGCAATCACGCGCTCCGCATCGCGCTTGGCTGCTACTTTCGCTTCGAGAAACGCCACCGAAGCGTCAAATTTCTCCGCGTTCGCTTCGGTCCGTTCGTGCCACTTGGCGTAGTTGTCGTCGTTGATCGCTTGAGCGGTCAGTAGCGCGATTCCCCCCAGCACCACCACCAGCAAGCCAACATTAAACTTGTGCCCCGCGCGACTGCGGCCAATCCAAGGCATCAGAAACAATACGCTGACGACCACGCCCGGAATGACAAACGCCCCCCAGACTTCAAGTTCCCCCGGGAACCATTTCAAAAACTGGAACAGAAACAAGAAATACCATTCAGGCCGCGCCGCGTTGAAGGGATTCGACGGATCGGCGGGGGCCGTCAGTTCCGCGCCACCACCGTACACGGCGAACATTAGCACCGTGACCAACACTCCCAGCGCCGCCACGCTGTCTTTCAACACTTGGTCGGGCCAGAACGTCGTGTCGGGAGCGTGTTGCGGGTCTTTCACATGCAAACCGTGCCGACGAAACAACAACAAGTGGGGCACTAACATGGCGATCAATAATCCCGGCAAGACTCCTGCATGGAGTGCCAAGAATCGGGTGAGCGTGAGATGCCCATAGTCAGTGCCGCCGATAGCGAGTTTGCGAATCTCCGGCCCCGCGAGCGGTGCCTGGCTGGCCAAGTTCGTCCCAACGCTCGTGGCCCAGTAGCCTTTTTGATCCCACGGCAACAGATAACCGGTGAGCGACAGCGCGAACACAATCAACATCAAGATCATGCCGATCACGAAATTCAATTCGCGCGGCGCGCGATACGCCCCGTCCCACACGACCTGCGCGAAGTGAATTCCCAACAGCAGCACCATCGCGTGGGCCATGTAATGGTGAATCCCACGCAGCAACCACCCGCCCGGCATTTCGTATTGAATGTAAAAGACGCTTTCCCAGGCGGTTTGCGTGCTGGGGCTGTAGGCCATCCACAGAAAAATGCCGGTGATCATCTGCGTGGCGAACGCCACCACCAGTGTGCTCCCCCACACATACCGCCATCGTGCCCCGCCTGGCACCCGCTCGTAAAGCGCTTCGTGAACCAACGAACGCACCCCCGCGCGGTCGTCCAGCCAGTCAAGCAGTTTGCCAAGCGGGGAACTCATGCCGTGGGGATCGCCTCTTTGTGCCCTGTTTGAAAGTCGATGAATTCGATCCACACTTCCTCTACTTTTTCACCGTCATTGGCAGCAACTTGGACCAGCTCAACCGGCAAGCGATCCATCCCTCGTGGCGAAACCTCGGCTTCGCCGCGCGAGCGCGTGCCATCCAGATTGAACGTGCTCGTGTGGCACGGGCAACGAAACACCTTGTCGCCCGGCGTGTAGCCGATGAAACAGCCCGCGTGGGGGCACTTGGCCGTGAAGGCGACCGGCTTGGCTTCACCGGGATTACGGACCAAATAGATCGAGCCAATCCGCTGCTCGGGATAGCGGTTCCAAGCATCGACGCGATCGGTAATCACGGGAAACGCGCGGGGCATTCCGTCGTCGGGCACTTGAGCCAAAATCGCGACGCGCACCTTTGAGCTTTTGCTCTTTTTGAACAGCGGCGCGAGGAACGTCACCACTCCGGCCGCGAGTGGCGTGAGCAGCGCAATCGTCCCCGCGACAATCGCCAGCGCGGCAGCCACAAACGTGCGACGGTTGTTAGGAGTGTCAGTTTTCATATCTTTCTGTTTGATAATTGGCCCTCGCGAAGACGCCAGCGGATCGCTTGCGGTTTCGCGATCCCCTATTTTAATTCTTCAAGCAACACATCCACCACCGCCTTCCGCGCGGCAGCCAGACTTCCCTCAAACGCAATCCCCGCCGCCGCACGGTGGCCGCCGCCGCCGAAGCGTTCGGCTACGGCGCGGACATCAAAATCGGTGCGACTCCGCAAACTCACCTTCGTAATTTTCTTGAGTTCCACAAACAACACCGCGACCACGCTCCCTGCCACGGTGAGCAGCGTATTGATCACGTCCTCGGTATCGGCGGGTTCCGCGCCGGTTTCGGCAAAGTCTTGCTGTGTGACATGCGTGACCATCAACCGTCCGCCCGCGAGCACTTCGATATTACCCAAAATGCGTGCCCGCAGCATCAGCCTTGCCAGCGTATGCTGTTCGTACAGCGCCGCAAACACAGCCGGCGGATTCGCTCCCGCCGCGACCAGCTTGGCGAGCGCCTCAAATGTGCTCGCCGTGACCGAAGAAAAACGAAACCAGCCCGTGTCGGTCGCAATCGCTGTGAACAAGATTTGCGCCAGCGTCGGCGTGAGCGAAACTCCAAGTGCTTCGGACAAATCCAAAATCAATCGCCCGGTGGCCTCGGCGGTTGCATCTTTGAACACCATCGCCTGCATATCGTCTTGGCTCACATGATGGTCCACAACCACCCGCACGCCAGAAAATTCTTTGACCACCTCGGTCATCGGCCCCAACTGCACCCAAGCGCTCGTGTCGAGCACCATCAAAACCTGAAAGACTTTCAGGTCCGCCGGAGTGACTCCCTGCCCCAACGTTTCGACGCGCTGCTCGGGATCAAAAAACCGCAAGTGGTTGGGCACTTCGTCACCGTTGACGATGCACACTTTCTTGCCCAGCGATTCCAGCATCTCCGCCATCGCCAGTTCGCTGCCAATCGCGTCACAATCCGCGCGGCAATGCGAGGTCAGCAGAAACGACTCGTGCTCCGCGATAATCCGTTTCAGCGGTTGCCAATCAATCGTCATGACTGCTCCACGGCCAGGCCCTGCGCGGCGATTTCGCGCGTGCGCTTGATATCTTGCTGCAATTGATCCACCAGGGCGGCTGGTCCCGCGAACGTCGTGACATCGCGGAGGTGTGCCAAAAACTCCACTTCGAGCGGTTGGCCATACAAGCTGTCGTGATAATCGAGCAAATGAATTTCCACTTTGAGTGCTGATTCGCCGAACGTGGGGTTCGGACCCAAATTGATCGCCGCCGGATACAGAATCGACTGCACCATCGCCCGCCCAGCATACACGCCCGGCTTGGGGAGCAGCGTGTCGATTCCTTGGAGATTCGCGGTGGGGAAACCGATGGAACTCCCCCGCCCTGACCCGTGTGTCACCATACCCCGAATTCGATACGGTGCCGAGAGCAACTGCCCGGCCGTGGCCACGTCGCCTGCGGCGATCAAGGCGCGAATCCGCGAACTGGAAACCAATTCTCCCCCGATGGAGACCGGCGGCACCACGTCGAGCGTCAGCCCCGCGGCGCTAGTAAGCTGCTCCAAAAGTGCGACGTTTCCTTCGCGGTTATGGCCAAAATAAAAATTGGGGCCTTCGACCATCGCCTGGGCGTCGAGCGCGCCGACCACGATCTTGTCGAAAAATTCCTGAGCCGTGAGCTGCAACAAAGCTTCATCCGTGTGATACGCCACGACCATATACACGCCATGCGCGGCGAGTAGCTCGGCCTTGCGTTCGGTCCAGGTGAGCGGCGGCGGAGATTGCTCGGGCCGCAAGATTCGCACGGGATGGGGATCGAACGTGAACACAATCGCCGGTCCGCCCACCTCGCGGGCCCGTTCCAACAATCGGCGGACGATTTCCAAATGCCCTCGATGCACGCCATCGAAATTGCCAATCGCCACCGCCCCCCGCCGGGCAGAAGTGGGTAACTGGCTCAAATCGCGGACAATGGGCACGTGGACGGCTCACAAAAAAATGGGTCGCGGCAATCACTCGATTATTCTGTGGCGCACTGATTCGGTCAACGTGGCGAGGCCGAGTCGTCATTCCGAAAGGAGTTCTACGACTTGAGGAATCTGGCTTCCTACATCGCACGTTTATTACGCCTACACGGTTGCCAACTAGATTCTTCGGTCGGCAAGCCTCTCTCAGGATGACATGTGCCAGGATCGATTCTTCCCAAGAATTCACGAATTAACCACTCAACTTTTCATGGTATCCATGCTATCCTAACACAAGAGACCAAGGAATCTGTCAGGTCTCATGCGATAGGCGCTCCACGGATGCCCCTGCGATGCCCGAACAACAAAACTATCTCGCCCCCGATCTGGTCCCCCGGCTGGCTGCCATCGACGTGGGGAGCAACAGCATTCGGTTGGTCGTGGCCGAGGCCCAGGCCGATGGCCGCTATCGCGTGCTCGACGACGAACGCGAATCCACCCGCCTCGGTCGTTCACTCGCTTCAACCGGCACGCTCGACGAAACATCCATTGCCGATTCCCTCGCAGCCCTCCGGCGGTTCAAGTCGATTGCCAACGGCCTCGGCATCGAGAACCTGCGCGCGATCGGCACCTGCGCGGTCCGGGAAGCAACCAACGGCCCCGAGTTTTGTCGACAGGTCAAAGATCAGTTGGGCATCGATCTGGAAGTCATCAGCTCGCAAAAGGAAGCCCACTTGGCGTTTCACAGCGTAAAGCGACGCTTCGATCTCGCCGGCAAGAACACTCTGCTCGTCGATATCGGCGGGGGCAGCACCGAGATTGTGGTTGCCAGCGGCGAGTTGATCGAAGCGATCTATGCCACGCAATTGGGCGCGGTCAGGCTCAACGAAAAATTCGGCGGCGGGCAAGCCCTCGCCGGCGATGACTTCGAGCGGATGGAACGCTGGATCAACCGTGAGCTGGGCAAGACCACCGAGAAGCCCGAAGCCCCGCTCCACCTGTTGATCGGTTCCGGGGGTACGTTCACTTGCTTGGCCAGCATCATCATGACCGCCAAGGGGCAATCACGATTACCGGTCGCGGGTTGCCAAGTCACTCGCGCCGAATTGCGCCATCTCATCGACCGACTCCGCAAGCTGCCGTTGAAACTGCGCCGCGAAGTCCCCGGCATGAATCCTGATCGCGCCGATATTATCGTGCCGGGTCTAACGGTCATCGACTGCATCATGCGTCGCTTCAAAGTGAATCTGCTCCAGGTGCATGCCTTCGGGGTCCGCGATGGGCTGCTGCTCTCGATGATTGAAGAGCTGCAGGGCAACGAACGCGCCGATGTGCCCGCCGACGATGTGGCCCAGATGGAACGCTTTTCCACGGCCTGCGGCGTGGAACTGCACCATGCCCGCCAGGTGGCCAAGCTTTCCGGCCAAATTTACGCCGGGCTGTGCGAACACTTTGAGATCGCCAAAGAAGACATTCGCCTGCTCGAAGCCGCCGGGCGGCTGCAGGACGTGGGCTATCTCATCAACTACGAAAGCCATCACAAACATTCGTACCATTTGATTCTGCACAGCCACATCGAGGGTTTTCGTCCCGAAGAGTTGGAACTGATTGCCAACGTGGCCCGTTACCATCGCGGTTCCGAGCCAAAAAAGAAGCACGACAATTTCCGCCGCCTCAGTCCCGAAGATCAACTCCGCGTGCTGCGGATGGCGGCCATATTAAGGCTGGGGGGAGGGCTCGACCGCAGCAACAATCAGACCGTCGACCGAGTCGAAGTGCGTATGAACAACGGCCTCTTGGAACTTATCGCATTTGCCGACGAATATCCCGAAACCGATCTCTGGGCCGCCCGCCGCCGCACCGGCATGTTCGAAAAAGTCTTCGACTCCGAACTCTCCATCGAATGGGCCGGCCACATCCCCGCCCCTCAACCGGTCAGTTAGCCGGCATCGTCCCGATGCCGTGAATCGGCCATCCGCAAAAACGCCAGCGGCAAAAAATCAACAAGATCACTCGCAATCAGCGAAACTTCCCCCAACTCCTCCGCTGCCAAATCTCCCGCCAAGCCATGCACGTGCACGCCCAATCGCGCGGCGTCCCACGGTTCCATCCCTTGCGCGAGCAGCGCCGCGATAATCCCCGTGAGCGAATCGCCACTCCCCCCGGTCGCCATGCCGGGATTGCCGGTTTGATTGAACGACACACGCGTGCCGTCGGTCACAATCGTGCGGTGCCCTTTGAGAACGACAATCGTGTTCTCGTTCGCCAGCTTGGCCGCTTGCTCGGCGCGTGCGTTCAAATCTTCCGCGCATTTTTCCCCTGTCAGTCGCTGAAACTCACCCGGATGAGGCGTCAAAATGCATGAACCACCAGGATGCTTGAGGCCTTCTTTCCACTCGGACAGGGCGTTGAGCGCATCGGCATCCACGACCATCGGTTGCGACAGCTTGTGATACAGCGTATGCACAAGCCGCTGTGTTGTCGGTTCCGTCCCCATGCCAGGGCCGAGCGCGAGACACGTTTGATTCGCCGCAAGTTCGAAGATTTCAGCGGCAAATTCTTGCCGCAGAAAATCACAAGTTGCATCACCCAAGCCGACGGTCATGAGCGAAGGTTCAAAACCAGCGACCGTCACTTGCACACTCCGCGGCACGACAACGGTCACCAACCCCGCCCCACCGCGCAGCGCAGCCATCCCCGCGAGACCAGGCGCCCCCGCCTTCCCGCGCGATCCCCCCACAATCATCACCCGGCCATAAGTTCCCTTATGACCATCAGCCTTGCGCGGAGCGAGTGAAGGCATTTCTTGATCACTAACATCATTGAGCGTCATACTGTCACCACCACGCTTGCGGTTTCGCGCCCAGCCGCTTGCGGCTTAGCGTCCCAAATCAGCGTTCCCTACGCGTCGCCACCAACCCCGCCAAATACCCTGCCTTAAACCCCGCGTCAATATTCACCACCGCCACATTACTCGCGCAACTATTAAGCATGGCTAAGAGCGCAGCCAGCCCCCCCAGATTCGCCCCATAACCCACACTCGTCGGCACGGCAAACACGGGGCACGGCACGTACCCCCCCACCACACTCGGCAGCGCCCCTTCCATCCCCGCCACGACCACGATTGCATCAGCGTTAGCAAATTCCGCTAGCCGTGCCGGTAATCGATGCGGGCCGGCCACGCCCACGTCATGCACCATCGTTGTCCGCACCCCCATCCAGTCCAGCGTTTCCCGCGCTTCTTCCGCCACCGGCAAATCGCTCGTTCCCGCGCTAATCACCGCCACCTGACCCACGAGCGGCTCGCGCTCGCTGGCATCGATCCGCAAGGTGCGCGCCACGGGATTATAAGTCGCCTGTGGAAGCTGCTCGCCAATCAACGCCGCCTTCTCGGCATCAATCCGCGTAGCCAAAACATGCTGGCCATGATCGACGAGTCGCCGCGCAATACTAACAATCGCCTCCACGGATTTCCCCGTGCCAAAGATCACCTCGGGAAACCCACACCGCCGTTCCCGATCCAAATCGACCGTTGCCGCATCGGTCTGCGCGGTCACGAGCGCCGCCGCGCGCAAGAATTCCTTGGCCGAGATTTCCGAGGCCGCCAATTTTCCGGCAAGCGTAACTAAACGATGCGCATCCATGCCGTTAGTTTACTACCCTGCATCGTCGTGAGCGAGGTGCCACTCGAGGCAAGCTAGGGACTTACGTCCTCTGGCTTACTGTTATTCTTCTTCCGCCTTGAGTTGGGCCTTCGAAATGACCTCTTGCTGAACGTTGCCGGGGACCACGTCGTAATGGGAAAATTCCATGGTGTAGCTCCCCTGCCCTCCGGTCATGGAGGAAAGGGTGCGGGCATAGGTGGAAACTTCCGCGAGCGGGGCCTTGGCTTCGACCGTGGTCATGCCACCGCCCACGGTTTCCATGCCGACCATCTGCCCGCGGCGGCCCGAGAGATCGCTGGAGACATCCCCCACGTTGCTCGCCGGGACGGTGATGTGCAGATTGACGATTGGTTCCAACAGCCCTGGCCGCGCTTGCTTGAAGATCTCCGCGAACACGCGGCTCCCCGCAATGCGGAAGGCCGTTTCGTTACTATCTACGGGATGGTCCTTGCCGAAGTGGACCTCAACGCAAACATTTTGCACGGGATACCCGGCGACGACTCCTTGCTTGAGTCGTTCGAGAAATCCCTTTTCAATCGCCGGCATGAAGTTGCCCGGGATTGTGCCCCCCACGACTGAGTCGACCCAGAGGAAATTATTTTTGGGATGGAAGTGGGTGGACTTGAGGTGCGGAAAGCGGACTTTCGTGGCGTACTCCGCGGGATCAGTTCCTTCGGGAAAGGGATAAATGCGTGCATGCACTTCGGCAAATTGCCCTGACCCGCCCGATTGTTTTTTATGGCGGTAGCTGCCCTCGGCATCCATTTGCACAGTTTCGCGATAGGGAATTTTGGGTTCCTTGGCATCCACTTCCACATGGTCGCGGCGCTTGAGTCGTTCGCGAATCATCGAGAGATGCAATTCGCTCATGCCGGTGAGGACCATCTCTTTGGTTTCGGCATCGTGATCGAGATGGATCGTCGGATCTTCCTCAGTAATCTTATGCAGCGCGCCGGAGAGCTTCGCTTCGTCGCCGCGCGTCTTGGGCGTGACGGCGAGACCCACCATCGGCGTGGGATAACTGATCGGCGACAACTGCACGTCGCCGAGCGACATGCCGGTGTGTAAATCTTCGCACTTGGCAACGGCGACGATCTCGCCCGGCCCTGCTTCGTCAACCGCCGCGGTATCGTGGGCTTGCACGCTCAGGAGTGCTGGGATCTTAATGCCCTTGCGAGCACCATTCGCTTCCAGCGTGGTGTCTTTCTTGAGCGTGCCGGAGTAAACCCTAATAAAACTCAAGCGATGCACGAACGGATCGATGCGAGTTTTGAACACTTGCGCGGCGAGGGGGGCCTTGGCGTCGGCTTTGAGCGTGACCGTATCGCCGTTCTTGCCCGCCGTGCGCGCGACGACGTCGGGAGGGAGCGTGGCCGTGGCCAACACGTCCAGCAGTTCTTTCACGCCGACGTCTTTTTTCGTCGAAACGCAAACAATCGGCGTAAGCGTGCCAGCGGCGATGGCCTGGACCATGAGTTTGCTCAACTCCTCGGGCGAGGGCATTTCTCCCTCGAAATAGCGCTCCATTACCTGTTCGTCGACTTCGATGATCGATTCGACCAGAGCTTCGTGGATCGCCTTGGGATCAACAACCGCGCCGCTCGTGTCGGTCGGGACAGAGAGCGTGTTGATGACCCCTTTCACGGAGTCGCCCAAACCGACAGGGACATTAAGCAGGGCGCAGCCGTTGCCGAAGGCTTCTTTGATCGTGTTTACCAAGCCGGGGAAGTCGATATTATCGGTGTCGAGCTTGGTAATCACCAACACACGGCCGCAGCCCGCTTTCCCTGCTTCGTTCCATGAACGTCGAGTGTTGACTTTGATACCCGCGTGGGCGTCGATGGCGATGAGGGCCGTTTCCACGGCTCGGAGGGCACCGATCATTTGGCCCACAAAGTCGGGATAGCCGGGGCAGTCGATGATGTTGATCCGCTTGCCCGCATGGTCGAGATGGACCACGCTTGATTCGATGGAATGCTTGTGATGCTTTTCTTCTTCGTCGAAATCACAAATGCTGGTGCCGGCATCCACGCTGGGCTTGCCATTGACGGCCCCGCTGTGGACCAGCAATTGATCGACCAAGGTGGTCTTGCCGGCATTGCCGTGTCCACAAATCGCAAGGTTCCGAATATCCGCGACATTCCTGACCATGATGGCTCCCTGTGAAAAGCTGTTGATCAAACGAACCCGCCGCCGCGGCCTGCGTTTGTCATGATGTTGTTGAAAAGGTTAGTGCTTAACGCTCTGCTCCAGTGGCTGATGGTTTGTTGGTCGATTGCTGCTCAGCAATCTTAATCGCTTGCGCCAAGTCGATAGTGCCTTCATACAGCGCGCGACCAATAATCGCGCCAGCGAGGCCCGGGGTCGCGAGTTCGCTCACGTCGTTGATTGTCGTCACGCCCCCCGAAGCCACGACAGGCACGGAGACATGTTGCTGCATGCGGGTCATTTCCAGGACGTTCGGCCCCTGCATCATGCCGTCGGTGGCGATGTCGGTATAGACGATGGCTGCCAGAGGGACATCGAGAAATTGATCGGCGAGCTCCGTCGCGCGGACGCTGCTCGTTTCGAGCCAACCATCGGTCGCGACAAAACCTTCGCGGGCGTCGATGCCCAAGACGAGTTGTGCGGGATAGGACACGCACATTTTGCGGAACCAGTCAGGGTTCTTGAGCGCGGCCGTACCCAGCACCAAACGGTCGAGGCCCAAGGCGAGCAAGTCGTCAATGATGGCCTGTGTTCGCACCCCGCCGCCGAGCTCGCATTGCATGCTAACCGCAAAAACGATTTCACGAATCACAGCGCGATTGGTCGGTCGGCCATCCCGGGCCCCATCGAGATCGACCAGATGCAGGTGCTTGGCCCCGGCTTGTTGAAACGCCAGGGCCTGCGCGACGGGATCATCGGAAAAGACCGTCTCGCGTCCGTAATCGCCTTGTTGCAGGCGTACGCATTTGCCACCCAGAAGATCGATCGCAGGCCAAATCTGCATCCTGATGCCACCAACTTCCGGGGTTGTGAATGATGAGCGTCTGCCTTAAATATCGCACAAGCGAGCGAGGATTTCAAGCAGCTACTCCTAAGGCAATTCAAGACATACTTACCACGAAGACACAAAGGACACGAAGAATTTCCAAATTAATCAAAGACATCTCACGGCTTGCAAAAGTCTTTATTTGTGTTCTTAGTGGTCTTTGTGGTTCATGAATTACGGCAGCTCGGCGAAGTTCTGCAATACGCGTAGGCCGTCGCGTTGGCTTTTCTCGGGATGGAACTGCGTGGCATAGAGATTGTCACGCCAGATGGTCGCGCAGAAAGGATCGGGATACGAAGCCTGTCCATCGACGACACTCTTGTCCTTTGGCACGACATGGTAGGAATGGACGAAATAAAAATGCGCTCCGTTGGGGATCCCCGCGAAGATCGGCGCGTGCCGCGTGAAATTCACTTCATTCCAACCCATGTGAGGCACTTTGTATTCGGCGGGAATCTGAAACTTGCGCACGTCGCCCTTAATAACGCCCAAGCCTTCATGTTCGCCGTCTTCAAAGCTGCGGTCGAACAACAGTTGCAAGCCGAGGCAGATCCCCAAAAACGGCTTGCCGCTCTCGATGGCTTCGATAATGGGTCCGACCAATTCACGGCGGTGGAGCTCGGCAATCGCATCGGCGAAGGCACCAACGCCAGGAAGCACGAGCTTGGAAGCTTTGGCGAGAATCGCGGGATCGCTCGTGATCGCCGCCGCATGGCCGACGCGCTCAAAACCTTTTTGCACGCTGCGGAGGTTGCCCATTTGGTAGTCGATAATCGCGATCATGTTGAAGCCACGGTGTGGTGTCCAAGAAACTTTTTAGCCCCGCCGCTTGCGGCGGGTATTAACTCGAGCGCGGTGCAAGCACCGCGGCTAAATGGGAGACACTTACAGCGACAGTGAGTTCGCCCATCGACATTCTAAACCAGAAACCGGCCCCTGGCTAAGGGCGGCTGGCGATTCGCTCGGGATAGACCACGAATTCGATCCGGCGATTGCGGGCTTTGCCTTCCGCGGTGGCGTTGGAAACCACGGCGTGGTTGCCGCCGTGGCCAATCACAAAGAGTTGCACGGCCGGCATGGTCCCCTGCTCGATCACCGCATTGTAGACGGCGAGGGCTTGTGCGGCGGAGAGGTGGTGGTTGCTAGGGAATTGCTGCGAGTGCGTGGCTGAATCGTCGGTATGGCCTTCGATGCCAATAATGTGCTCAGGAAAATTCTGCCGCAGATCGGTGGCGATGCTGACGAGCAACTGTTTGGCATCGTCTTTCACATAGGGACTGCCAGGCATGAAAAGTTGATCGGCGGGGACTTCGATGCGGACTTGGTCGCCATCTTGGCGGACTTGCACGCCGGGGATGTCCGCGACTTTGATATTCTTGGTCATGCTGTTGTTCGCACGAATCTCGCCTGATTCACGCTGGGTGGCCGAGGCCATCAGCGCGGACGTTTTATTGCGGAGTTGCGATGTTTCGTCCTTCATCGCCAAGAGTTGATCGGTGGTCGAACGCAATTGATCGCGGGTGGCGCTGACTTCGTCGGTCAACAGTTGCACTTTTTGCCGCGACTGGGCGAGCAGCGTTTCGAGTTCTTGGTTATCACGATCGAGCGACTGAGCGCGAGTTTGATACTCTTGGCTTTGCTGGGCGACCAGTTGCATCTGCTGATCGGCCACGGCGTTGGCTTGCTGATTAGGTTTGAACCCCAAGCGACCGCAGCCGCTCGCGCAGAGTAGCAAGACGATACCAGCGGATAAGAAAATGCGTGTGAGCATGCTTAATTAAAAATGACCTGCATGCGGAGAATCCACTCCGCGCTGGGCGGAACGGTAGCAAGCACCGCCGAGGGTAACAAGGTCAGCTCGCGGACGGGCGTGCTAGCAGCGGCAGACGTATGGCCGGATACTCGCCGTAGAACCGCTTAATGAAATTGCGATGCCACCGTGCCGGCTTATGCTTCTCCCAACCGTGCCGCACGAGCAAGCGGTCGGAAAGTCGGCTGTTGGCGGCATCGCATAGTATGGCGTCAATTTGCTTGGCTGCCCCGATCGCGTCGAGCGTCCCCACCGCCGCTAGCAAGGTGGCATAACTCGTGCGCGGGCTGGAGACCACGTACTTGAGAGCGAGAAAGTTGAGACACGACCGAGGCTGGTTGTAATAGAGCAAGCAACGATCCGTTGCACCCTGGGCATGATAGCCGCTGGCGACGGGCCAAATTTCAGGCCAAGAGATTAACTTGGGAAACCGGCGCAAGTGAATCGCTTGCAGTTCGCCGCCGCAGGTTTCAATCACGGCGTACCTTGTGTCACGAATCGCCGGCAGTGCGGCGAGCCATTCTTCTTCAGTTCGGCAAGGAAGTGTTTTGGTGAACAGCATTACTCTTCCACTCCAGCAGCGAAGAGTCGCAGTTTGATTTGTTGCCAGATAAACAACATTACGCCGAGGAGCACGAAGCAAATCGCCAATACTGCCGGCATGAGCCAACCGAGTTGAAAGGCGAATTCCACGCGGTTCCAAACACTGGCCCAAAATACGATGACAAACAGCGCGCCCAAACACAAAAACGGGCCGTAGGGAATCACGTCGTCGCGTTTGGTGATGGCTTGCGCGATACCGACCACCAGCCCGGCAAAGGGCGCGACAAAAAACACGACGACGCACGCCTGCCAACCGAGAAACGTGCCGATCATCATCATCAGCGTCACGTCGCCGAAGCCCATTGCCTCGCGACCAAGTGCCGCAGTACCGACCAGTCGGACGATCCAAACAAGAGCGCCACTGGCGGCGAGTCCGACCAAAGCAGTCAATAAACCGACCCAAGCTGCGTCGCCCCAGTACCAAACGCCGGCGATGGCGAGCGTGCCGAGGCCCGCAATGACGCCCAATGGTGGCCGCGTGAGTTCGCGGATGACACGTCGGGTGATCGCTTTGAGCTTGCTCAGAGCGCTGCGCCTGCCGCGCCAGATTCGTGGCGCGAGTGCAAAACACCACAGCCACCAGCAGCCAAGTCCCAGTGCGAGAGACCGCAAATTCGGTGCGCCCTCCAAATTTGTTGGCCATGGGTTCGGTGCCGAGAGAGTTGTTGGTTCCACGTAGGCCGTAAGGCCGGGGGCGATCTGTGAGAGATCGATGGCTGTTGCTAACGCGGGTGCTTTATCAGGGAAACTCGCCAGCGGCAACAAACTGAGTGGCAAGCAGGCGGCAACTACAAGTCCCAAGATTGTGCCGGGGACGGTGATCTCGTCGGGGATGATTTTCTCATCAATATCGATAAAACTCGCCGCAGCCATGAGTGTGATCAACAACACATGGCTCAAGAATGTCGGCCAGACGGCGGCAAAGGGAACGGCATAGGGATCAACAGTGATGAGTTGACCCAGTCCGATTTGTAACTGCTCAACAAGTTGTGGAACAATGAGTCCGCGCTCAAACACTTCCCACCAACAGAGCGCGGCGAGTCCCGCGCCCATCGCAAGTTCCAACAGCATGGGCCGCACCCAAAACCACTGGCCATGAATCTCGCTCTCGCGAGCAAGTCCCAACCAGCCAATCACGGGCACGCGATCCAACGCCGCTCGCGGCTTAGCGTTTTCCGGCCTCGGCCCCCAGGGCGATATCTCGCGCGGATTCCACGCCAGCCGATAGATGGCCCAATTGGCAAGCGAACCCAAGGCGGTTCCCAACAGAAACACGCCCACGAGCACAAGCGACGGTTGGAGCGCGGCAAGAATCATAGGATACGTGCGGTGGATTAAACTCTTTAACAGCCACAGGCGGTAGCCAGCGGTGTCTCGTCGCGTACCGCCGGCTACCGCCAGCGGCTAGAACAATCACGGGAGCTCAACCGGCGCTTAGCGCGGCGAAGATTTCGTCGGCAATCTCGGCGGGTTCCTTACTTTCCGTATCGACCTCAAGCGTAGCACACCCGCGATAAAAGGGTTCCCGTTGGGCCAGAAGGGCCTCGATTTCGGTCCGACCGCCGTGATTAGTCAGGTTGGGACGCCGCGCCGCGGTCGTTGCATCCTGGGCAATCCGCTCGGCAAGCACTTCGGCCGAGGCCCGCAGCCAGACCACGGCTTGGCAGGTGGCGATTCCCCGCCGGTTAGTTTCGCGCAGGATCGCCCCCCCGCCGAGGGCCAGCACACAGCATTCCCGCCCACAAAGTTCGGCCACGACCTCTGCTTCGAGGTCGCGAAAAGCAGGTTCGCCTTCATCAGTAAAAATCGCCGCGATGGATTTCCCCGCGCGGAGCTCCACTTCCACGTCGGCATCCACCCAATCCCAACCCAACCGGCGAGCCAGCAGTTGCGCAACGGTGGTCTTGCCGGTGCCGCGATAGCCGATGAGTGCGATGGGACATACGTCGTTCATTGCGCTGGTCCCAAGAATTCCTTAGCGGGCACCACCGATGGGCCCAATCGCTTTTTTCAAAACTTCCCGCATCAGATTCGGGGGCGCTTCCTGCCGCGTGAACAGGAAGAACTGCAATTGCGCCTGCCGCACGAACATTTCGACCCCCGTGATGACTTCGCAATTTCGCGCGCGGGCATCTTTGATCAATAGCGTTGACTCGGGATTGTAGACCGTGTCGAACACTAGCATCGACGGCTTCAAGAATGTTTTGCTAATCGGCGATTCGTCGACGTTGGGGTGCATGCCGATGGGGGTGCAGTTGACGATGATGTCGCACTGCGCCCGCTGGCGGGCCTCCCAATCAATGGCCTTGCAATCGAAGGCCTCCGCGAGTCGGTCGCTCCGCTGTTTGGTGCGCGAGGCAATCGTAACCAGCGCTCCACGGCTTTTGAGACCATACACAATCGGCCGCGCGACACCCCCGGCCCCCAGCACCAACACGCGCTGGTTTTTCACGGGGCTTGGCTTCGCGCCGATTTCGCCCAGTGAGTACTCGATGCAATCCATCGCCGCGTTGTAGTCGGTGTTGTAGCCGATGACTTCCGTGCCGTCGAACACGACCGTGTTCACGGCGGCAATGCTTTTCACCGCCGGATCGACCTTGGTGAGATGTTTGGCGATTGCTTCCTTGTGGGGAATCGTGACGCTCAGGCCCTTAATCCCGATCCGAGTGGCATCTTGCATGAATTGCGCGAGACCATCCGACGGTACCCGGAACGGCACGTACACGGCGTTGATGCCTCGATCTTCGAACGCCGCATTGTGGACATGTGGGCTCAGGCTATGCCCCACCGGATCGGCGATCACGCCGTAGACTCCCGTGTCGTGAGTAATATGGTCGTAGCGATACACCTCGTTCATCTGCTGGAAGCTGAGTTGCCCCGGTGCCAAGGTGCGTTCGTGATGGAACGTGGCGTAAGTGTAGGGAGCGCCGAACTTAGCGGCTAGGATCCGCGAAGGTGTGCCGACGTCTCCCATGCACATGGCCACGGTCGGAATCTCGCTTTCCTGCATCATCTCCAGCATCCGCACATTGTCGTGTGGGTCGTTAGCCATCGTGGCGATTTTGATGATGTCGGGATCGAGCTGCGCCATCTCGGCATGGAGTTCGCGCAGGTTCTCCGGTGTCTTGCGGAAATTGTGGTAACTCACGATTCGTTTGGTTTTTCCGAAGCGAGGAATCAGCGAGGCGATGTCTTCTTCGATGTCGACATAGTCCACTCCCTCGGCGATGGCTTCGCGCAAGAGGAGTTGTCGGGCTTCTTCGGTGCCTGTCCACTTCCCGCCATCTTCCATCCGGCGACAGGTGATGATGACTTGGCATTCCAAATCCCCCTGCTCGGCAAGTAGCCGGCGGATGTTGACCTTGCCGGCAACATAATCCAAGCGGAGCTCGACCAGCTTGGCCCCCTGCTCCGCCAAATGGCGATGCTCGGCCATGATGTGCTTGTGGCGACTGCGTCCAATGGCAACACAAATCATGAGAAGAGAACTTTCAATAACAAGATAAATACGTTGTGATCATGCACCTTGCTAAACCGCAAGCGATCGCTGGCGGTTTAACGATGAACTTCCATTTTGCTCGAAATCACCCGTGAGTTCAAATCCGCTTGAATTGCCGGTCCAATTCTTCGCGGGTAAAAGTGAGGGTCGTGGGCCGACCGTGCGGGCAGTGATGATGATCCTGGGCCAAATGCCGCTGGGACAGCAGGGCCTCGACCTCCTCGGGCGTCAGCCGGTCACCGAATTTGATGGCCGCTTTGCAGGCGATCATGTGTAATAACTCATCAAGCAAGTCGCGTGATTCGGGCCGTTTGCCGCCGGCTTGCAACTGTTCGACCAAGCCGAGCAAAACTTCGCGGGGACTGAAATTGGCCAACATCGCCGGGTAGGCCGCCACGAGGACCGTCTCGCCACCGAAAGGTTCGATCTCCAACCCCAACTGCGCGAGCACCTCGCGATGCTCAAGGAGCAAACCGGCCTCGCTGCCGGCCATGTCGACCGGTTCGGGGACCAACAGCCGCTGGCTTTCGAGTTGCCCCTGGGCGACTTTTTCTCGGAGTTGTTCGTACAGAATTCGCTCGTGGAGCGCGTGCTGGTCGATCACTTCCAAGCCGTCGGCGTTCTCGACGACCAAATAGCGGTTGTGAATCTGGATCGCACGCGAGGAAAAATGCGCGGATGGAATTGGCGCACTTGACGGCGTGAAGTGGCGCGCGGGATCAACACGAATCGCGGGAGTACGTGGCGCACCATGAAAGGACGTTTCCAAGGTATGCAACTGCAAGGCATCGCCCGGCGTGCCGCGCGCGAGATCGCCCTGCGAAAAATTGCTAAAGTGCGGTTGGCTGAATTCAAATTCACTGGCCGGTCCGCGGCCAAGCTGATTCTTGGCCCAGGCGTACAGCTCACTCGTGCCGCCCGTGATATCGGCATCATCACTGGGTCGGCCAGGGAAGGATCCCCGCGCGACAAGATCGGTGGTGAGAAATTTGTTCCGTAGCGTGCCGAGGAGTTGGCTATAAATCCGCCCGCCGTCTTGGAAACGAACCTCCAGCTTCGTGGGGTGGACGTTCACATCCACCAAGGCGGGTGAGAGTTCCAGGTTCAAAAAGCAGATGGGATACCGACCCGTCAGAAGAAGGCCTCGATACGCTTCGCCAAGCGCGTGTTGCAGCGAACGGTCACGAATCGTGCGGCCATTGAGCATCAAGTATTGCAGTCGGTTGTTGCCCCGGCTTTGGCTGGGATTAGCCACATAGCCTGAGAGTCGCACTTGCTCGTCGGAGCTATCGACTTCAATCAGCGCGTCGGCGATTTCCTTGTCGAAGAGTACGGCGATACGTTCACGTAAATCGCCCACCACGGGCAGATCGTGAATCAAGCGTCCACCATGCGCGAGTGAAAAATGGACATGCGGGGCAGCCAGCGCGAGTCGCGTGACAACCTCGCTGATGTGCCCCATCTCGGTTTGCGTCGTGCGTAAAAACTTGTGACGCACGGGCGTGTTGAAGTAAAGCTGTCGGACTTCAATCGTCGTCCCGACGGGACAGCCGACGGGATGAATCGGTTCAGCGCGACCCCCGACGACTTCCAGTTCCGCCCCCGCTTCGCAATCGGCAGGTCGGCTCCGTAAGACCAACCGACTCACCTCGGCAATCGATGCGAGCGCTTCACCGCGGAAGCCAAGCGTGGTGACATGGAACAGGTCATCGGCCTCAACGATCTTGCTTGTGGCGTGACTCGCAACCGCGAGTGGCAACTGATCCGCCGCGATTCCGCAACCGTTGTCGGTCACGCGCACGAGCTCAACGCCTCCCTGCTCGACCGCGATATCAATCCGCGTTGCACCACTATCGACCGAGTTCTCGACCAGTTCCTTGACCACACTCGCCGGCCGCTCGATCACCTCGCCAGCGGCGATCTTATTGACAACACTAGTCGGCAGTTGGCGGATGGTGGGCATGAATCAAAGGGGAAAGGTGAAAGTGGAAAGGGGAAATCGATATTCCCAAATTTCCCCTTTCGCCTTTCCCATTTCCCCTTTCTTACAATTCGTATTCTTTGATTTTTCGGTAGAGCGTACGCTCGCCGATGCCCAGCATCCGGGCGGCTTCCTCACGATTGCCGCCGGCGAATTCCAGCGTTTCGGCGATAAACATTCCTTCGAGATCGGCCAACGACTTGCCCACCAACCCGGAAAGCCCCGCGCCGCCAACTTCCATTGTCGTGTGATTGTTCGTCCCGGCCAATTCCTCCGGCAGATCGTCGACATCGAGCACTTGGTCGTAATCAACCACCACCATGCTCTCGATGATGTTTTTAAGCTGCCGGACATTGCCAGGCCAATCGTAGGTCATCAGGCGTCGTCGCGCGGCGGTCGTGATGCTCTTGATTTCCTTGTGATGCCGCTGGCTGTGGAGCTTGATGAAGTGGTCGATCAAGAGCGGAATATCCTGGGAGCGATCCCGCAGCCGCGGCAAGGTAATCGTGACCACTTTCAAGCGGTGATACAAATCCTCGCGGAACGTGCCACGGCGAATCGCCTCTTCCAAATCGCGATTCGTGGCCGAGAGAATTCGTACATTCACCTTGATGATTTCGTTCGAGCCGACCCGCGTGATTTCGCTGCTCTCTAGCACGCGGAGCAGCTTGATCTGCGTGGGGAGCGGCATGTCGCCGACCTCGTCGAGAAACAGCGTACCGCCATGGGCGTACTCGAATTTGCCGATGCGGTCGGTGCTGGCATCGGTGAACGCCCCCCGCACATGGCCGAAAAGCTCGCTCTCCAAAATATGTTCGCTCAGTGCAGCGCAGTTCAGTGCGACAAATGGCCGTGCTTTGCGGGGGCTATTTTGATGGATCGCCTGAGCGATCAGTTCCTTGCCCGTGCCGGTGTCGCCTTGGATCAGTACTGTCGCATCGGTGGGCGCGATCCGCCGTAGGCGGTCAATCACTTCATACATCTGCGGACTATTGCCGATCACCCCCTCGAAGCCGAATTTTTCGTCCAGCCGACGGCTCAATTCCGCGTTGGCGCGGCGAAGGTGTTGATTCCGCGCGGCATTGTCGACGACGGCACGGAGTTGCTTCAGGTCGAGTGGCTTCAAAAGATAATTAAACGCTCCTTGCTGCATCGCTTCGACGGCCGATTGGATCGTGCCGTGGCCCGTGACCAAGATCACCTCGGCGTCGGGCTGCACTTCCTTGCACTTGGCAAGAATCTCCAAGCCACCAATGTCGGGCATCTTGAGATCGGTGACGACAATTTCAAACGTGTCGCGCTCCAGCAGGCTCGCTCCTTCGGTCCCCGTGATCGCCACGGTGCATTGATAACCGACGCGCGAAAGGCTGTCGGCCATTGTCTCGGCATGCGCGGGATCGTTGTCGATAATCAAGGCCCGGATCGGTGGGCCCGTCGCGGCGGTGGTGCGGGATTCAGCCATGAATGCTCGAAGCGTGGAGGAAAGGGACGTTGCAATCTTGAAAGATACGGTCGCGGTGGTCAATACTCGGCTGGCAACTCGACAACCTGTGACTGTGCCAGACCAATCGTGCGCGTCTCTTGAGCTAGCCGCGCGGGGACGGGCAATTCCACGGTGATCTGCGTGCCGTGGCCCACTTCGCTTTGCACGGTGATCCGGCCGTTGTGGGCATCAATGATCTTGGCCGTGGTGGGGAGGCCCAAGCCTGATCCGCCGGGCTTGGTCGAGAAAAAGGCGTCGAACATCTGCGCGGCGGTCCGTTCGTCCATGCCGATGCCGGTGTCGATCAAGTGAATCGCGACGCTGCCATTCGTGGCCGCGGTGCGCACCATCAGTTGCCCCCCCTCGGGCATCGCTTGCTTGGCATTGAGGATCAAATTAAAAAACGCGCCCCGGAAGGCCTCGCGGTCCAACAAGACCGTCGGCAGTTCCGGATCGAGATAACGTACGATCTCCACCCCCGCCGCCGCCGCCTCGGGCTGGAAGAAGTCGAGCGCCTCGTTGATTTCTTTGTTCAGATCGGTCGGCGACAAGTGCAGGTGCCGTACCTTGGCATACTGTAAAAAGTCGTCGAGCAAATCCTGTAACCGCTGACATTCGCGCTGCATCACATCGATTCGCTTGGCGGCACGACGCTGTGCGGGGGTTTGATCTCCTTCCAAATCCTCGGCCAGCAATTCCATGTTGAGCCGAATCGTCGAAAGCGGATTCTTGATCTCATGCGCGAGCGCCCCGGCGAGCCGCGCAATCTCGGTGTACTGATCCATCAGGCGCTTAACGGCCTGGGAAGTTTGCTCGGTACCAAGGGAAGGTGACTCGCTCGACATGCGTACCATGATAGAGGAATTTGCCTTGGTGCTGGAGCCACCTGGAAATAAAAAGATTCTGGTTCGCGCGAAGTTCGCGCAAAGAATAGAACACGGATTATCGCGGATTTGGCAGATTGACGCGGATGAAAATGAGCTGAAAAATCCGTGCTGATCCGCTCAATCTGCGTTCATCCGCGTTCTATGTTGTCTTTGAAAACTGGATGCTGCTAGTGACATAGGCAAATAAAAAACGCTCAACGTCGGGCAATACCGTGCGTTGAGCGTCTGTTGATAACTAGAATTTACTGTTCACTCAGCTTGCCGATTCCACGGTCTCGTTGAGCTCTTCCATCGCCGCGCGGCGGCTGAGTTTGACGCGATCTTGTTCATCGACGGCGATGACTTTCACTTTCATCGCATCGCCCACCGAGCAGATGTCGCCCACGCTACCGACGTATTCGTTCGATAGCTCGCTGATGTGGCACAAGCCATCGCGACCGGGGAGGATTTCGACGAACGCACCAAAATCCTTGACGCTTGTGACCCGACCGTGGTAAATCTTGCCGACCTGCACGCTGGCGGTGAGGGCATCAACGCGGGACAGGCCTTCTTCCGCAGCAGCTTGATTGGCGGCGGCCACGGTGACCGTGCCGTCTTCGTCGACGTCGATCGTGCAACCGACATCTTCTTGAATGCCGCGGATCGTCTTGCCGCCGGGGCCAATCAAGAGGCCAATCTTTTGCGGGTCGATCTTGGTGCGCAACAACCGTGGTGCCGATTCGGCCGTGGTCGAGCGGGGACGAGGAATCGCGCTGAGCATCTTACGCAAGATTTCGATGCGGGCTTCACGGGATTGGGTGAGCGTGGCGCGGATGATTTCCTCGCTGATACCCTTGATCTTGAGATCAAGCTGAATGCCGGTGATGCCGTTTTGCGTGCCGGCGATCTTGAAATCCATGTCGCCGAAGTGGTCTTCGTTGCCGATGATGTCGGTGAGCAGCGTAAAGCGGTCCCCTTCCTTCACCAAGCCAATCGAAATACCCGCGACGGGGTTCGTGATCGGCACACCCGCAGCCATCAGGCCCAAAGTCGCTCCGCAGACCGAAGCCATCGAGCTCGAACCATTGGATTCCAAAATGTCGGAGATCACGCGGATCGTGTAGGGGAACGCGTCGTGAGCCGGCAGAATGGGATTCACACTTCGCTCGGCCAAGGCACCGTGACCGATTTCACGACGGCCGGGGCCCCGAATCGGGCGGCACTCGCCGACCGAAAACGAGGGGAAGTTGTAGTCGAGCATGAACCGCTTGGTGTATTCGTCGAACAACCCGTCGACGCGCTGCTCATCGCGGCCCGTGCCCAGGGTGACGGTGATGAACGCTTGGGTTTCACCCCGTTGGAACACCGCCGAGCCGTGAACGCGAGGCAACAAATCGACTTCGCACTCGATGTTGCGCAGCTCATTGTGCTTGCGGCCATCGGAGCGCGTGCCGCTGAGAATCTGCTCGCGGCTGATCTTGGCTTCGAGGTCGTGCCAGTTTTTGTAGAACGAATCGAGCGTGTAGGCACCCTCGGCTTTGGGATCGGGGACCAAGGCCGCCAGAGCTTCTTCTTTCAAGGCCACCACGGCATCGTGACGGGCATGTTTGCCATCGGTGAGGTTCGCCGCGCTGAATCGAGCGCCGAATTGTAACTCTAGCACCCCGAATAACCCGTCGGAAGCTGGTGCTTCGTAGGGAGTTTTTGGCGTGCCGACTTTGTCGATCAATTCCTGCTGCAAGTCGCACAGTTCGCGAATGTAGCCGTGGGCCGCCATAACCGCCTCAGCCATTACGTCCTCGGGCATCTCACGCGAGAAACCCTCGATCATGAGCACGGAGTCTTTTGTGCCGGAGACGATCAAGTCGAGCGAGCTGGCTTCCAAATCGTCTTGCGTGGGGAACGGCACGAACTGGCCGTCGATGTAACCCAACCGCACGGAACCAATGGGCCCCTGGAACGGCAGGGCCGAAACACCGAGTGCGGCGCTGGCCCCGTTCATGGCCAACACGTCGGCATCGGTTTGCTTGTCGCTCGACATGACGAATGCCTGCACCTGCACTTCGTCGTTGAACCCATCAGGGAACATCGGACGAATAGGGCGATCCATCAGGCGGGCGGTGAGCGTTTCCTTGGTTGTGGGGCGACCTTCACGCTTCATGAACCCGCCGGGGAACTTGCCAGCCGCGGCGGTGCGCTCGCGGTAATCGCAAGTGAGCGGGAAAAAGTCGGTGCCAGGCCGCGAAGGGCCGGTGGCGGAGGCGCACAGCACGATGGTGTCGCCATATTGCACGAGACAACTGCCGGCCGCCTGCTTGGCGAGATAACCGGTTTCCATGCTGAAGACGGCATTACCAATTTGTTTTTCAACGCGAATTTTACTCAATTTTTTTCTTCCTCAATTTGTGGAGCCATGCAACGTGGGCGGCAACTAAAAGGAGTGCTGTGAGAAGTCGTCAGTGCGATGCTGTCTCGCAGTCAAGCGAACAGAGTGCGCGAACGAAATACCTCTGGCTAACCGACTGGCGGCGAGAGAGAGCCTAAACTCATGGCAAGGAAAGAATAAGTAACGCGACTCGGCGCGCTCGCTTACTTGTTACTTGCGAATATCCAGACGGCGTAACAGATCGAGATACTTTTGTGGATTCTTGCGCTTCACGTAATCCAGCAAGCGACGGCGCTTGCCCACGATCGTCAGCAAACCTCTGCGGCAGGCATGATCCTTATCATGTGTGCGCAGGTGCTTGGTCAGTTCCGCGATGCGGGTGGTCAGAATGGAAATCTGAATTTCGGGCGAACCCGTATCCATGCCACCACGACCATACTCAGTGACCAACTCTTGCTTACGTTCTTTCGTGACCGACATCTTGACCTACTCTTGAACTGTTACCGCCACCTGTCACCGCTGAGATTAGACGGTTCGTCTCGCTTGCCACGCGAAGCCCAATGCTTCTCGCGGCGAGCCCTCCAGCGAACCCATTGTCAGTGAAGTTTTTGTTGTGGCTGATCCTACCTACCTATGTGTTACAAAATTAAAATACGACCCTTCTAATGTAGCGAACTTGCGGCGGTCGGCAACCGCAAAAATGCGGGGAATTGGCGGGTTAGCCGCGACGCGGAGCGGAGCGAGGGGTGGTAAGCCGGATTTTTTCATTGCATTCTTGGCTGAAAGCCAATCGCACCGTAGCCTGGGGCAAGCGAAGCGCCGCCCCAGGAAAATGGATATCCCCCTGAAGTTTGGCCGAAGGCCATTTTCAACGTCTAGGCCATAGATGAATATGGCCTTCGGCCAAACGACAGGATCGTCATTACAACCCTGCGGCGTTGCCGCAGGCCACGATGAAGAAGGACTACGGCCAAATGTTGCAGGGCATTTCTTGTGATACCGCCGCCGTGCTACAGTCGGCTTACGCTGGCCACAGCCGCTAAGCTTCCTTTATACCGTCGCCTTGCGAACATCCTTGAGCCGAATGACATCACCCGGGAAGGGTGTCAGAACCCTAGCCGCCTCGCCGAAGAAGCACCATTACCGCTCCTGCCGCCAGGAGCGCGAGCGACGCTGGTTCGGGGATAGCCTGGCCGTAAATGAGATATGTCTCGCCGGCTTCGAGGTCACCATTCGCACTGGCGTAGTAAGCGCCGATTAACATATCGGCGAGTCCATCTCCATTAACATCGCCGGCCGACGAGACCGAGACGCCGGAGCGGTCGCCGGCGTTGATGCCTCTGAAGGTAACGTCAGCGTTGGCCAAATCAACCCGGCTTGAGAGGCTAGCATTGCCATATACCAAATACGTCTCGCCAGCGTCAGTATTGCCGGCCGGGTCCGCGAGGTAAGCTGAAATCAAGAGGTCAGGTAGCCCGTCACCATTGACGTCACCGCCCGACGAGACGGACAGGCCGGAGTTGTCACCAATGTCGATGCCGTCGAAGGTGACGTCAGCATTGGCCAGGTCGAAGTTGCCCGCCAGGCTAGCATTGCCGTAGACCAGGTAAGTCTCGCCGGCGCAGGAGCCGCCGCTTGGGTCGGCCAGACAGGCGTCTGTCTCGCCGGCCCTTGAGTCGCCGTTTGGCTCGGCGAAGTAGGCCCCAATCAAGATGTCGGTCAAGCCGTCACCATTTACGTCACCGACCGATGCGGAGACGCCAGCGCGGTCCAAGGCGTTAATCCCAGTAAAGGTGACGTCGGCCGCGGATAAGTTGAAGCTTCCCCCGAGACTGGCCCTACCGTAAATCAGATGCGTTTCGCCAGCTTGGTTTTTGCCGTTGGGGTCAGCGCGGTACGCGCCGACGAGCACGTCAGCCAGACCATCGCCGTTGACGTCGCCGGCTGGCGAGACGGGGTAGCCAGCATATTCAAAAATTTCAGTGCCAGTAAAGATGACGTCAGCGTCGGTGAGAGTAAAACGACTTGATAAAGTATCATTGCCGTAGACCAAATACGCCGCTCCGGCCATATAGTCGCTATTCAATCCGGCACCCGGCGCCCCAATCAACAAATCCGCGAAGCCGTCGCCGTTGAAATCGCCTGCGGACGAGACTGATAAGCCGGAATTGGCGGCATTGTTGACGCCGATGAAAGTGACATCGGCGTTGGCCAGATCGAAACTGCCCGAGAGACCACCGCCATACACTAGGTAAGCCTCGCCCGAGCGCAAGACGTTCCTGTTCAGATTGGCACCGGAGGCACCGATGATAAGGTCGCCTATGCCATCGCCGTTAACGTCGCCGGCCGAGGAGACGGAGATGCCGGAGTTGTCGCCGCCGTCGATGCCATTAAAAGTGACGTCAGCCCCCGCCAGATCGAAGTTGTTCGGGAGATTAACCTTGCCATAGATCAAGTATGTCTCACCACCACCTAACGCGTTGCTGGCACCGATCAACAGATCGGCCAGGCCGTCACCGTTGATGTCGCCGGCCGATGAGACGGAGAAGCCAGAGCGGTCGCGGGCGTCGATACCACGAAACACCACGCCCGGCACAGCGCCACCGACGTCGGCCAAGTTGATAAAGCCGCGTAATTGCGCTGCCGACGCGGCTCGCGGTACAAGTATGAACACGAAAAAAAATAGTATTGCGGAGTGCTTCATAAATGGTTCGTATAATGCCGGGCAACGTAACGCAAGAAAAGTAACGGACGCCTGATGGAGTTTAATTGCGGTACGCATCTAAATCAACGAGCTATTACAGGCACTACGGGGAAAGATTCTACCCAAAGTAGGCTTAAGCCCACAAAAACAATCGCCTAAACCGCCGCCTTACGCACATCCTTGAGCCTGATCACATCCCACGCCAAGCCGAGCTTTTCCATCAAGAGAATACACCAGTAGGTGACATCGATTTCCCACCAGCGGTGGCCTTGGCTGGCGACGCGTTGATAGGCGTGGTGGTTGTTGTGCCAACCTTCACCCCACGCGAGAATGCCGACCCACCAGAGGTTGCGGCTGTTGTCGCTGGTTTCGTAATTGCGATAGCCCCACAGATGCGTGGCGGAATTCACAAACCAGGTGACATGCAGCACGTACACCATCCGCACGCCAAGTCCCCAGAAGACCATCGACCAGCCCGACCACGCGGAGCCCAGGCCCCAGCTTGCTGGGCCGAAGTAGCCAATCAGGAAGAGCGTGACGCCAAGCAGCAAATGCGATGGCAGGAACATGTAGTGCAACACCACCATCATTTTGTCTTTGGAGATATCGGGGGCGTACCGGCTCAACAGTTCTTGATGCCATTTTCGGCCGAAGTCGGGCATGAACCACAGGAGGTGGCTCCACCAACTGCCGTGGACGGGCGAATGGGGATCGCCGTCGTCGTCGCTGTGGGCGTGATGCTTACGATGTTGCGCCACCCAAGTGAGAGCCGAGCCTTCGCCAGAGAGGCCGCCGAGAAATGCCAGCAGCCAACGGATGGGGCGATAGGTTTGAAAACTTTGATGCGTGAGTAGTCGATGATAACCCATGCAGACACCGAGGCTGCCGGTGATGAAAGCCAACAGCACGCAGGTGATCAGGGCGGGCCAACTGAAGAAAAACGGCGCGATCAATGCCAAAATGTGGACCAGCACAATCCAGATCACGATGGGCCAGTTCGGACCCAATTCTTCAAAAGCGTTTTTGCCGCGTAGGTAAGCAGCGTTCGCCGCGGCCATCGCGGCGGTGCCCGAGTGCTTCAAGCTGGCTTGATAATCGGCGGCCCGCTGTTGCCACTGGGGCTGTTCCTTGGGACTTTCAGCCTTCGGGGATTCCATGAACACTATTTTTAATTCCTTAGGCTGAGAGGTAACGCGTTGTTGACAACGAGTTTCAGATTTGCCTCGTGCATAGCAATCTTATCCACACCTCTTGAGCGATCAATGGTGAGCGTTGGCCAACAAAAACGACGCACTTCGTATGCCAGCAAGTATAGTTAGCATAGAAAATCTGGGAAAACGTGGCTAGGCCGTGGTTGCTTGTGAACCAGCCATAATATTCCCCGCCAGGATGGCGTAGCTATTTGCTAGCGGTGGTGTGCGTAGGTGATTCCGGCGGAACTGAGAGTAAACTCGACAGCCCCGCTGGTGGCGGTATGCAGGATTTCCGCTCCCGCGTCACGGTACGACGTAGTGGTAAACCGCGTTTCATCGGGCGAATAACGACCGCTCAAAATAACCCATTCGGGGGTACTCCACGCGGCGAACCCGGGAGGGTCGCTTTTGTTGCTGCCGTGGTGCGGTGCGAGCAAGACATCCACATCGAGCGGCGCTTCGGCCATGACGGTTTCGATGCCGGGAGATTCCAAATCGCCGGGAAGCAAGATTTTGTGTCCCGCGAATTCGATGGCGAGCAGGATGCTGTTGGCATTGTCACGGCCCGGCACGCCCGCGCGTGGGGGATGCAGGACTTCAATGTTCACGCGCTCGTCGCCGACACTTAAGTGGTCGTTCATCCAGACTTCTTCCAGCGGCACACCCGCGGCGTCAATCTTTTCTTTGAGAAAATTGGGGGCTGTGAGTTCCCCTCCGGTGGCCCAGGGGTCGAACATCAACGGCGAGATGTAGATCTTGCCGACGGCAAAACGCTCCAGCAGTCCCGGCACGCCGTTGTAGTGGTCGACGTCGGCATGAGATATCACAATCGCATCGATGTGCGTGATTCCTCGTGACCAGAGGAAACTCGCAACGACATTCGTGGTCCCTTGCGGCGAGCCCAAGCTGCCGGCGTCGTAGAGCAACGTTTCGCCGGAGGGGAATTCGAGCACGGCGCAAGTGCCATGACCGACAGCTACGAAGGTGCAGCGGAGCTCGCCGGCAGGGCGGTGATTCCAAGCCGCGGCAATCAAACCAACAGCGATCCAGAGCATGGCAAGTGTGGCTTGAGTTTTCCAACTAGGCCGCACGCTAGGTACGACGGCCATGAGTCCGAGCGCGCCATAAAACACGAGCACCCACCAGAGAGTAGGTCCCGCGTTGTAAAAGTAACTTGCCGGCCATTGACTGCCCCATTCGATTAACCAATCGCTCAGCAACATGCACGCGCCGCAGAGTTGGCCGAGGAGCCAGGCTAGTGGCGCGAACAGAAATCCGACCGTGCAGATCGCCAGCCCCGCCATCAAGGCCACGGCCATCGCGGGCCAGGCCAAAAACGTAAGTGGTGTTGCCGAGGGACTGATGATGTGAAAGTGATAGAGGACCAGTGGGGACGCGATGCACCAAACGGCAGTCGAGCCCAGCAGCACCACCAGACAGCGATCAGCAATCCAGCGCGCGGTGGCTGCTTGCCACGGCATATAACTTTGGATCATGCGTTCGAGCGGATCGGGTTGCCTGTGAGGCCAGAGCCAGACGGCCACTCCCATCACGGTGGCGACCCCCAAGAAACTCAGTTGCGTGCCGGCGCGGAACAACTCCGTCGGATTCATCGCCAACACGGCGAGTGCCGCCACGGCGAGGCAGTTGGTGGCACTCGCTTGGCGAAATCCGGCCAGCGCGATGAGTGTCATCAGCACCAACACCGTGGAACGCACGACCGAAGGTTGCCAGCCAACAACCGCCGCGTAGATCACGACCAAGCAGATGGTCACACCCAATCGCATAGAGTGAGACATGGGCAACAACCCCGTGAGCATCCAAACCACGCCGGCGATCAGTCCGACGTGCATTCCCGAAACGACGAGCAAATGAATCGTGCCGGTTTTCATGAAGGCGTCCATCGTTTCGTCGTCGAGTTCACCACGCACGCCCAACAGCAATGCCTGTGAGATTGGTTGCTGCTCAAAGCCGACGTAGCGAGCGAGTTGCTGTTGGCACCAGCGACCCGCCGAGGCGAGCCACTTTTCGGGAGAGAAACTGTTCGCTGATTCAATGACCGACACACAGGCGGGGGATTGCGTGAAGAGTTCGCAGTGCCGACCGGCAGCGCGTTCCGCGGCGGCGTAATCGTATTGACCGGGGTTCAGCGCGGGAGTGAGTTGGCTCAGCCGCGCGAACACCAGCAATTGATCCCCCGGCGTGATGTCGGGGAGCACGCCATTGACCCGCAAGCGGACAGCGCCCGTGGCTGTTTGCCAGTTAGTGCCATTGCGAATCCGCGTGATGCGGACTTCGACTTCGCTGCGAGGTTCGGCGGGAATCGCGCGCAGGGGAGTCGCCGCCGGCGCTGGGGTCCATTGCGAGGGTTGGGTGGCAACCGCCTTAATGCAGACCGGCTCGGTGAGGTCGGTGGCATAGCGAGCCAGTTCGTCGTTTCGCCAATAATTCCAATGGAGATCGTGCCAAGCTCCCCCCACGAAAAGAAAGGCGAACAGCAGGGCCACGAGCGACGTACGCAACCAATGGCGGTGAAAAAGCAAATGGGAAACAAAAGTCGCACAAAGCGCGGCGATCCACCAACTCACCACGCTGAACCCTGCGAGCCACTCGCCGCCAAAGCGGTCGGCCACGATGCCCAGCGCAACCGCCACGGCCACCAGTAGCAACGGCTGCGCGGCGAGCGTCGAACTGCGGACGCGAAATTCAGAAAATTCCACGCTCATGGCAGGTGGTTTACCAGGCGACATTGGTCGGGTAATTCGCACAAGTCAGCAGTGTAACCGAGCGAGGGTAGTAGTGAAATCAGCACCTTGCGCTTGAAGGATGGCACGAAACTGGAAACAATAGCCCGAATCATTAACTTGTCTTGCTCCACGGAGGATTCCGCATGAAATACTACGTTACTAAGACTTCATTCGTAGGGGGCTTGCTGGCCGCGCTCTTGGGGGTACTGTTTGCCTCTGGGAAGCCGAGCTTGGCTGCCACGGAAGTCGCTGCCAAGCCAATCACCAAAACTTCAAACGAGGAGTCCGCCTTGATCCCCCGTAGCGTCTTATTTGGCAATCCCGAGCGCGCCAGTGCCCGATTGAGCCCCAATGGCAAATGGCTGAGCTACTTGGCCCCCGTGGACGGCATTCTGAATGTGTGGGTTGCTCCGATCGACGACGTCACCCAAGCCAAGGCCGTCACCAGCGATAAGGTCCGCGACATCCGTGGCTACAGTTGGGCCTACACGGGCGATCATATTCTTTACTCACAAGACAAGGCCGGCGATGAGAATTGGCATCTCTATGCCACCAACGTCGCCACGGGCGAGACCAAAGATCTCACGCCGCTCGAAAAAATTCACGCGCAGATTCAGGAGACCAGCGAAAAGTTTCCCAACGAAATCTTGGTGGGCTTGAACGACCGCATTCCGCAACTGCACGACATCTGGCGGGTAAATATCGAGACAGGCGAGCGCGAGCTTGTGCAAAAAAATGAACGGATGGCTGCTTACATCACCGACAACGATTTCAACGTGCGGTTCGCCTTCAACTACACTCCCGATGGTGGTACGGTGTTGCTCAAGCCCCAGGAAGCGGGCAAAACCGGTGAGGGTGCCGAGTGGGACGAATTTATCAAGACCGGTTCCGAAGACGCGATGAACACCGGCCCCGCTGGCTTCGACAAGACGGGCAAGATTCTCTATCTGCAAGACAGCCGCAACCGCGACACGGGAGGGTTGTTCTCATTAAATTTGGAGACCGGCGAAACAAAGCTTGTTGCCGAAGACCCGCGGGCCGACATTGGCGGGGTGATGGTTCATCCCACCGAGAAAACCATCCAAGCGGTGAGCTTTAATTACACACGCGACGAATGGAAGATTCTCGACGAAGCGATTCGCGGCGATCTGGAATATCTCGAAACGGTGGAAGATGGCGAGGTGCTCGTCACCAGCCGCACGCTCGACGACAAAAAATGGACCGTGGCGTATTTGCTCGACGACGGACCGATCAAGTTTTATCTCTATGACCGCGACAAGAAGGAAGCCAAGTTCCTGTTCAATAGTCGTGATGACCTCAATGACTACGAATTCGCCAAGATGCACACCCCCATTATTAAGAGCCGCGATGGATTGAACTTGGTTTCCTACCTGACGCTGCCCAAGGGGAGCGATCCCGATGGGGATGGCGTGCCCGACAAGCCGGTGCCGTTGGTGCTCGACGTGCATGGTGGGCCGTGGGCCCGCGATGAGTGGGGCTTCAATAGTTCGCATCAATGGCTCGCCGATCGCGGCTACGCAGTGCTGAGCGTCAACTACCGCGGTTCGACTGGCTTTGGCAAGAACTTCACCAACGCCGCCAACGGCGAGTGGTCGGGCAAGATGCACGATGATTTGATCGACGCCGTGAATTGGGCCGTCGAGCAAGGGATCGCCCAGCGCGACAAGGTCGCGATCATGGGAGGTAGTTACGGCGGTTACGCGACGCTGGTAGGGCTTACTTACACCCCCGACGTGTTCGCTTGCGGCGTGGACATTGTGGGCCCGTCGAGTTTGGTGACGCTGCTGGAAAACATCCCGCCGTATTGGGTGCCCTTCATGCCGGTGATGAAGGTGCGCGTCGGCGACGTGGACACCGACGAGGGCCGCGCGGAACTGCTCAAGCGTTCGCCGCTGACGTTGGTGGATAAAATCTCCAAGCCGCTACTCATCGGCCAAGGGGCGAACGATCCCCGCGTGACGCAGCTTGAGGCGGACCAGATTGTCGATGCGATGGAAGCGAAAAAGATTCCCGTCACTTATGTGCTCTATCCCGACGAAGGCCACGGCTTTGCCGGCGAGCAAAACCGCATGTCGTTTAACGCCGTCACCGAAGCGTTCCTTGCGGAGCAACTGGGGGGCAAGTTTGAGCCGGTGGGCGATGATTTCGAGGGTTCGAGCATTCACGTCCCCGTGGGTGCCGACGACGTCCCCGGCGTGGGCAAAGAGTTGAGCGCGGATCGCAAGCAGATGCCGGTGAAAGAGGAGGAAAAGAAACCGGTCGAGTGAGTGAGTTAGCCGGCATCGTCCCGATGCCGGAGCCTATAGCCCGTCAGGAACGCCGTTGGATGCCTGGGTAGGATGCAACCGGCTATCTTGTTAGCAGTGCTTGTCGGCTTCTACTCCACTACGACGGACTTAGGCTCCTGAACTCCACCTCATTCCCGAAGACTCTGCTGGGTCAGCCAGTAGAGTGGCGTCGGCAAACGCACCGCCCGACGCGAAACACCGAACTCTCGGCCCATCAATGACTTAAAATGGATCAACAGTGACCCCCACAAAAAATTTTGACATCTGGACCATGCGAAGTCTAAAACCAGTCCTTGGCGGGGATGGAAGTTCCTATCAGTTGCAGTTTTTTCCGTATGATTCTTCTGCCAACCAGATTCCGCGCAGGAAATTTATTAATTTGCGGTTCAATCAAGGGAATTAGTTTGACTCCACGCTAGTGGGATGATAGGATGGCCAGTATCTCTTCATTATCTCTTTACCGCCGCAATCGTCGAGTGCCGCTAATGCTCTCACAGGTTTCAATTGCTTAGTTGATTGAAATGTTGCCCGACTCTACTTGTCTGGGCTGTCTACTGTGATTTTATGTCGACGAGTGCTTCCCGTCCCCTTCCACTCGGGGTGCGATTCAGTCGCAATTTAGCGGGACTCGAACAAGTAAGAAAAGCCTGGAGCTAAGTTCCAATGAAACGTTCTATGTGGTATAATTATGATGTGCTTACACCCAAAGTAGGATTTCATCCTGGCTATGCAACCTGCTATTTCCAACTTCCAAGACATTGCCGAGTTTTGCCAG
>JAWXAV010000056.1:0-20659 GCA_034439695.1 Bythopirellula sp. | reverse complement strand
GCTCGATACGAAGACCATTGACGCCGAGCAGAAGTCCGCGTGATATTGTGAACGTCGGTGGAACCGGCTTTTCAACTAACGGAGGGACATTCTCAGAATTGTTCGCAAAACATTTAAGTAAGAAGGTGCAACATGAAGAAATGGACAATAAGCGGGATCGTGGCGGTGTTCGCCGTGACTACCCTGGCCGCGTCGGCCTCGGCCCAATATGTCAAGCTGGCCTCTCTCGCCGAGGTTGGTGGAGGCGCGGGGAATACTTTCCTGGCTGGATTTGCGATTGATGGGACTGCGGGGACCTTTCTTCTCTCAACCGGAGTGAATGCACGTATTACTCAGCTTGCCGATCTTGGCGGTGCCAATACTTTCTCCACGCTCGTGAGTCCCACCGCCTACACCGCAGCATCGGGTAGAACCACAATCGCCGCGGCCTATGCAGGAATCTCTGGCACAACACTTGTCTTTGGAGAAACGGGCGGTGATCAACTTTACAATGCCAGCACGGTTGTGGCGGACACGATCAGCGTCACCGGTACCAATGCAAGTCTTGATGCTTTTGCCGGTAGCGCGACTTCGAACATAGCATTTGGCACGGTCAGCCCAAGTTCAGGCGCGCCCTATTTCTACGAATCGTTCTCGGATGACATCATTACCAATACTGGCACAAACACTTATGCAACAGCAGTCGATATGGCTGTCTTGACCAGCATTTCGGGTGGCAGCGTCATTAATGGCTTGGCGATTCAGGGCAACACGCTTTATTTTGGAAATAATGCTTTCGACGGCCTCTATTCCTATAACCTCACCACAAACAGTGGGGGAACTGTTCTGAGCGCCGCAGCCATAAATGCTGCTTTGGGGATTGGTACCGGAGCCACTGTCAACAACACTGGCATGTTTGGCGCGCCAAATGGACTTGTCTATTATTTCGACACTGCATTGGATTCGATCATCTCTTTTGACCCCGCCGATGCGGCCAACACGATTGATGTTGTGCTCTCGAATGCCGATTTGATCGCTGGTCCTGGTGGTGGTGCTGGAATAACTCAACTTGGTTGGTTTAACGGCCGCCTAGCCTTCATCTTGGGCACGACAGCCGGTGGTCAGGCTCCAGGCGTTTACGCGATCCCCGAACCGAGCAGCCTAGCTCTCTTGGGATTGTGTGGGCTGACCTTACTGGGACGTCGCCGCAGTTAGGTTGATCTGTAAAACTTGGGTCACTTGCGAGAAACTCCCACAATGTTGTGGGAGCTTCTGCATTGATCGTGGAAAACTTTTATCTCTTGAGTCCCGAGGGATCCGGCCATGTGCGGACCAGTTTTACGAACCGCGCTTGTACTTGTTATTCCATTGAGCCTGCTTGCTCAAGTTTCCCAAGCTGCTCCCCTGTTTGAACAGCTCTTTGTTGAAGGGCAAGTGCTTGCTGGGGCGAGCACGCTGCCGGGCTTTTTGCTATTAGACACCGTGAGACACAACGGGCATCGCACGATATCCCTCTCACCCAAGGGAAATTTCGTAACGGTGGTCAATACGGATCCGTCGCAAGGCAACGCGGGCTTTGCTGGTACCTTCTACCAATTTGGCTCGGCCACCCAAGGCACGTTGCCAAAAGCCTTACGACGCGAATCAACAATTAGTGGCCAGCAACAAGAAACTTTTGGTTCTCTCGGCATTGATAACTCCGGGAATATTACATACACGGCCACACTTGTTAATCCCAGCGCTCCCCCCACTCGATTCGCGAGTCTCTGGGAGAACGACACCATGATGTTTCGTGAAGGGAACGCCATCCCAGCCGGTCCACTCGCGGGGAACTTCTTTGGCTCGATAAGTGCCGCGGCTCGTTCACCAAGTGGTACTTCCAGTTGGATCAGCTCCTACTCGACAACCTCCTTGGGAAGTACTGCGGGAATTGCGTTGTTACGTAACACCACCGGTTTTGATGTTCTGCTCAAGTCAGGTGATACGATTACGGGGCAAGGAGCAATTGCTAATGAATCGGGGGCGATTAGTGCGAACATCCGTTGGTCTGATGCTGGCACGAACCACTTGACGGTTGTTGACTTGGAAATTGGTTTTACCGACACGGACGAAATTCCTGTGATCAATGGCTTACCACTGACAACGGGCAGTGGGGCGATCATCCGTGAAGGCGCGGCGATCCCGGCGCTTGATGGCGGTCTACCCGGTGAAATATGGGATAGCTTCGCCGAGTTTGACGTCAATGATGCCGGCGATTACATCATGGGGACATTCAATGACAATGTCATTAACGATTCGGTACTGATGGTCAACGGTGTCATCCAACACCGTGAAAATGATATTGTCGATGGTGTCACGCTCGCCGGACAAGTCCAAGCCGTGGCCATTAATGATCTTGGGGATCGGGCCTATGTGTGGAACGACACCTTGTTTGTCAATGACCAAGTCGTTGCTGGGATCGGAACACTGGTTGACACCAATGCCGATGGGCTGGGTGATACAGCGATTTCCAATCAAGCTGTTCGCAAGCTGGAGATTTCGAACTTACCCGCTGCTGGTGGTGATCTGCCGATCGTTTACCTCGGGCTAGAAATTGGTGGTTCTCTGACGGCTCAATTGCGGCTTGTTCCCGCCTATGCGGACTTTGATGATGACGACGACGTCGACGGGCGGGACTTTCTCATTTGGCAGCGAGGCGTTGGCACGGGCAGCACCCGCAGTCAAGGAGACGCCAACGGAGACGGCTCCGTCGATGCGGAAGATTTGGCCATCTGGCAAGCCAGTTATGGCTTACCGCTGCCCAGCAGTACCTTGATTGCAGACAGCATCGTAAGTGTACCGGAACCCACGACCTTTTCTTTGTCGTTCGTTGCACTATATTTGCTAGGTGGGCGTTGCTGGCTGCGGCGGTGAACGATCTGTTTTCCTGTCAACTTTTCAGCGGTTGAGTGAATCCCGTCACAACGCCCAGAATTCGAATTTGGCAAATGATTTCCATCCCCTGCCGGCATGTTATGAAATTGTTTTTCTATTGTGTGGCCGGTGTGTTTCTTTTGGAGTTAGCCACGGTTGTTGCCGAACGCCCTGAACCGCGCGAGTCCATGCTTCCCGAACAACGGGTCGCTTACATTTCCGAGCTGCGCAAGTTGTATGCCAGCGCGCCCAGCACTTGGCCTGCTCCGCATGTTGATGACGATGTCGAGTGGCACGAACTGGGCCCGATTCCTGAAGTGGTTCCTCCTGAGGACAACCCGAGTACCAAGGAGAAAATTGAACTAGGGCGTTTGCTTTTCTTCGACCCACGGATTTCGGGGAGTGGACAGATTGCTTGTGCTTCTTGCCACGAGCCTGACATGTACTGGAGTGATGGGCGAGCCGTCTCTTTTGGGCACAACCGCAAGCAGTTGACGCGCAATGCCCCTTCATTGCTTAACGCGGGTCTGCGCAAGTCCTTCTTCTGGGATGGCAGGGCTGAAAGTCTTGAATCACAGGCTCATGCCGTAATCACTAATCCGGATGAAATGCACTCCTTAGAAGCAACGGCCGTGGAAAATCTCTCCCACCTGCCCGAATATACGAAGCGATTCAAACAGGTCTTCGGCGATCCCCAGCCTTCGCTAGATCGCGTCACCCAAGCCCTCGCCGCCTTCGAGCGGACCCTCGTTGGCGGTCAGAGTCGGTTCGATTATTTTCTTAATGGTCGCTCGGGGGCGCTGACTGACGAAGAACTCGCCGGACTGCATCTGTTTCGCACGGAAGCCCGCTGCATGAACTGCCATCATGGGCCCTTGATGACAGACGATCGGTTTCACAATGTTGGTCTCAGTAATTATGGAAGACGCTATGAAGATTTAGGCCGCTACCAGATTTCCAAAGACCCCCAAGACGTTGGTGCTTTTCGCACGCCTTCCCTGCGCAACGTGGCTCATACCGCTCCCTACATGCACAACGGGATGTTTACGCTGGAGGAATTGCTGACACTCTACAACAGTGGCATGCCGTCTCCGCGCCGCACGAAAAAACAAGTCGATGATCCATTATTTCCTACGACTTCTAAAAGGCTCAAGGCTCTGCACCTCAATGATCAAGACCTGAGCGACTTGACCGACTTTTTGAATGCTCTCTCAGAGCCGCCGCGCCGTATCGAACCGCCAAAACTACCTGCCTTGCATTGATTTTTTGTGAAGTCCACGAAGAGCCTGAAACAGCGTCTTCGTTATTTCAGAGCACCAGCGAAATTAGACCTTGAGATGCAATATCATCAGGGAAATTTTCTTCTTGGGTTCCTGCCGTTCTGGTCACGCTTTGACCACCACTTGATCGTCCGACATGAAGTTGACCGGCCCTCGGCGCTGAAATATAATCCTGGAAATTGACTTTTGTCTCAAGTTTTTCCCCAAGATCGCGATGATCCCGTCGGTGCCAACTTTTGCTTTGCAGCGTCTTCATGAACGTATCGGGCGGTGGGTCTCATGCTGGGTCATCCTCCTGCAGTTTCCCATTCCTCTGCTGCATTGCCACGGTTTGGAGCTTTCCTTGGACGGAGCGCCGACCGATCATGTGCGACGGCACCACACAGCTGGTGACCTCGAATTAGGTCACTGGCATTGGCATTTCGTCATGCCCTACGAACTCGACGAGGAAGATCCGAATCACGAAGAGCGCGAACGATCGCCGATCCGCGGCGTTTGTTCGGGACAAGACGTCGCGTTAGCTAAAATTCTCGTAACAGTTGTTACGTCGGTTCACTTACTGCCGGCTGTGTTCGACTACTCAGCGCGGTCCCAATCCCCACTTGATTTTCCGCGTACTTCCAGCCGCAGCGCTGGATTCTTGCAAACATTTGTCAATGTGCCCCTCCGCGCGCTGCTCTGCGTATCTTTGCGATGAGCAACGCATTTATCGTCGATAGAGCTTTCGCTCACACTCGACGATGATCCTTGGCGGCCTCTGCTAACGCTGCAAATGTCAGTTTTTTTTGCGAAGTTCTTCTCGACCGATGCGCAGCACATTCGAGAGGTTGTTTTTTCGCTCAACCCCAGGCGACTGAGGGGATATTCGTACGAAAAGTAAACTTCTCTATGCAATCCTAGGTGGTGTCGCGTGCGTGGGCTTTTTACTGAGTTTCTGGAAGAAACCCGATGTTGCGAGCCAAGCTACTGTCACGTCGAACGCGGCTGAGATCACTCCCTTGACGACCGTCACGTTGTCCCCAGAGCAACTGGCGCACTCAGGCATCACGACGTCCACGGCAAGCATAAAAACTTTACAGCCAACAAGAACATTGTCCGGGCGACTCGCTTACGACCAAGATCGGCACGTCGCCGTCAAGGCCGTCTTCAACTGAGTGATTACGGAATTTCTCGTGCATCCCGGTGACACCGTCTCGGCTGGCCAAACCTTGGCCGTTGTGAGCAGTCCAGAAGTCGGCGCGGCGCGCGCTGAAATTAAGCGTCGCGAAACCGAGTTACAACTCGCGCAACGGCAAACAGATTGGCAGACTCGAATTCGAGAGGGCGTGTCGGCTCTCGTCGAAATGATTCGCGACCAAAAAGATCCCGGCGCGATTGATGCTACCCTGCAATATCAAACCTTGGGTGAATATCGTGAGCGTTTGATTTCAGCCTATACTCGTGCCCGACTGGCAGACAGGATGTCGCGAAACATTCATGAAGCAGCGGCCTCGGGAGCCGTTTCGGGAAAAGTTTTCCAAGAACGCGAAAGTGAGAGGCAGGCCGCCGAAGCGGCTTTGAAAGCGGCTATCGAACAGTCGCACTTTGAGATCGAGCAAGCCACGCGAGAGTCCACAGCTCGATCCGACGACGCTCGGCGACAGTTGGAAGTCAGTCTCCAAAACCTCTTGTCGTTGTTAGGGCCTGCCGCGGAAAAACTCGATGAAGCCTCCACCAGCGCCGCGGGGCGTTCGCTCTCGGAAGTGAATATTGTCGCACCCATCGACGGTGCGGTCGAGGAGCGCACGCTCGCCGTCACCGAGCGCGTGGCAGCCGGTGAGCCAATCGCGGTGATCGCCAATACAAGTCAGCTCTGGGCCGTGGCAGACATTCGCGAGCAAGACTGGTCGACGATTGACGTCGACGTGGGTGAAGACGTCGTGATCACGACGCCCGCCTTGCCCAACGAGAGCTTTGCGGGCCAAGTCTTGACTGTGGGTCGTAGTGTGAACACTACCACGGGGGCCGCTTCCCTGATCGCGCGATTGCCAGTTGCGGACCGCCGCCTACTGCCAGGTCTGTTTATCCGCATGAGGATTCCAGCAGGAGCTTCTCATAGCGCCGTGATGGTTCCCGAATCAGCGATCGCAGTCCACGAGGGACAGTCATTCGTGTTCGTTCCCGAGGAAACGTCGCAATTTCGTCGCGTGGACGTGCAAATCGGAGAGCTGGAAGGCGATCAGGTGGAGATTTTGGCAGGGTTGTCTGGCGGTACGTCGGTGGTCAGCGAGGGAACCTTCTTTCTCAAAAGCGCTTTACTCATGGTGGGTGCTGAAGAGTGACGCCTCAGGCTGCCAGATGCGCCGTGTACCAGCTATGTCATCGAGTCAACTATGCTGCAAAAACTGATCGAATTCTCGCTCACCAATCGGTTTCTCGTGTTCGCCTTAACGACGATGATGGCGTTGGCCGGAGCCCGCTGCGCATTGCTGCTGCCGATCGATGCGGTGCCGGACATGACGAACGTGCAGGTTGCAGTCATTACCGACGCCGGCTCGCTTTCGCCCGTGGAAGTTGAGCAGTATGTCACTTACCCGGTCGAATCGACGATGAGTGGACTCCCCGACGTGGAAGAGCTCCGCAGCGTTTCCAAATTCGGCATCTCGGTCGTGACCATAGTTTTTGAAGAGGGCGCGGATCTCTATCGCGCGCGTCAGCTTGTTTCGGAACGTCTGCCCGTCGCAGCGGCGGCAATTCCCGGTGGCTATGGCACGCCTGAAATGGGCCCACTTACCACGGCTCTTGGAGAAATTCTCCAGTTCGAGGTCCGTGGCCAAAGTTATACGTCGATGCAACTCCGTACGATGCTCGAATGGGAGATCGCTCCCAAGCTGCGCGAAGTGGCTGGCGTTACCGAGATCAATTCTCACGGCGGTGCCTACAAGACATTCGAGGTCCGGCCCGATCCTGATCGTCTGGCCAGCAACGGCGTCAGCTTCGACGAGATTTTCAATCGCTTGGAAGATAATAACGGCTCGATCGGCGGGGGATACGTCGTTCACAACGGGGAACAGCGGTTCGTCCGCGGCGAAGCATTGTTAACGGGAAAAGACGATATTCTCGACGTTGTAATCCGTCGCAATGTTCAGGGAAACTCGATCTTGCTCCGCGACCTGGCCGAGGTAGAGATCGCGCCGCTGACGCGACAAGGAGCGGTAACTCGCGACGGGCGCGGAGAAGCGGTCACGGGACTCGTGATGATGTTGATTGGCGAGAACTCGCGCGAGGTCGTCGAGCGAGTCAAAGAGCGCCTCACGGCGATACAGTCGACCCTGCCCACGGGAGTTACGCTCGAAATCATCTACGACCGATCGGAGTTGATTGGACGCACACTAGAGACGGTACTCAAAAATTTACTCGAAGGGGGTCTCCTGGTCATTCTGGTGCTGCTCTTTATGTTAGGCAGCGTCCGCGCTGGGCTGATCGTCGCGCTCGCCATACCGTTGTCGATGCTCTTTGCCGCCAATCTCATGTACGCGACGGCCATCTCGGCCAGTCTGATGAGCTTGGGGGCCATCGACTTTGGTTTGATTGTCGATTCCTCGGTGATTATGGTCGAGAACTGTATGCATCGACTGTCCGAGAATCAGGGAGCGCGGTCACGATTGGCTATCATTCGCGATGCATGCATCGAAGTCCGCAAACCAACCATGTTCGGAGAACTGATTATCGCCGTTGTTTACCTGCCCGTGTTGATGCTAGAGGGCACCGAAGGGAAGCTGTTTCGCCCGATGGCGTTAACTGTTTTATTTGCGTTGCTTGGCTCGCTGATTCTTTCGATGACACTCATGCCGGCTCTTGCTTCAATAGCCCTCCCCCGCAAACTGCCCAACCAAGACGTCTGGCTCTTGCGGATGATCAAGGTCATCTATCGGCCCTTGGTGAAGGCCGCCATTGCGCTACCGCTGGTCACCGTGTCCATGGCTTTGATCGTGTTCGTCTTGAGCATTCCCGTGGCGCTGAACTTGGGAGCGGAATTCATGCCGCGGCTGGAGGAAGGTGACCTCCTGATTGAGGCTGTGCGACTCCCCAGCGCGACCATCGAAGGGGCCACCGCGATGAGTACTCAGATAGAGCAGTTGTTGCTCAAGTTTCCCGAAGTACAGACGGTGTTCTCAAAAACCGGAAGACCGGAAATTGCCAATGATGTGATGGGGGTCCATCAAACGGACGTTTGGGTGATTCTCAAATCGAATGACCAATGGCGCGAGGGTATCACGCGGAACGATTTGATTGCTGAGTTCGATGCTCTTCTTCACCAAAACATCGTTGGCGTGGCATTCGGTTTCACGCAACCGATTGAAATGCGCGTTGATGAGTTGGTGGCAGGCGTCAAATCAGATGTTGCCGTGCTGCTCTACGGTGACGACCTGGACGTGCTCGCCACCAAGTCGAAGGAAATTGAACGAGTTCTCCAAGGAATCGCTGGAGCAGCCGACGTGAAAGCCGATCTGCAAGCCAATCTGCAAACATTGACGATTCACCCGCGACGCGACACCTTGGCGCGTTATGGTATTGATGCTTCCCAGGTCTTCGACGTGATCGAATCCTTGGGGGGTCGGAAGGTTGGTTTCATCATGGCAGGCCGCGCGCGGTATCCCATCATGGTGCGGATCCCCGCCGCTTGGCGCGAGGATCTGCACTTGCTCGCGCAGTTGCCTGTCGGAGAATCAGGCGGGAAAACGGTGCCCTTGGGCGAACTCGCGGAGATCTCGCTCGAAGAAACTCCGGCAAACGTCGAGCATGACGCAGTGCGTCGGAGAACCTTCATTGCCGCCAATGTTCGCGGTCGAGACGTGGCTAGCTTTGTCGGCGAAGCCCAAGCAGCCGTCGCCAAGAACATCGACCTGCCGGCCGGGTACGAGATCCGCTGGGGTGGTGACTTTGAAAACCTCCAAACAGCGAGTCAACGATTGGCGTTGATCACACCGTTGGTGTTAATACTGATCTTTCTGCTGTTGTATACTAGCTTGCAATCGGTCTCCCTTGCACTACTCATTTTTCTGGCCGTGCCGATGGCAGCCAGCGGAGGGATATTCGCGCTCGCCTTGCGGGAAATGCCGTTCAGTATTTCCGCAGGTGTCGGGTTTATTGCTTTGTTCGGCGTTGCGGTGCTTAACGGACTCGTTTGGGTTAACGCTGCGGAACATTCGCGGAGACGGGGACTTGAACTGCGCGAGGTGACTGAGCAAACCGCTCTTTCACGGCTTCGACCTGTTCTGATGACAGCCCTGGTCGCTAGTTTCGGGTTTGTCCCCATGGCATTTTCTCAGAGCGACGGGGCCGAAATGCAGCGCCCATTGGCGACGGTTGTGATTGGCGGACTGCTTACCAGTACTCTGCTAACGAGTCTTGTTGTACCAGCCATTTACCCTTGGTTTGCGCCCAGCACCGCGACAGAGAGTTAATTGCTAAATCACTCTCAGGGTACCTGGGAGTTGCTCGCTGCAAACTCGACATCGTCGATGTAGATCGTGCCCGGTTGGTTTTCAAGTTGAGCAAAAACAAGGGAAAGTCGGGCCTCGACGGCTCCTGACGGCGCAAGGATCGAAAGTTCATGCTTTTGCCATTCATCGACGGCAGACGAATGATCGCCGATCACAATCTCTTTGACGGCGAGCATCGCGGGGCCGCCAAAGTAATCGCCAATTTGATTGTAGAATTCAATCTTCATGGTGGCCCGATTGTCGGTTCCCGACAGGCTGCTGTCTGAACTGATCCGCGCGTAAAGTTTGGCTTGCACGAGTTGGCCTGGGGAAACGCTGATTCCCTGTGACACACCCGAGTAGTTTTCGTCGTCACTCGATTGGCCAGACAAGTCGAGGGACCAAGTTCCGTGCCGCGAATGCTGCCAGCTTGGCAAGACATTGGGCTCGTCTGTGAGTCGATTGCCAAAGACATGCCAGCCCGCCAAGCTTCCGCCCTGCTTCTCAAAGTTGCCGTTGACCAAGCGGCGACTTGTTGAGCTGGAATCGGGTTCGTAAACGCGCACCCAATCAATCAGCAATTCTTGGGAAGGCATTTTCGTTTCTTTCGATGGCGTAGCACCATCGCCCGCATTCCCATCGATTGACAAATGCATGGGTAAAACAAGTTTTGGCAAGAAATCGCCGACTTCGTCGCTATAAAACGTGGTGTGATGCACGTCGTCCACAAAGAAGCGGAGCTGGTCTGGTGTCCATTCGACGGCATACGTGTGAAATCCCGCTGGAAACGAAATAAGTTGCCCGCCCTGGGACGCTTGCTGCGGAATCACACGGTTGGCATGTGAGTGGGGATCGTTCGAGCCCCACTGAAATTCGCTATTGGTCATTGTTGGCTGACTGCCCTGGTTCGTCATGATGTCGATTTCTCCTCGACTGGGCCAAGGAGCCTCGGGCAGCAACCGAATCATGGAACTGATTCCTGTTCCCGAGGGAATCTGAGCACGGATTTCCCAGCGACCAAATTGCTGGGCCTGTTTGCTGACGACTCGGTTGAGCCGATATACCGAATTGTCACTCTCTGCATCCGAATGAGACTCAAGCATCAAGTTGCCGTCCTTCACGGAGACGCTGGCGGAAACCACTTTGTGTTGGTCACGAATAGGCAAGAGAAAATCATCCCCCACATGCCATTTTCCTTGATCGAGCTGATCGAATTCGTCGCTCCACACAAGCTGCCAACCGGGAGGAGTGGTAGGAAGGGGCGTGAGATGTACCAAGGCACCCCCTGCCTTGGCAAGGGAAATTGAGAGTGTACTCGCCGCTGAGACGTCACTGACGGTTCGTGAAAACTGTTGAGGTGCCGTCAAGTCGTCTTGATAAATTTCCGCGCGATAGTTCTCTTCATCTAGAAAGTCGAGCGGAAGTTCCAGATCGCGCGGTTCGCTATCTGTCATGACACCGATCCACCATTCGTCGCCCGCACGGCGAGCGATGGCGACATATTGACCGACTTCACCAACAATGGCCCGCGTCTCATCCCAAGTCGCGGGTATTTCAGTCAAGACTCGGGTTAAGGGATGACGGCGATAAGCACTGGGGTAATCGGCCAACATCGGCAAGTGATTCTGCAAGACCACATAGCTGGCGAGCGTGCGGCAGGGCGTGCCTATAACTAAGGGAGCCGCTTCTTGAGGTCGGAATTTTTCGAGAGTTACTGTTCGCAGCGAACCCTGGTGATAGTCCAAGGGACCGGCGATCATGCGGGTGAACGGCACCGTCACATCGTGCTCTGGAGGAATCCCGTGCTGATCCCATTTGTTGTATTCAAGATTCATCACCGCTTCGGTATTGAGCAAATTGGGAAAGGTTCGCTCCAATCCCGTCGGCGGAGCCGCGCCATGCAAGTTCACGGTCAGTTGATTGTCGGCAGCCAACTGCAAGAGTTCGCGCTGGAAATTGATCATCTCCTGGTCGTTGCGATCCATGAAATCGATCATGACGCCTTCGATGCCCAATTGGTGATAGAGCGGAAAGGCGCGCTTCATGTGTGCTTGAGCTGCCTGCCAATGCATCCAAAGCCGCAGCTTCACTCCCTTTTTCTCGGCGTAGGCGAGCACTTCGGCGAGATCAAGCCCCTCAACGGCCGTGGTGGGATCATCACCCTCGTAGGGAACAATGGGCCCGCCATACCATGCCGTATTGCCGAGTCCGTCGAGAGAATGATAGGGAATGCCATACTCCGCGCAGAAGTCGATGTAATGCTTCGCCGTCGCTGTGTTGACTCCTGGCTTAAAAGAAACTCCTTCCTCGAAATACCCATTCCACCAAGGAAACGTCGTTTGGCCGGGTTTGATCCAAGACACGTTATCAATGACCGAGGGAGCATTCACCTTGAGCAGCAAATCCGACTCGATGAGGCTCTTGGCGTCCTTGGCAAACAACAGCACCCGCCAGGGCGTTTCCATGGGCAGTGCGGACTGAACGGCAATCTCGGGGCGATCAACGCGCGGCGAGAGAGTGCTCACCAAAGTTGTGTCACCTTCCGCGCGAGACAAGAACATGCCGGCATAATTGGTGAGGTTGGCTTCGGCGACTGCTGCCCAACCGATGCCGGGAAGTTCGACCAGAAAGGGTACATCCAACAACTGCTTAGCAGGAATCTCAGCGAGTGGCTTTCGCTGGTAGTGGTTTTCGTGCGAGGTCAAAAACCCCGGCAACGGCAAGAACACTGCGCTGGCGTTGGCGGGAAAAGCAAAATGTGTGTTTTCGCTGGCCAGCTCAAATTCCTGCCAATGAGTCTGCTTGGGAAAAACATAGCGGAGTGCGATCCCATCGTCATAAGCCCGCACGATCACTTGCCAATCTCGGGCAGGTTCAACATTTTCTGTCAAAGTCAGAATTAACTCGTTACAGCGGTCCTCGACAAATTGACTTTTACCAGGAAATTGACGAAAGCGATCCGAAATCTCGCGCGATTCACTTTTCACAAGTTTGCATTGCCTGCCGAGGGTCGTTCCGTCCGCCAACTTCAATTCCAGTGCAGAAGGAAGTACCACGAACTTACCTTGAAAGAAAACTTCGTACACAAGTACGGAATCATGATTAGCCGTCGTTTGCAATGTAACTGTTGCCCTGAGTCTGCCATCAGGAGATGTTACGGACGCGCTTTTGGATTCGGCAGCGTATGCCCATTCTGTTTGAACACAGTACAGCAGCAAGGTGCTTACCAAAAATAACTCTATCCGCAACCGGGAATGTCTGGGCATGATGGGGTGATCTTGTGGCATCTTGTCTCCGTGGCAGTTTACTTACGGCTAACGGTCAATCGCTCACCGCATTGCAAAACTTTGTAACCTTGCTGGAGACGCTCGCAGGATTCCATAAAGAGTGCGGGCGATTCCGTATTGAATTCAAACATGTCATAGTGGCAGGGTATCACAAGTCGAGCACCGATTTCCTTGGCTAATTCCGCGGCTTCGTCGCCGAAGAGATTGCCCGCTACGCGCCGTTCGGGACGGTTGCCGTTAATAGGTAGCAGCGCTACATCAATCGCGAAAGGCCGCAAGAGATCGGCCATACCCTCGTAATAAAGCGTGTCGCCACTGTGATAGAAGCTAAAACCGTCGACTTGCACAACGTAACCGAGATGGTGGCAACGTCCGTGTTCATCTCTATCGATGGTGTTGTGTGCCGCCGGCACCGCGTAAATAATAATTTTCCCACAGGCAAGCGATTCACCGTCCGACAATCCACGTGGCCAGGTATGATCGCAACCCAGACGCTCCGCGACGAATTTGCGATTGGCTTCTGGGATAACAAACGAAGCCGCAGGATTTGAGGCAAAGACACCGACGAGAGTTTCGGCATCGAGATGATCGGTGTGATTGTGACTCGATGTAACGACGTCGATCGCGTGCAAATCGGCTGGGGCGATTGCGAGTCGTGTCAGGCGCACGTGCGGTTTGTCGGTTTCAGTGTATTTTTTGGTGAGAGAATCGGATAAATAGGGATCAAACAGCACTCGACCAGACGCGGATTTGAGCAGAAAGCCACTTTGGCCAAGCCACCAGATCAGCAGATCATCGCCGGGGTCAGCGTTGTCGATCTCTGACTGCAACTCCCGGCCGGAGCAGAATGGTTCGATGAGCTTCACAATTTGAGTTCCCTGCGAACCTGCTTGACTCCCGCGACCATATTGCCGAGTTTTTTGCGTGCTGCCCAGCGCGCGGTTTGGCTCAAACCACAATCGGGCGCGAAAACCAATCGCTCGGGGGGCGCGTACTTCAAACACGCGCGGACCCGCTCGGCGATGTCATCCGGAGTTTCGACGTAGTAACTCTTGACATCAACGATACCCACCGCCGCGTCAATCCCAGCCTGTGCGATTTGCTCGATCAATTCCAGCGGGAGAAAATTGAGAGTGGCCATTTCTAGATGCATTTCATTGACATGTAGTTGCAAAAAGTCGGGAAACATACAGGCCGGTTTCTTGTTGCCGATGCTGCGTCCCTTGTAGTTGCCAAAGCACATGTGCATGCAGATGCGCGTCTTGCCGACAATCGGTTCGATCGTACGATTGAAAATGTCAACAAACCGTTTGGTGTCTTCTTTATGCGCGTAGCAACTCATGGATGGCTCATCGACGCAGACTTCCCGACAGCCATTCTCGACAAGGTGGATCAATTCCTCTCGCACGAACGGCAGCAGCGCCTCGGTAATGGCATAGCGATCTCGATATTGCGAATTGGGATTGAGACGACCCGCCAGCGTGAAGGGCCCGGGAATGCTCGCTTTTAAGGTTACCCCTGACGGAACCATTGTGGTGGCGACTGCTTGCAGTCGTTGAAACTCTTCGACGACTCCCAACCCGCGCGGTGCCGCTAACTCTCCCAGAATCTCATGTTTGCCGCGTTGGTCATGCGCGGGTGGGCCCCAACGGCGCGGTGATTCCGGTTCCAGCGAGATTCCCTGGAGATAGCCGTAAAAGGAAAGATTGAAATCGAGCCGGCTTTGTTCGCCGTCCGTAATGACGTCGAGACCCGCCGCGACTTGATCGCGCACTGCCGCCACGGTCGCGTCTTCTTGTATTTCCTCTCGATCCGCCGCACCGAATTCGCTCAGATGCATGGCTGCAAATTCCAGCCAGCCTGGAAATGGGTAGCTACCGATCACTGACGTACGAAGTGGTTGTTCAATCATGAAATCCTCGATCTCGCAAAAAACAATACGATTTACTTTCTCTCGGAGAGATTATCGCTTCCCAAATTGGCGTACAATTTGGCCAGTCGTCGGCCATGCTCATCATAAGCCGCTTCAAACAACTGCTTGGCTTCCTCGGCTCCGATCACAGCGGCGGCGGTCAGCACTCGCGGCGGCTTGCCAGCTTGAACAAGTCGTTCAGCGATCTCCGCCTTCAAGCAATTCACGACCATGCAGCCCCCCACGGTGGAACCAGGAGCAACCGGCGTGCGCAAGCCCTCGATATGAACCATGGAATCGCCGACTGGCGCGCCTGTATCCAACACCACGTCGGCAAAGTCGGTCAGCTTCTTGCCATCTGCCCGCTGAGAACGACTTGCATCGCTATGCGCGCAGCTAACCAGCGCGGCCACAAAAATGCCACGTGCTTGAAACTCTTCGGCGATTTCGATCGGTACTATGTTGCAGCCGCTCGAGCTGACAACCAAAGCGCTGTCTTGCGGCGAGAGATCGAAGTTGCGCAGAATTCGGCTGGCCAATCCGGGAACATTCTCCAGAAACATGGCTTGCCGCTGTCCATTACTGCCAACCACCGGATGGTGAAACGAGAGCGAGAGTTCCACCAAGGGGTTGAATCCTGGAAACGAACCATAGCGGGGCCACATTTCTTCGACCATGATTCGACTGTGGCCGCTGCCAAAGACGTGAACCATGCGATCAGCCAAGATCGTCTCGGCGAAACGGTCGGAGACTTGAGAGATCGCTTCCTGCTGCCAGCAAACCGCTTCAAGTAATCCGCGGCATTGTTCGAGATATTGTTCCATGACAGTCATCAAAGCGATTTCTCCACAAATCTTAAAGCGGCAAACCGTGCTGCCCCGATGGCACCGGCGAGTTCTCCTAACTTTGCCGGAACGACCGGCACTCCCACACCATGGGGTCGCCATTCGAATCGATCGAGATACTGTTGCAACGGATCAAACAGTAGAGATTGTGCCACCGAGACACCGCCACCCAAGACCACAAGTTCTGGGTCAAAACAATTGACAAGCGATGCGATTCCCACAGCCAGGCCACGGACAGATTTTTCCCAGCACTCGCGGGCCTGTGCATCACCTGCCTGCATGGCTTCAAGCAACTTGGTTGTGGAAGAAAAGCGGTGACCACTCCGCTCATAGATATTGTGATTGCCGATGCAATCTTCAAGACTGCCCGGGATCCCGACAATATCTGGAGAAGCATTTTGGTCGAGCGCAATGTGCCCCAGATGGCCCGCACGTCCCGTGGCTCCTTGCAGGAGTTGGCCGTTAAGAATCACGCCGCCTCCGACACCTGTCCCCAAGGTGAGCAGCAAAACATTGGAGTGCCCGCGTGCGGCCCCAATACAAGCTTCCGCCAACGTGGCAGCGTGGGCATCATTGAGCACCCAAACATCGCGTCCCAGATGCTCGCACCACTTCAAACCTTCGACCGCTTGCATTCTCCCGCGCATCCAGGCGATGGAACGGTTATCTCGCGAAGCAATTCCCGGGGCACTGATTCCCAGAGGAACCTCGCCAAGATCAAAGCTGTTCACTAACTCTGTGACGATCTCGATCAAGGCTGGCACATTACTTACGGACCCTTCCACGCGTTGATCAACGAGTGTGCCATCGGTTTGGGTAGCGACCGCCTTAATGCGGGTGCCTCCAATATCAATGCCTAGAGAGAGGTTCGCTTCACTCATCGCGGCTGACTCCTTCGCTCACGGACCAACCTCCGTCCACCGCGAGAACTTGCCCCGTAACGTAGCGCGAAGAATCACTCAAGAAGAACACGACCGCCGCGTCGAGATCTTCGGGCAGACCCATTCTCCCGCCGGCCAGCGGTTGTTTATGTCGAATAAATCCTTGAATTGCTTCGTTTTCAGCAGCGCGGCGCGCCATGGGCGTTTCCACCAAACCGGGCGTAACGACGTTGAAACGGATGTTTTGGTTGGCGTAGTAAGCGGCACAGCTTTTGGTGAAGCCAACGATGGCTGACTTGGCCGCGGTATAAATGTGGGTGGCGAAATGCTTGGGCGAGGGGCTTTCAGCCAAAACACTGCCCATATTGAGCACGGAACCCGCGATACCGAAATTGAGAAATTCCTTCACCGCCGCACGATTGGAATAAATCATTGAGATCAAATTCAGCCGCAGAGTTTCCTCGATCGCTTCATCAGTGACTTGATGCAGGGGACCATCCCCAAATTGTCTGCCGCTCCCACCCGCGACGTGATAGAGAGCATCAAATCGGCCGAAAGCGCTGACTGAAAGTTGGATGGCCGCCTGAGCCGTAACGGAACTGGTGGCGTCACCTACCAGAGCACGATGGGGCGTACCCAAAAGATTTTCAGCTTGTTGCGCCGACTCGGGATTACGACCACAAACGACAACTCTACCGCCAGCGCGCGCGCAAGCTCTAGCGGCGGACAATCCCAGACCAGTCGTGCCGCCAATGATCACGATGGCTCGATCTTCTAGCGAATTGAAATTCATTGTTTGATTTCGTTATCCTGACGCTTGGCAAGAATTCGACCCGTGCCGATAATTGTAATTGAACAATTACTCTTTCCTCTTCACCGACTTTGATTTCGTTTGCCTGTAGCTAATTTCAAATACGTTAACCGTGGAGATAGGCGATGTGTGCGTTGGAACTTGACCGTCGTTGTTTTTTGGAGCGAACAGTGAGTCGCGGAGCCGCCGTAACGCTTGCCGGAATCACTACCGCAGCTTCCACCTTTGCCGCCGAGGAGGTCACAAGTCCACGGCGAATTCGTGTCGGCATCATTGGTTGTGGCAGTGTTTCGCACAGTTATTTGCCTCATCTTGAGAAGTGTCCCCATGCGGAACTGGTCAGCGCTTGCGATATCATTCCCGAGCGTGCCGCGAATCAAGCCAAGCAACACAAGATCCCGCATCAGTATCCCAACATCGAACAGATGCTCGCGGGGGCAGACTTCGATTTGTTGGTCAATTTGACCGACATGCAAGAACACGAACATCTCAATCGCCAAGCCATCGCCGCGGGAAAACATGTCTGGAGCGAGAAACCTATCGCCAACTCGCTCGGCGCTGGCCAAGAGATTTTGGAACAAGCGAAAGCCAAGGGCGTGCGCGTGTGGGGAGCGCCGGTTGTGGTGAGCAGTCCGCAATTTACCTTCATGAGCGAGCAACTTGCGAAAGGCACCTTGGGCAAGGTGGCTTGTGCGCATGCCCATTACGGCCACACGGGACCGACTTGGTCCTCCTTCTTTTACGAAAAAGGGGGCGGCAGTATGCCTGATTTGGGAGTCTACAATCTCACGAGCCTGACAGGTCTGTTCGGACCGGCACGTTCGGTCGTTGCCATGGTGAATGTGATTACGCCGACTCGAAAAATCGATATCAAGGGTGAAATTCAAGTCGCCGAAGAAGACAACGCCATGATTCTCCTCGAACATGATCACGGCGTGCTGTCGCATATTCAGTGTGGATTCAATTATTTCAATCCCCATGGCCATGGCGGGGGCAAGGAAACGAGGCACACCATTGCGATTTTGGGTACACATGGTTACATGGGCTTGGTCGGCTACGATTGGGAACCCTTGGGTGTCGACGTGGCAACTGACAAAACTCCGGAATCTACGCGACATGTTACCGATCCTCAGAGTTACGTTTGGCCACAGGGAGCGTCGCTCGTTGCCGAATGTTTGGCGACCGGTAAAGAGCCGTTGTTTACACCGGAACACGCCTTGCACGTCGTCGAAATCATGAGTGCAGCGCGCGAGTCGCAAGCGACAGGACGCCGAATTGATCTGAAGTCTAAGTTTCGCTGGCCGCTCATTGTGTAAACTTTTCTGGGCATAAACCTGGCTGGGAAAGGAACGCTAGGAAACTGCGATCAGAGTACGCTGACGCGACAAAGAATTGAGATGGACCAAAAGTTCTACCCATTCTTCAAGCTGCTCGCCGTAGTCGCTCTGTAATCGTTCGTTAACCAGGGTTGTCTGTTGAGTTGGGAATAATTGTGGCCCATAAAGAGCGCCAATGAATGCCCCCAAGAGCTGCGCGTAGGAGTCCGTGTCGTGCCCCCATTCCATGCTCAGTTGCAAGGCAGCGAGAGGGTCGTATTCGCATAGCTCCAGAGCAGAAAACATGACGACAAAGGGGACATGCGCTTCCCATTTTGTCGTATTGCTAAATTCTTCATCGAGTCGCGCAAAGCATTGGGCTGGGCGGTGTTGGGCATCCTTGGCGGTATCGAGGCCGAATTTCAACCAACGCTCCAGTGGACGCTGCGACCAGGGAACTTGCGAATATCGGTAAGGATCGGTATTTCGCATACCATCAATGATACTGTTCCATAAATCACGCGGGCTTTTTCCTTCCGCATCAAGCACGAGTGCCTGAGCAAGTCCAGCAACCAATGCGGCATTAAGATCGCGTCCCCAACTGTTATCAAAAAAGGCGAGGTGATAGGCAGCCAGATACGCAGCCTCGGGTTGCCCCGCATAGATGATCGCTAATGGCAGCAGGCCCATTTGTCCACAGCAGGTGGGCAATCCCACCCACATTCTTTCGAGGGGCAAGGCCTTGCTGGGATCGCGCTCTCCTAATAGCCAACGTGCGGAGAAGCCATATTCTTGCAACCATTCCTCGGAAATCTCGCGGTAGTCAGCGTGAGATTCTTCATCCCACTTACGAGACCAGGCGAGATAGGTGCGAGCTAAATCTTGGTCCGTCATTGGCCACGAGTTTGCCTGATCTGCTTTTCTTAGCGCTTCAAGCAATACCATTTTGTGCCGGCTGTCGTCGGTGACCGTACCGGCCGCGGCGTTCTTGCTCCACTGTCCGTATGGCTCGGGCGTGGGTCGCAACTCACGATAGGTACGCAATTGAATTCTTTGCGCGGCGGCATCCCTGGCGGCTTGATCGAGCACTTCATTGGCCAGCCATTTTTTGGGCGGATTAGCCAGCAATTGAACCTTCACGGGATCTTGAAACTCAATCGGTCCACCGAGTGCATCGCCCAACAAGGTACCAATCAATAAGCCTTTGGCACGATCAGATAACTGTCTGTTGGGAGTCTCGACCTGATCGGCAAAAAGTATGCCTTTGTCATGAATGGCAACCATGCCAAGCATCAGGGATTGCAAGATTTTTCGCCGCGAGAACAAAGAACTCCCCCGGCCAAGGGAATTACTGGTAAATGCGTTTGTTGTGTTGCCAACCTTCATTCCAGTCGTTCCTCTAAGTTCGTCAATGCACTTTGGCCAGATGGATTTTCGCGACTTCACGAATAACGAAACTCATGGCCAACAAAGCCTATTATCGCCTTGATCGCTTTAGTTCGGGAAGACTTGCACACAATTTTATCTTGGGGCGAATAGCTCGCTTAATGCTTGATATTTCTCTCATGCAGCAGTTAAAATGAAATCTTGATACCGAGAGCTCCAGCGGCGCACAGCAAAAGTTAATTGCCACAGTGCGTGGAGTATGAATTCCGCCCATGTAGGATGACTGTCATTACGAATCTTTTCAAAACTGTCGAGTCGCATCCCATGCACCGCATTAGCTTGTTGGGGACGGGCCTGATTGGCATGTTTTACACGATGGCGCTTCACGGCCAGCGGGGACGTGACCGAGTCAGTCTCGCTTACTCGCGTTCCGACGAACGTGCGCGCGAGTTTGCCGAAAAGTGGGATATTCCACGGCACACCACCGATCTGCGAGCCGCGATTGAAGACGCCGAATGCGACGTCGTGGTGGTGGCTTTGCCGAATCACCTTCATTGCGAAGCAGTCCTGGCGGCGGCCGCCGC
>JAWXAV010000055.1:0-19420 GCA_034439695.1 Bythopirellula sp. | reverse complement strand
TTTTTGTCCGCGGCTGCGCAGCCGCGGACAAAAACTTTTCTTGAGCGTGTTCTATGATAGCCGCTTCTGACAACATACAAGGGCAAACGAAAGCGAGTTTGGCGAGCTTTGGTGCCGCCCTGGGTCACATCCAGCAGAGATTCCTCGGCCGAGCAACACGCACTGTGTACCAAAGGCATGTTATCGAGGCCGAAATACCAGCCGCGGTTGATTTCGTCCTCGATGGCACTCCGTCGGAACACGATCTTGCCACCTCGGACGAGGATTGGTTTTCTTCCGTAACTCGGGGTGGCGAAAAGTCTCGCTAAAGCTCACTTTTCTGACCCCGGGCTAATGGCTTTAATCCCTCACGGGATACCAGAGGCGTTCACAACGTAAACACTTTCTCGGTAGGCACCGTTAAAGCCACTTGTGACCCACTAAGATTCCCAAAGAACCAATAATCATAGCCCCAAGGGATAATCCGTTAGCTTTTCAACACCGCTTGCTGTCATGATGTAATTCTCCTCCAAGCGCACGCCCATGCGGAGTTCTTCATGATAAAGCCCCGGTTCCGCTGTGAAATAGTCGCCGACAGCAAAGGTGTCGTCCCAATACGGATTCAGATGGGGGCCTTCCTGTGGCGCGAGTCCGACGCCATGGCCCAAGTGGTGATTGAAGACCCAGGGGGCACTCTGGTCGAGCAGTGCTTGCACTTGGTTGAAAAGTTGCTGGCAACTCGCGCCAGGCTTGGCAAAAGATTCCACGAGCGGGAACACATCGCTCACCCGCTGCCAGGCTTGCATCTGCTTTTCCGATGGCTCACCACCCACCGCAATCGTCCGGGCATTGTCGCTGTAAAACCCACGAAAGCCCACGCCCAGATCAAGAATACACAATTCGCCAGCTTCAATCCGCCGATTGCGCGGCGCGCCGCCGCGAGCATTGCTGCGAAAATCTTGGCCAAAGTAGGTCAGCGGCTCGCCCAGTTCGCTCACCGCCGCCGCGTGCAGGGCGTTGTAGACGTCGATTTCGTTCACCCCCGGTTGGACGATCTCGCGTGCCAAGGCGTACATCACGCGGTTGGCATCATTGGCCCGCCGCAACATCCGTAGCTCGTCGGGGTCTTTGCGGCGACGCAACTGGAAAATCGTCGCTTCGATATTTGAGATTTCACCATCATTACAGGCCGCCATAACATCCGGCCCCAAGTGAGTCCATTCCCCACCCACCCGCGCAAGTGGCTGGGGCAGGGCACCAAGGAGAACCGCATTGCTCGCGACACGCTGTTCGTCGCGCAGGGTGGAATGCCATTTCTCTTCGTAAGGCAGCACCTGGTCCGCGGCGATGGTGATATCCGCTTTCCGCGCGGGAAGCACCAACGTCACCTGCCCTTGACGGTTCATCGCCGCCACCGGGGCGTAGAGCGGGCCAACATAGGTACCCGTGAGCCACTGCACACTCTCGCCGCGGGTCAACAAGACCCATTCCAAGTTAAGCTTTTCCATCTCCGCCAGTAGGCGCTGCTGTCGAGATCGGCAAGCAGCGACATCAACTGCGTAAAGATCAATAGCCATTCAAGCTGCCCCCAAGGTGTTCCAAGTAACGAAACTTTACGGACTGCGCAATCCCGATTCCAGACGAACGTCTCAAAGCGGGATGAATTCTCGACTATTTTCACCCCGCTGGCAACTGGATAGCTCTGTCGGTGCATACCACTAACTCGTTGATTGACAATCAGTTACGTGACATACAATTTGCAGTTTAGCACTATTTCTCATCCTTGGCATGGACGTTGCCGTATTACAGTCATCGCAACACGCGAAGGCACCTCTCGCAAGAGACTCACGCCGATGACACATCAGTTTTAAGGTAGGAGGAAGTAAGGATGCTCGTTTTAAGCCGCAAGATGGGCGAACGTATTCACATTGGCGAAGACATCTTCGTCGAAGTGCGCCGGGTCGCCGGAAACAGGGTCACTTTGGCCGTCTGTGCTCCCAAGAGCGTACGGATTCTCCGCGGAGAGCTGTTCGAAGCAGGAGATTCAGGAGATGTCCTGGACGATGGAGCGCTAACCCAGTCCACGACCGACACCGTGATTATGAGAGATTCTGAAGCCGCTGCGATGGAAAGTCTGCTTAATGGAGCAGCGCAAAATGGCGAGCTGCAACTCGATCACGCCGAGACGGTTTAATGTGATCGCCAGGAGCAACGATCCGAGGGGCCAAACGTACATCAAAACAATTGAGACCCACAGAGCCGCCCAACCAAGTTGGCATCGCCTTTAGAATCCCCATTCACAAGAGGCCTGCTTGGTGTGCTGGACGCCGAGACTCAATACCAAATTGGTAGAGTCTCGTGCCGATCCGCGGGCGGCTTTGCCGTGCGCTGATGACGACACCGTGCGTTTTTCGCGCGACAAGTCGCGGCGTTTCATGACGATGCTAGCGGTGTTTAGCGAATTTTGATGTTCCAGTAATCGTAGCTAGTTATTCGACATCAGGCGGATACCTACCCAATTGAACTAGCTCAATGCGAATGGCAACAATCGCGGCTCGATTCATGTCGAGCGCTTCAATCGTTGCTCGACCTACCGGCGAACGTCCGCTTATACGCCAGCGTTTGGTGAATGCGAAATGGTCGTTCCAGTCGTCGAAACGAGGGTTGTAGAGTGGAACGCGTTTTCCAGTTCGTGGATCACGGGCGCTCTGGCGGGCTGCTTTGTGCAGAGAGCAACTGACACAAGCGAGAGCGAGATTGTCGAGTGTCGTGGGGCCGCCTCGCGACCGCGGTACGATATGGTCGACATGGAAAGTGGCCTCTTGCGAGTCCTGACGCAGCAAACAGTATTCGCAGCAATCGTCAGCTCGCTCGCGGACTTCTCGCGCCAACGGGCGAGGAATGGAACTACTCATGCGTCGTCATGCCGCGACATGCGGTCGGCCCGCAACTTCATGAGCGTCAACATTTCCGCCAACTCCGTCAACGCTAGGGCCTCCTTGCGTTCGGCCCTCGTGAGCTTGCCTTCATCATCCTGTCGATCAAGCAATTCTTGCAAGCGAGCCGCGAGCGCAACGGGGAGCCGAAATTTGCGCCAGTCTCGGGGTAGGTCGAGTTGAAGCAGGACTTGGCTCATGAGGACGCTACGACTTGAACAAGGGGACAATTGGAATCGAAAACCACACATATTATTATAGCACTGTTTGTTCACTGCGTCCAAATGTTGTGCTAGCCTGCCCTGCTAGCAATTCTTGTGCAGCAATTCAAACCCTGCGTGAACTTGACGTGGCACTCGCGCTTTCTCTACCCTTCGCCGTGTTTTTCTCTCCATCATGAGCCACTCTGCGCAAGGACTGTGCGTTGCGGCAATTGCCAACTCCAACACGGTGGAAGCTCAGCGTACGCGCCGACCGCTTGCGGGTGATCGGCATTGCGCTGCTCTTCGCGACGTTGCTTGGCGGTTGCGCCACTTCCACCAACAAATGGGTGGCCCTTCGTTCAACTCCCAAGAATCCGCTCACGCAGTCGCTGGGCCTGCTCACTAAGCAAGGGGCCAAGCCGACCGAACGCACGATCCAACTCTTACGCCGCTACAACCTCGAAGATGCGCTCAAGGGGGATCGCAATGAACTGCTCGCCAAGCTGGGTGAAATCGATGCACGCAGCCCCAATCGCGAACACGTTTACGCCCAAGCCGAACTGGCCTACGTCGGGGGCAAGCAGGCCGAGCGCTCGCTGCGGCAAGCCCAAGCCCAGGAACTCTACGGCTCGGCGGTGTTGCTCTCCTACCGCTATTTGTTTGATCCCAAGTACGGAGCCGCCTGCAATCCCTACGATCCTGAATTCCGCCGGGCTTGTGATCTGTATAACGCGGCCTTGGAAGGCTGCTTGCGGATCGTGCAAGATCGCGACACCCTGCAACCCGGCACGACACAAACCATCAAGACGGCCAATCATGATTGCCAAATTGAGGTCCGGCTCAACAGCGAGGGCTGGCATGATGAAGACATCGACCATTTTGAATTCGTCTCGGATTACGAAGTTCATGGTCTGAGAAATCACTACCACAATTTCGGCCTCGGCGTCCCACTGATCGCCGTGCGTAAAAGCGCTGAAGGTACGGACGCTCGCGAAGAATATTATCCCCGGGATCTCTCCTTTCCAGTCACGGCATTCATGCGCGTGAACCTCGAGACCACTGAGCACAATCACGTGCAATCCGCCGTGTTGGAACTCCATGATCCCCTGAATCAACCGACCGTCACCGTGGCGAATCGCGTCGTACCGTTGGAGACCGATCTCAGTACGCCGCTGGCGCACACGTTGAGTCAGCCGGCGCTCGACGACACAAGACTCTCCACTCTTGGTCTGCTGAAACCGTATAAAGCCGAAAAAGAGCAGGGGCTTTACATGCTCGAACCCTTCCAGCCCGGCAAGGTGCCGGTGGTGATGGTTCATGGCTTGTGGTCGAGTCCGGTCACCTGGATGGAAATGTTCAACGACCTGCGAAGCGATCCGCAGATTCGCAAAGATTACCAATTTTGGTTTTACCTCTATCCCTCCGGCCAGCCATTCTGGTTCAGCGCCGCGCAGATGCGCGAAGACTTGGCGCGAATGCGGCAGAAGTTGGATCCCCAGGGAACCTGCCCCGCGCTCGACCAGACCGTGCTTGTGGGTCACAGCATGGGGGGGTTGGTGTCGAAGCTACAAACGGTCGATAGTGGCAATGAGTTCTGGGCAACCCTCAGCGACAAACCATTTACGCAACTTGCGGCCGACGATGAACTGCGCGACGGACTCGCCCAAACCTTTTTCTTCGATCCGAATCCGTCGGTCCGCCGGGTGATTACCATCGGCACGCCCCATCGTGGTAGCGAATTTGCCAACGACACCACGCGCTGGCTGGGCCGGAAGTTGATTCGCGTGCCGACCAAACTTCTGCAAGGCCAACATCAATTGATCGCGCGGAACCCCGACTTCTTCCGCGCCGACGCACCGCTCGACGTCACCACGAGCATCGACTCGCTCGCTCCCAGTTCCCCGCTACTGCCGGTGCTCCTCACCGCGCATCACGGCTCGTGGGTGAAATACAACAACATCATCGGCGAGATTCCAAACACGGGAGTCGTGAAGTTGTTCTCCAGCGGCCAAGGGGATGGCGTCGTTACTCTGGAAAGTGCCAAGGTGGACAATGCCGAATCACAAATCGTCGTCGCGGCCGATCACAGCATGGTACATCGCCATCCTCAAAGCATTCTCGAAGTCCGCCGCATCTTGCTCCAGCAAGTGGCCGAACTTCGTGGCTACGGCAGCGGTCAAATTCTCCAGGTCGCGACTCCACCGCAAACTGAAAATCCGCATCCCGACTATTTCGCGAATCCTGCAACCACATCGCCAGTTGAACATCAAGCCGTCGAAATCGCTCGGGAGCCTGCAACCGTGCTAGCCCGTTAACGCTCAGATGCTCCAAGCGACGGCAACAGGTGCGGCGACCGTCTCAGCGGGTTGTGTCGCTTTCGTTGACCATGAATCCTTGCGAAAATCCCGCGCACGTGATTTCGGCTTGCTGGTACTTGCCACTTCCTCGGTTTCATCGGCGGCAGCAGCTTCTTTGTCGTCAGCTTGCTCAAAAGCCAATTCGCCACGAATCACGTTCATATCGCGCGGGGCTTGAATGCCCAACCGCACGGCCTTGCCCTTCATCCGCAAAACGGTAATGGTAATCGAATCGCCAATCTGAATCGTCTCGGTTTGCTTTCTGGTGAGAACCAACATGACACACTCCCTGCGTTAGTAAGATGAGCTTCCGTTCCGTTGAGAAAAGATGGTGTCGCTTGACACACACCGCTACTACGCACAAGCCGTGCCAAGGGTGCGGTGAAAAATCGCCAACCCGCACAAGTGCCGATTTTCCAGGAATTTGCTGAAACGCTAGCGGAAACTGACCGACCGAACCTTGAAAGCTTCACGGAAAGAATTGTAAAAACCGCTGGCGTCTTCGCGGCCAGAGCACGGCGATTAATAAAGATCAGCTCTCGGGCCCAGGCTCCATCCGATCACGCAACTTCGCCGCCAACTCATATTGCTCGGCGGCAATCGCTTGGGCCAGTTGATCGGCCAGCGAGGGGCCGATCTCATAGTGCTTGGCAATCGAGTCGCGCATCTCGCGGAGCTTTTCCACGAACGTGTCTTCCTCATATTGCTCCAAGGCCTCTTGCGACTCAAACAGTTTTCGCAGCGAGGTCAGCCCCGCCTCCACCGCTTCGACGGCTCCGCGGGGGTTCGACTTTTCAAGTTCCACCAAAGCCAACGCCTGAATTCGGTGAAACATCACAAAGGGCCGATACTGTTCGTGCATCATCGCCCATTGCGCATCGGGGGCATAAGCGGCGCTGAAATCCATCAGCGAAAGCGTGTGGTCGGCATCGCCAATCGCCTCGGCGTAGCGATTCAGGGTGAGCCAACAAACGCGGCGATGGTAATACTGGTAAAACTCGCGGTCGATTTCGCCGCAGCGCTGACCATCCAGTTGAAACGCCGGACCCTCGGCGAATGACAGCGACAAAAGATAGTCGTAATAGGTTTCAAAACCCTCGGGCTTGAAACCATCAGGACGGCCAGATTCTTCCATCTGGACAAGGCCCATGTCGACCCGCATTTGCAATACGAGCCGCCCATCAGAACCTTTCACCTCACGTACCAAAACTTGGCCCGGCACAAATGGCCAATCGCCGAAATAGTTGTCGAGATGTTGGGTACGTCGTGCCATGAGCGGAAATGCAGGATAGAAAATTCAATCAGGATAATCATCGTCCGTTGAATTCTACCCCAAGCCACCACTCGTGGCGAATCCTCTCGAAAAAAAAGTTGTGGGACAGACCCCTTCCGCAGAGCGAGAAAATTCAGCCCTCTCCCCCTTCATCTAACCACATCGAATCTTGCAACAGGGCAATTTCTTCCTTGTCGTGGTGGTCGATCCGTTCCAACAAGGTGTAAATTTCCTCGCAAACGGTTTCGATTTCTGCGTCGTCGTACTCGCTGAGCGAGTCCACCTTGGGAAGCAGCGAATCCATCGCCCGCCGAAAGCGGCCGTGGTCGTGCTCCAACCGATCAATGCGAAAATGCATGTTCGGCTTGATTTCCTCGACGAAGGTCATGTAGCCGTCTTGCTCTTCGATATCCATCAAGCGCTCAAGATGGCGTTGAAACGATTTGAGCGTGAACTGCACGCTCGAAAGCTTGCGGGGAATCCCTTCGGTAGGAACTTTCCAGCCCAACGTCACGCGGAGCGCTTGTTTGACGTGGTTTAGAATTTCGTGTTCCAGACAAGCCGCGCTCGCCTGGGTTTTTGCATCGATCGCTTGCATTTGAGCATCCTCGATTCAGTGCCAGATGTGAAATCTTTTCCATCATTAAACGGTGACGGGTCGATAAGTCGACTGGCGACGTGCCGTCACACACACTTCCTTTGTAATAAAGGCCTTTGTGTAAGAGGATCGTCACAGAGAAATTTCGCCACCCTCCTCGAGGGTGGCGACTTTGTTGTTCTATGACGCCTAATGGGCTTAAGCAGCCTCTTAGATGAGGCTTCTTATTGTAACCCGAAAGTCTTGCCGTGGGCAATCACCCGCAAGACCGTTCCGCAAAAATCGTGCCGGGAAAGAATGATAAGATAAGCAGTTACGGCAAATCTTTCCTGGTGCTTTGTCAAAGCTAAAACTGGGGCTGGGCACATCAGCCGCAGGGCGCTAGCCTCGGTTATTCCCGCTCCAACCGTGGGCTAGCGCCCAGCGGCTAATCCTATAATCAAGCTTTGACAACGCACTAGTTTTCGTTGGAAGAACGAAACTGTCGCTGCTTCTTTTGCAGGGACTTATGTCGCTTGCCGGCAAGACGCTCCTCAATCGAACCACGCGAGGGCCGCGTCTTGCCTCTTTTCCGTGGCACAACGACTGCCGCCTGCACGAGTTGCCGCAGTTTATCGTAGCAGTCTGCCAAGTTCCGGCCTTGGTCACGATATTTGTCACTCGACAGCATCACCTCACCCGCTTGATTGATGCGAGTGGGGAAGCAAGCTTCAAACCGCAATTTCACTTCCGCGGGAAGTGAGCTCGACTCGCGCAAGTTCCAACGGAGAATCGCTTTGCTGTTCACCTTGTTGACATTCTGCCCGCCAGGGCCAGAACTCCGCGCAAACGTCATCACCAGTTCCGAGCTGGGAATCACGATCTGAGAATTGATGACCAGCGAGCGCGACATGGCAATATCCCGAGAGCCGGCAACAAACTGTCCGCGCCGTGCTCAAGTGGTCGACTTGCTCAAGACGGGCAGCAGCGCTTCAACGCGTCGGCGGCAATCGGTCAATAACCGATGATAGCCCCCCGCTTCAAAGCCCGCGCCCGAAAGTTCAATGTCGAAATCGCCATTATACCCAGCTTCGCGCAGTTCGACGATAGTTTTTCGCAAAGGCACCGTGCCGTCGCCCAGCGGGCAACGTTGCTGGTCAACACCATGGGGCACACGACGATCTCCCAACTGGACAAGCGCCATGTGCGGCACAATTTCGCGGAGATTCGCCAGAATGGTTCGATCATGACCAAAGTGGTACGTATCGAACACCAGTTTCAGATTGGGTGAGTTAATGTCTTCGATCAGGTTGATTGTTGACTCGATGTCGGTCAAGAAGGTCCAATCCCGCGCACAGGCGGGATGCATCGGCTCGATGGCCAGCGTCACATCAGCCGCCTCGGCCAATGAGAGCAAACTATCGAGCGCCACGCGGAACAGCCGCTCGGCATGACGATAGATGTGGTTATTACGGCCACCAGGATAAACAATCAAGCAACCCGCGTTCATCGCGCCGGCCAGCCGAATCGCTTGGCAAGCGTCGTCGATGGCTTCGTTCCAAGTCCGCCCGTCACTGCCGGTAAAACCCCCAGCCCACAGCAAATGGGAAACTCGCAGACCACTCTCCGCCAGTAGGTCGATGCCCGCTTCCTCACCAAAATCAGCCAGCTTCTGCCGCCAAACGCCGATGGATTCGTAGCCTGCGGCCACATAATTGAAAACATCCTGCTCGAACGACCAACGAAAAGTCGTCACCTCGCTCATCGACAAGCGTGGATAAGCGGGAAAACTGCAAAAATCCATAAGGCACCGTCTGCTCGGAGAAGTAAATCAAGAATACCAGGGCTTTGGAGACCCAACACTTGCCAAACGCAAAAAATGAGCGTCTTTCAGTGGGTAGGGGGCTGAGTATGGTGAAATCTCGAATTGGTGTAAAGCTTGAACTAGAGTGATTTTTAGCGGCAGCAGTGCCATCAAATTAGCGCGCAAACTGATATTGCAATTACTAATTCGCAGCGATTTTCTTTGCTATTGCCGACGTTTTTTCGTACAGTCAAGCAAGATGAAACAAAGTTTGTCGTTGGCGACTTTTGCTTAGAGGCAGTTTCAAAAACCGTGGGCTAGCGCCCTGCGGCTGATAAAATCAGCCGCCACGCGCTAGCGTCCGGTTCTATTTGTGATTTTGAAATCGGCTCTAATATGTTAGACGCGATTCGGGAAGTATCTGTTGACAGCGACAGGCGACACGCCTGTCACCACGGCATCAGCCAGGAGTGAACCATGCCGATTCGCCTGCTAGTTGCCGACGACCACGCGGTCGTGCGAGCAGGGGTCGCGTCGATGGTTCGCGAGAGCAACATCACGGTTGTCGCCGAGGCGTGCGACGGCGCGCAAGCCTTGCAGATGGCCCAAAAGTATCGGCCCGACGTGGTGCTGCTCGATGTCCGCATGCCCGAAAGCGACGGCATGTCGTGCCTCTCGAAACTCAAGAGCGAGTTGCCCGACATCCCTGTCGTGATTTTTACCGCCCACGACAATCCCACCTACATCGCCCGCGCGGTCGCCCTGGGCGCGGCAGGGTATCTGGTGAAGAGCGCTTCCCAAGCGGAACTCATTGCCGCCGTGCAGCAGGTGGCCGGGGGTGAGACGCTGTGGAATCACGAAAACATGCGGCGTGTCTCGGGAGCGCTCACCACTTCGCGTTCCACCAGTGAACTCGAAGTCCCACTCACCAAACGCGAGAGCGAAGTGCTCAAACAACTCGCCCTCGGACTAAGCAACAAGGAAATCGCGCAAGCGCTCGCCATCAGCTACGAGACGGTGAAGGAACACGTGCAACACGTCCTCCGCAAACTAGGCGTCACCGACCGCACCCAAGCCGCCGTCTGGGCCGTCAGAAAAGGGCTGGTCTAAGGCGAGAATTTTCGGACAAGCCAACAGTGGCCCCCGGGCACCTGGGGCAAAAATTGATTTCAATTCACTTGCAATCGCTCGCAACCGACCGGATACTGCAAAGGTAGTAGGCACAAAGTAGTAGGCACGCTCCGCCGTGCCGAGCGCGTAGGCCGGAACGAGTAACGCGAGTTCCGGCAATGCAGCGGCACTCGCGTGGTCGACCTTCACGGGTTCCTTGCCGGAACTGCGCACGGCTTGTTCCGGCCTACAATCTCCATTCCCGCCGTGCCGTAACAAGGAAACGCGACCATGTTAAGAAACGCGCTGCGATTTGGCGGTTCAGCCACGGCACACGGAGTGTGCCTGCTACTTATCGGCGCCGCCTCGGCCAGCACGCTCGTCATCCGCGACAGTATCGGTGGTGGCACGACGTTGACGAATGGAATGCCGGGGGGAGCTACCGTACACAATGGCCTTGAGTGGAACACACCAGGGTTGGTGGTCACTGCGCAGGAGAATGGCAAATTAACCGAGGCGCGCTTCGTGATTTTTGCGAGAGGCCCAACACCTGCATCGCTCCCAGAAAACAATCTTGAGAATATTTACGGCTACCCGATGGAGTTTCACATTTGGACCGATGGCGTCGACAGCGGAGCTGATTCGTTTGACCTGAATCCCCGCGGTAATGCTGTGCCGGGACATATTGATATTGACGTCAACACGCCAACAGAAAGTTTCATCACGGTAGTGCCTTTTGGCATTACCGGGCCTTCAAACGAGTTCACAACATTTTTATTAACCGTAGACCTTTCGAGTTTCAATCTTACGCTTGAGGGCGGCGAGCAATATGTCATGGGATTGATTCAAGACACCGAAAGCAATTTCATTACCGGGGGCGGCTTCTTCCGTATCAGCGCATCTCGCTCGACCGGGTTTGAAGATTTATTTAGAGCTAACAATTCGAACCCAGCAATTCGCCCGGGGTATGTAAAGAGCCAGCTAGGCAACTCATTTGAGCAGTACGCCGGCGCCTTCACGCTCGCGCCGCTCTTGGAGGGCGACTACGACTTCGACGGCGACGTGGACGGGAATGATTTTCTCAAGTGGCAACGCGCTTACGGCACGAGCGACTCCATGGCCGACGGCGACGACAGCGGCACGGTCGGCCCCGAAGACCTCGTCATCTGGCAACACCACTACGGCGAAACCGCCCCGCTCACCTCCGACTCAACCGCCGTCCCCGAGCCAAGCTGCGCGACGCTGTTGCTCAGCTTAATAGTAGTAGGCACGCTCCGCCGTGCCGCAACCACCGCGTAGGCCGGAACGAGTAACGCGGGAGCAAGTCATTTACCTTCTCCGCTACCTCCAATTAATGCCTTCTTATCAGCGCCAATCAAAGTGGATCAGCGGTCCCACTTTATTGTGCCTTTTTGTGCTTTTCGTGGCCAAAAGTCACGGCTGATATTGACCACCCGTTTGTGATAAAATCAGCAACGCGTGAGATTATGTTTATGCGCCACGACTTGATTCTTTGGTGGGCGAGGAGCACTCCAGATTGTTAGGATTTGGCCCAACAACGACTAAAACGCGAGTTTTTTCTCGCCAAACCACATCATCTAGTGTGTCCGGCCAAACCACCTACTACCTATAGACATTTTCTCTCCCCACCGAACACACCTAAGTCCAATGCAGAAACAGTATCTTGTGTTTCCAACCCACCAGAAATCCAACATCTTGTGGGTCTACCCCCGCCCGGATAAGACGAGCGACGATGAGCCTAAATCATTATTCGCCTCTTGCTTTTCTCGGGGATTTAGCGGCTCAGATTATTCCAGTCTGTAGTATTCCTTGCCCATCCACCCTCCTCACAGATAATGGTTCGCATGACTTTTGAATTCTCCGATCTGCCGAGCCAATTTCGCCAACTGTTGGGTCAATGCCGCGACTTGTACCTCTCCAGTGGCGAGCAATGCGTTCGCGACTTTCCCGACCAAGTGCCCCAAACCGGCACCGGCTTCGTGCAGTTGATGGACGATCTGCATCGGGCGCTGGTGGTCAAGATTTTCATCACCATTTGCGAAGCCGATCGCCGCTGGAGCACGAACGAGAAATTTCTGGCCGAGGTGCTGCTCTTCCACTTATGGAGCCAATGGCTGAATGAAGAGGAATTGAAAGCCGCGATTCACGAAATGTCCGGCAAGGCATCGTCGCTCAAATGGTATGCGGTGGTCCGCCCGTTCGATCAGATTGCACCGCTGCGAGAGCGTGTCGGGGAGTTGGAAACGATCGTCATGCGGCTCGCCAATGTGATCGCGCGGGCCGATGGCCCGCTCAAACCGAGCGAAGCCAACCACGTCAAACTGATTCAGGATGAACTACAGCGGCATCTGCGGCAGATTCCCATCGACGAACCGACGCAACACGAAGCAGAGCATGAGGCGCGGATCGAAGCGATTAAAAAAATCTTGCACGAGGCGAAAGATCTTCCCGACACGCATCAGGGTTCGACCGCCGTGCAAAACGAGCCAAAAACTTCGGGCAAGCCCACAATCAAGGTCGCCGAAGAGGTTGCCGGGAAAACAGAGCCGAAAAAGCCCCCCGAGCAAGTCTTGCAGGAAGCACTCGCGGAGCTGGATCGATTGATCGGCTTGGGCAACATCAAGCAAGAGGTTCGTACGCTCACGAATTTTTTGAAAGTGCAAAAGCAGCGCGAACTGGCCGGATTGCCGACCACGGGTTTGAGTTTGCACATGGTCTTTGGTGGCAATCCGGGCACGGGCAAAACGACCGTCGCGCGGATCGTCGGGACGATCTTCGGCGCGATGGGAGTGCTCAAGAAGGGTCATTTGGTCGAAACGGACCGTTCGGGCTTGGTCGCTGAATACGCGGGACAAACCGGCCCCAAAACCAACAAGAAAATCGACGAAGCGCTCGATGGAGTGCTTTTTATCGACGAAGCCTACACGCTTATTGCCTCTGAAGGGGAAGATCCCTTCGGGCACGAAGCGGTGCAAACGCTGCTCAAGCGGATGGAAGATGATCGCGACCAACTCGTGGTGATCCTCGCCGGCTATCCGTTTGAGATGGAGATACTGCTACGGTCGAACCCCGGTCTTTCGTCGCGCTTTAGCCGCAATTTGGACTTTGTTGATTATTCACCGCTGGAGCTCACGCAGATTTTTGGCTTGATGTGCGACAAGAACGAATACACGCTCAAGCCCCTCACCAGGGCGAAGGTGATCGTCGGCTTCGATTATCTGTACCAAAACCGTGACCGCTACTTTGGCAATGGCCGAGCAGCACGAAATCTCTTTGAACATGCGATTCGCTTGATGGCTAATCGTATCGCGGGGATCGCGGAGCTTTCGGTCGAGCAGCTTTCCTTACTCGAACCGGAAGACGTCGAGTTCAAAGATGTGCCGTTCGAAGTCTTCGTTGAAGTCACCGAGGAGAGCGCACTGCGATTTCACATCGAATGCCCTTCGTGCAAGCACGGCAAAGACGTACCGAACAAATATCTGGGCCAACAGGTGCGTTGCCCGAAGTGCGAACACAACTTCGCAGCGGATTGGGGCACGCTTGTCCCAAAGGTGGAGAAATCAAGTGAGCAAACTTAACGTCGCATAGGACCACGACTCAGCGCTTCATAGACGCTCGGACCTTGTGGAGCCGCGGCGACTTCTTGCTCTTGCCAATTCTTGGTGGGCGTCGTTGGTGTGCCGTTGGCCACTGACGACCATGAGCTTTTATCGTCAACAGAGGCCGGATCTTGCCCACGCACCACGGTCGGCGTTGAGACTTGCTTCACCACCGAACCACGCTGCGTTGCGTTGCTGGCCAGTTGCAATTGTGGCCGACCGTCTTTCACCCAGCCGAGCCAAGAATTTTGCAGGGTGAGCAAATCGCGATAACCATATTTTTCGTCGATTGCTCGCGGCCAGTTTTCATCGGTGAGTCCGTCGGCAATAAACTCTAGAAACGCCTGCTTGCCATGTTGCGAGATCAAGAATTGCGCGAGCGAATGACCCTGGGCATAAAGCGGCAAGACGTCTTGAGGGTACTCCTTCATCGCAAACATGTGGCTAAAAGGAATGCCACGCCGAGTTTGTAAAAATTCGATCAGCATTTTTTCTTGCTTGGAAATTTCGCTCTCATGCTCAACGGTCGTACAAGCCCCTTCGTCGGCCCAGCGGGGGAGTGGTTGTCGGAAGTGGCAAGCAAAGATCGTGTGCGTAATTTCATGCGGCAAGACGGAATCAAGAATCCGCTCTCGCGAGCCTTGGATATTCATTTGCCAGCCAAAGACTTCGCCGCGATCAAACACAAAACTCGTCGCACCACCGGCTCCCAAGTTGGGTTGCACATGCGCTTTGATCGGACAAGGTTTGGACCAAGTCGGCAACTCCTTGCCGAGCCATTCGACGGACAGCTCTTTGCGATATGTCTCGGCGAAGTCACCGATCTCCTTGGCAAGCTGCGGCGTCGGCGCATCAACCACGAAGTTCGGCGTGCGATAGCCTGCCCCCGCGTGAACAACGCTCTGGCTAACGAGAAACAATACGAACGAAAGTATGGACCGATGGGTCCAATCGCTGTAACACCAAAAACGGGGAGCTTCCATGCTCTGACCTGTGCGGGTTGTAAGGACGATCCATGTCCTAGAGCGAAATACTCAGGCGGCGTATGAGGCGTGCAAACGGCGGACCGAACATGCACGACTCAAAACACTTATTCGCCAAAGTAGCAATGAACTGGGATCAAAGGGGCAAATCAAAACAGCGGGGTGATCGTCGCACGAATCCTTCGTAGCGATGACGTTGCAAAATTTACAGACCGCACAGCAATTCACCTAGAGCGAATCTCGTTATTCTCATGATTGCTAGCAACATGGTTCGCTAGCGACCAGGAATGCCCCTAGCTCGACTGAGCGGCTTTGATGCGATCAATCAAGCGACCCGGCGAACCCATGGCGTTGTAGCCGCCATCAAGGTGCAGAATTTCCGATGTGATACCGGCCGACATGTCAGAGAGCAAAAAGGCACCGCAATTCCCGGCTTCGTCGTGAGTAATGTTGCGGCCCAAGGGGGCCATGGCTTCGTAGAGACCAAGCATTTCCTCAACCCCCGCGCCACGCCCAGAGATGGTCTGTAGGGGACCAGCACTCAGCGCATTCACCCGAATGCCGCGTGGGCCGAGATCGTACGCCAGGTATTTCACAATCGAATCAAGCGCCGCCTTGCAAACGCCCATGACGTTGTAACCGGGTACTGTTTTTTCCCCGCCGTAGTAGGTCAAAGTGAGAATGCTGGCACCATCGTTAAGCACCGATTGCGCGGCGTTCGACAAGGCGATCAAACTGTACGCACTGATTTCCATCGCGAGTTTGAAACCAGCACGGCTGGTGAGAATTGTGTCGTGCTTCAGATCGTCGGGAAGCGCGAATGCGATCGAGTGCAGCAGAAAATCAATCTTTCCCAGCTTCGCGCTACAGACATTCATCAACTCCGAGAGATGCTCGTCGTTCGTAACATCCATCGGTTGCAGGAACTTGACCTGGGGATTGCCCTCCGTGAGTTTTTCGATGCGGTTGAGATTCTTTTTCCGCTCGTCATCAGGCTTGTCAGGCATGTAAGAAAAGCCACACACGCCCCCCTCGCTCATGATGCGGTCAGCAATGGCCCAGGCAATGGACTGCTTGTTGAAAACCCCGGTGATAAGTCCCTTTTTCCCAGTAAATAAGCCCATTACGTGATCCTCGTCCTACGGAATTGCCTTTGGAATGCCTCAATTTGGCCTGCGGAATGCCGGCAACGCAGGATAACACCTTGGTAGTGATTCCTAACAGGGGTTAGCGAATCAACGAGCTAAACTCCCTAGCCTATATCAGTTTGATGGTTTTTATACAATCTGATCGCCACTACGTTGCCTTTATGACAACACACACGTATGATTAAATGTTGTCACAATGATTTAGCCACTGCGATAAGTGTGGCTGTTTTGGTGAAATAAAAATCTAGGCATACGATATGAGTACGGAAAGTATTATCTCGAAAGAAGTTACATTGCTGCTGCTGGAGCAAGCTCAGGCGGCGAGCACCGTTGGAAAGTTCCTCGACTCAGCCCTACCAGGGTTGCTGAAACTCTCTCGTGCCGAAGGCTTAGCTGTCGTTGAGTCGATTCCGCCGGAGTGGAAAACGCATGGAAGCGCGGGGGAAGTACCAAAATCTCTCCCCACCGACTTGGCCGCCGAGGCTTTGGATCGGATGGCCGTTGCGCGATCGCAGGGATGGGTTGCCTTGCCGCTTGATGCAACACAAGTGCTGCTCGTGCATGGTAAGCCTGCGGCAGAGACGATTACCGTCTTGCAAAGTGGTTTGTCAGCGACTTTGCGTCTCGTCGACGAACAGCAACAGCGCAGACAACGCATCCGTCGGCTCGAGAAGATTTTAGAAATCACCCACACATGGGGCCAATCGGATTGCATGGAATCGCTGCTCGAGGCGATGGCTCAGGCGGCGACCGAACTGCTCTCGGCAGATCGCGCGAGCATTTTTCTGTGGGACAAGCCGAACAAGATGCTGGTGGGCCGACCCGCGCTGGGGATCAAAAAAGGCGGCGAACTTCGTATCCCCGAAAACACCGGCATTGTGGGCCAAGTCGTGCAGGCGCGCGAACCACGTCGAGTCGGTGGCGGAGTGGACGACGACAAAATCGCGCGGATGGTCGACAAGGAAACCGGCTACACAACCAAGACGCTGTTGTGCGTGCCCCTCATTGGACCACACGGAGAATGCCTCGGTGCGTTTGAAGTTCTCAACAAGAAGCAGGGTTTGTTCAGCGACGACGACGAACAAGCGCTTATCGAACTCGCGACCCACGCGGCGGTGGCACTGGAGAATACGCAGCAGTGGGAAGACTTGATTCTCAAACATCAGCAACTTGTCGAGGAAGCCGCAGGGGGATTGCAACTCATCGGCGAAAGCCCGGCCATAGGGGCGTTGCGTTCCACGATCCGCCGGATTGCCGATACCGACCTCGCCATTCTCGTGCTGGGTGAAAACGGCACTGGCAAAGAGGTGGTCGCTCGGTCAATTCATTATTTGAGCCGGCGGCGCGAGCAACCGTTCATCGCGGTCAATTGTGCGGCACTCACTGAAACACTGCTCGAAAGCGAGCTCTTCGGCCATGAAAAAGGGGCTTTTACCGATGCCCGTGAGACGCGCCATGGCAAATTTGAATTGGCGTCGGGAGGCACACTGTTTCTTGACGAAATCGGCGACATGAGCCTCAGTGGTCAGGCCAAAATGCTACGAGTGCTCGAAGACAAAGTGGTCGTGCGCGTGGGGGGTTCGCAACCCATTCATACCGAGGTGCGTATCCTCGCGGCGACGAATCAAGACCTCGGCAAGATGGTCCGCGAAAAACGGTTTCGCGAGGATCTGTTCTTTCGCTTGAATGTCGTGAGCTTGGAACTCCCCCCCTTGCGCGAGCGTGGCGAAGACGTACTGTTGCTAGCCGATTTTTTCCTCGATTCGTTCTGCCGCAACATGGGCCGCAACCGTCCCCAATTCTCCACGGCGGCGAAAAAACGGATGCTTGAACACCCCTGGCCGGGCAATGTCCGCGAGTTGCGTAATCTCATGGAGCGCCTCGCATATCTCACCTCCGGCGACCGCATCGAAGCCGACGATCTAGCGTTTATCAACGCGGGGGGAGAGAGTGACTCGCTGCATTTCGATTTCAATGCGAGCTTGGCCGAGGCCACGCACGATTTTCAGCAGAAGTACATCAAGCAAACCATCGATAAGGTCAACGGCAATATGAGCAAAGCAGCCAAGCGGCTTGGTCTGCATCGCTCGAATCTCTACCGCAAGATGCGGCAACTGGAAATGGGAGTTGTCGAAGAGGAAGACGAAGACTGATTAATGCTCATCGTCGCTCGTCTTTTCCGGGCGGGGGTAGACCCACAAGATGTTTTGTGATTTCTGGTGGGCTGAAAAAACAAGATACTGTTTCAGCATTAGACTTAGGTGTGCTCGAAGGGGAATGAAAATGTCTATAGGTAGTGGCTGGCCTGACCGGACCCACTAGATGCTGTGGTTTGGCGCGAAAGTGCTCGCGTTTTAGTCGTTGTTGGGCCAAGTCTTTACAACCTGTAGTGTTCCGCGCCTACCAAAGAATCAAGTCGCGGCGCATAAACATAGTCTCACGCGTTGCTGATTTTATCACAAACGCGCGGCCAATATCAGCCGCTAATTTTGGCCGCGCGGTTCAATATGAGCCGCAACGCGCTAGCGTCGGGTTCTTTGAGGAATGTCCTGAAATTGAAGAACCCGCGGCTAGCGCCGTGCGGCTCATGGTTTGGGAAGAACCCGCGGCTCATGATTCTTGATGCCATACCGAGGCGCGAATTTCTTGGGGAGGAGAATGGCCACGAAAAGGCACGAAGAGTCACAAAGAAGAGTGACCGCTGATTCACGCTGATGGGTGCTAATAAGAAGGCATTAATGGAGGCGGCAAGATGATAGAATAAAACGTGCTTCCGCTTTCCACGCTATGTCTAATAAAGACTCCCGACACCTTTGAATTGGCCCTTTCTCTTTTCTATCTCAATCCAAAGCATTAGGAGGATTGCGGTGCCGGATACCACTGGATTTGCCAATGGCAAATCAGGTAGCTAGAGCGGCTGAAAGCATAAGTTTGCCGACTGAAACTAGACCATTCGTTAGTTGTCGTTGAGTGCTGGAAAAATAAATTTTCTTTAGTTTTCCGCAGGAAATCGGTGGTTCTGAGATGTGGTCACAAGATTTTGAGTTGACCTAGGTTTTGTAAATGTCACGCTGCTGAATATCAACTGCGATCCAGCAATTGTCGTGTCGATAATCGCTGGACCGCCAAACCGAAAGGTGGCAATAATGTCAGTAAAACCCGAAGAAATTGAACACCAAGAACGCAATATTAAAGGTGGTTACACAGCATACTTTGATCGTTACCCTGATAGCACGAAGTGGAGAATCTGGTCTGTTGTTCGGTCACAGTTAGTAATGCCATTAGCATTTCAAACAGAAACCCTTGACAAGACAAAGCAAGGATGGGCTGGTTGCGGAGAATGTCCCTCCGTTAGTTGAAAAGCCGGTTCCACCGACGTTCACAATATCACGCGGACTTCTGCTCGGCGTCAATGGTCTTCGTATCGAGC
>JAWXAV010000054.1:0-17966 GCA_034439695.1 Bythopirellula sp. | reverse complement strand
GCTCGATACGAAGACCATTGACGCCGAGCAGAAGTCCGCGTGATATTGTGAACGTCGGTGGAACCGGCTTTTCAACTAACGGAGGGACATTCTCCGCAAGAGTGCGATCAACACAATGGCTCCTACTGTCGCGGTAATGAGTGCTCCAAGCAGACCGCCGGCCGCGATGCCCAATACTCCGAACAGCCAACCACCCAACAATGCGCCGATCACTCCCACAATCAGATCGCCAAGCAGTCCGAAGCCTCCACCCTTCATGATCTGACCCGCGAGCCAACCCGCGCAGATTCCGATGAGAATAAACCAAACAAAGTCCATGGCGACACTCCTAAAGAGAAAAGAAGGGTTGTGACTGGCGTGATCCTATCACCGATCGCGCGCCTGTCGCAATATTCATTACCATTCGCAGCTTGGCAACGTGGGCATAAAAATGGCCAACCCTTGCGGATTGGCCATGAAGATTTTCGATTTTAGGCAAGTCAGAAATCAAGAATCGGCCAGTGGCTCTTTCTTTTCGGTAATGACCGGGCATTGGGGAGCCATCTCGGCGTTAAGCGCCGTGAACGCTGCCCATTCTTCGGGGACGTTATCTTCATGGAAGATCGCCTCGACCGGGCATTCGGGGACACAGGCTTCGCAATCGATACACTCATCGGGGTGAATGTACAGGATTTGCTCGCCCTCATAGAAACATTCCACCGGGCAAACCACCACACAATCGGTGTACTTGCAGGCGAAACAAGGTTCACAAACTACGTGCGTCATCTCCAGAATTCTCCTTTTTTTCGCTCAAGCTCTTGGCTCGGTGTCACGGCGGGCCAGTCGGGCGGCCTAAAACTGGTTTCTCAAGGACGGTCGTCCGCCCATAAGAATGATACAAATATCGGCAGAAGGATGGCAAGTATTTATCGCTGAACGACTTTCGGCAAGCCAATTATCTGCTCAATCAGTTATTTACGCACTCGGCATTTTCGATGTCAAGCGGATAGTTTACGAAATTGGCCTACTTTTTACTCAGGTCGTGTCCCCTGAGAAGGGCGTTAATCTTGCTCCTGGTTATGCCGCTATTTACAATAAGTTTTACGCGGTCCAGTTGCGTTGCATCTAAAAATTCCTAGGAAAGCTTGTGGGGTACAAGTTTCGAGCCTCCCCAGACCCTAGATGAGTGAACTTGGCAAGAAATTTGCTTGTTATCGCTCTCTATTGGCCGTGGGTCGCGAAACTCTGTATTTCCTTGTCTGAGGCAGCTTCAGTGGCTTTATCCGAGATTGACCGCAACCTCCTCGAACGCTGTTTGGCGAAAAAACAGCGAGCTTGGGAAGACTTTGTCGACCGTTTCATGGGCCTCGTGATCCATGTCATCAACCATACGGCCCATTGTCGGTCGGTTTTGCTGTCCAGTAACGACCGCGATGATTTAGTGGCCGATGTGATGGTGGCGATTCTGGACGACGATTTTGCGGTTCTCCGCCAGTTTCGTGGCATGAGCAGCTTGGCGACCTATCTCACCGTGATTGCCCGCAGGGTCGTCGTAAAGCAACTCATGAGCCGCCATCAAGCAACCCCGCTGGCGTCGTTGTCGATGGAACCCTCCGATCACAACGGCAACGCGGAGCAGCGGATCGCCGACCGGGAAGAAGTTGATCGGCTGCTACAGTCTCTCGGCGGTTCCGAAGCCCAGGTTGTCAGGATGTATCATCTCGAAGGCAAGACGTATCAAGAGATCAGCCGGGCCACCGGGATGCCGACCAACAGCGTCGGTCCCATGCTTAGCCGCATCCGCACGAAGCTACGCGGCATGCCACACGCTTAATAGCCCGGCCCACGGAGATCAATTTCTCCCTCGGGCCACTGGCGATCCTTGGGATAGCGCAGGATCACTTCGTCCCAAAAGGGACTTGCCCGCGGATCATCCCCCAGAGAGTTCACGATGTAATTGGTGACCGGACAAGCGCCGAGTTTCTCGTAAAAAGGCCGCACGACCGTACTGGTCTGGAACAGCGAGAACGGAAAAACTTGTTTGTCGATCAGGGCAAAAATCTCCCGTACGACAAGCTCGCCCAAGCCTTGCCCGCGAAAATCGGGATCGCTGCAAACGCGCGCTAAACCGGCGATGGTCAGGTCGCCTGATGTTGTGCCAATTGTACGGGGGACAAAAGCCGCATGAGCGATGATGCGGCCACTTTCGCGAATCACCATCGACCGAGGAGCTTGTGCATCTGGGCCATGAAAGTTGCGGCCCAAATCCAGCATTTGCTGCTCGCGAAACTCGACGGATTTACCGCTTTTCGGCCAAACTTTGACGATCAATTCCGCGATGGCTCGGGCATCAGCTATCGTGAGAACTCGGGCATCGAGAGTTTCGACCTGATACATACGGTTTGGTGTTCATTACGAGGCGACTTGAGATTTATGCCAACGCGTCGAGCACGAGATCGCCAACTTCGCTGGTGGTATAGCCCATCTTTCCAGCGGATTGGCTCTTCATTTTTGTGCCAGTGACATGCATAAGCGCGCTCATCACACGTTCTGCCGCGGAGGCTTGGCCGAGTTGTTCAAGCATCATGCTTACGGCGTTGATCGTGGCAATCGGGTTGATCTTGCCCGTACCAGTGTATTTGGGAGCGCTGCCTCCCATCGGCTCGAACATACTCACGCCGCCCGGTTCGGGATTGATATTTCCCCCCGCTGCCACGCCCATGCCCCCTTGGATAATGCCGCTTAGATCGGTGATGATGTCGCCGAACATATTCGTGGTGACAATCACGTCGTAGTACTCGGGATTCTTGACGATCCACATGCAGCAGGCGTCGACGTGGTTGTAGTCAGCCTCGATGTCGGGGTATTCGGTGGCAACTTCCTTAAAGGTTCGCCACCAAAGATCATGCCCCGTGGTGAGAACGTTTGTTTTAGCAACAAGGGTAAGCTTTTTGCCTTTGGGATTGTTACGTTTCTTGGTGTACTCGAACGCATAGCGGATGCAGCGTTCGCAACCCTTGCGGGTATAAATGGCGGTTTGGGTGGCGACTTCGTTGGGAGTGCCCTTGTGCATGAAGCCCCCCGCACCGCAGTATAAATCCTCGGTGTTCTCGCGGACGACAACGAAGTCGATATCCTCGGGGCCCTTGTTCTTGAGCGGAGTTTCCACGCCGGGAAACAGCTTCACGGGACGCAGATTGATGTACTGGTCGAGGCCAAAACGTAGGTCGAGGAGCAATTTGCGCTCCAGAATACCCGGGGCAACGTCGGGATGTCCCACGGCCCCCAAAAGAATCGCATCGAACTTGCGGAGTTGATCGAGGCCATCAACGGGGAGCGCTTCGCCGGTTTTAAGGAAGCGGTCACCACCCCAATCGAGATTGGTGAGCTCCAGCTTGTCGGCAAAGCCTTCCAATTTGGCCACGGACTTGAGAACCTTCACCCCTTCGGCGGCTACTTCCGGTCCGGTCCCATCGCCACCAATAATCGCAATTTTCATCAAATTCACCGCTCTTGTTGATCGTGTATCGCTCACCACAAACGGCTGATTGTAGCCAAAAACGCCTCAGAACTGCTAGGGGCTGATGAAATAGCCTGTCGCGCAAGCCTCAGGTCAACTGTGCATTCTGGCGAGCGGTTCCCTCACGGACATGATATCGGCTTCCGCGTCATAAAGTTCGCTCAGCCGGGCCTCGACAGTCGCTTCCGGAGCGAAATGTTTGGCCAGGCGCGTATAGGTCGCATGATGGCGAGCTTCGCTCTCAAAGAGGCTGCGGTAAAAGAGCGATAATTCCTCGTCGGCCACATGTTCCGCGAGGGCCTGAAATCGCTCGCAACTGCGGGCCTCGATCAGTCCGGCGATGAGCAATCGATCCACGGCCCGATCCGGTTCGCTTTTTCGCACTAGGGCGTGAAGTCGGCTGCCATATTGGCTCGGTTTGATCCGGCGAAAGCGAATTCCCCGCCGAGTGAGCAAATCGACGACCATATGAAAATGCTCCAGCTCTTCATTGACAATTTCAGTCATCTCGCGACAAAGCTCGATATCCTCCACATAGTGAAAAATGAGATTGAGCGCTGTTCCCGCCGCCTTCTTCTCACAGTGAGCATGGTCGATGAGCACCTCTTCCAAATTGGCATCAACTTGGGCAAGCCAACTCGCGTCGGTGGGAGCTTGAAGGTGAAGCATAATCTTGGGTAACGTAAGTAAACTTGAAATCTTACAACCAATATCTCTGAATGTGTTAAGGCATTCAACCGTTACCTGAAATCTTCCGGCGATCCCGTTCAAAAATTTTGACAATAACTTTTTGGAACAACGCGGGAGAAAGTCGCTTGAGTCGCCAAACCATCCGAGCTTTCCAGCCTAGGACAACATGGAGCCTGCGGCGCTCCGCGGCTTGCATCGTTTGGATTACGACGTCAGCGGCTGTGAAACTTGCGCTGCTGGTATATTCCTCGGCGATTTGTCGCAACCATGCCTCGTCGAACTTGCCCTGCTCTAGCAGTCGTGAACGGAAGAATCCTGGTATCACAACCGTGACCCCAATGCCCGCTTCCCGGAGTTCGCCATAGAGAGTTTCAGAAAACGCCACGACTCCGGCTTTGGAAGTATTGTAAGCTGCCATCATCGGGGAGTTGAGCGCGACGGCAATCGACGCGATGTTGATGACATGCCCTCCGGGAGCGGTTTCCAAGAACCAGGGCAGGCAAGCATGGCAACCGTTGACGACCCCGAGCAGATTCACTTCCAAGATATGGCGAAAGCTTTCGAGCGGATAAACGCCAAACTTGCCGGCTCCGCAAACTCCCGCATTGTTGACCAGCAAATCGAGACGCGGCCATTGGCTGCGAAGCTTTTCTGCCAATCTCTGCCAAGCCCTGCTGTCGGTCACATCGAGCAATTCAACTTGGCCCTGGCCGCCACGGTCACGCAGGACGGCAAGCGTTTCTTCAGCTCCCTGCTGGTCGATGTCGGCCACAACCACATACCAACCCTGCTGGGCCAAGTGCCAGCAAAAGGCCCGACCGAGGCCGCTCGCCCCGCCGGTGACGATTGTGTATCGCAAATTCTTGTTCTCGCTCATGGTCCCATGATAGCGGGATTTTTTGGCGGTGCAGGGGGATAATGTTGGGCGACCCTGCTAGCTCAACAACGATTTGCCCTCTCGAATCAGCGTCGCAAGTCCTCTGCCAGCTTGCTACAATTCTCGCCCTGTCTCACGGGTCGAGAGCTGTAGAAATCCATGCCAGGAACTCCGTTTCATTGCGTCGTATTGTGTGCTGTCTTGGTTATTGGTTCACACTTGGCCGATACTGCGGACCTTTATGCGCAGGGCACAATGATCGGTGCGCCCTTGCGCAAGCCATTGGTCGCGACGGATAACGATCCTTTTCTGCCAAAGATTGAGCGGAGCCAGCCTCTGCAGTTGGCGATTCACGGCTACTGTCCCGTCACGCTCCGCGACCATCAACAATGGGTACTCGGGTCGCGAGAGATTCAGGCAATCCGGGAAGGCAAAGTCTATTTGTTCTCCAGCGAGCGGGCTCGCGAAATCTTCGTCGCGGCGGCCGAGCTTTATCTTCCCATGTTGGCTGGGGATTGCCCCGTCACTTATGCCGAATCGAGGATACGACAGGCCGGAGAACTAGCATGGGGTTTAATTCATCAACGGCGGATTTTCTTTTTCGCGAGCAAGGAAAAGTTACAGGCGTTTGAAGCAGAACCAGCAACCTATACCAATGTTGATCTTGTTGATGATGGCTATTGCGTCGTCAGCAGAGTCGAAGAGCACCGTATGGTAGCCGGTTTGCCAGAGACCGTGGCGATCGTCGACGGCATGCGCTACTTCTTTGCATCGGCACTGCATCGCAAACTCTTTCTGCTAAATCTACCACGTTATGGGGTTAGCACGACGGTCAATTCGAGTAGTGTCACTCAAATCGAGATTCCGAATGCAGAATTTGCCACGGATATGGAATCATTGAACTTCGGAGACCAAAGTACTCGGATTGGGGGCCCACCAGAGGGACTGGCCGACAACAAAAAAGGCAAACAAAAAGGACACAAGACATCCCGCGATGAAGAAGAATCGACGGAAAGAATCCCAAACCGAACGATGGGAGGATACTGCCCGGTGACGATTCGCACGCTGGGACTTTGGCAGCGCGGTAAATCAAAGTTTAAGTCCACCTACGACGGCAAAGTCTATTTCATGGTCGGGCCCGAAGAACAAGCCGCCTTTCAAGAGAATCCACGGGAATATATTCCCGTACTTGGTGGAGATAGTGTTGTCGCGTATGTGAATGATTTCAAGCGTGTTCCGGGCAGCGTTTTTCATGCGGCGCAGTATAAGGGAAGACTTTATTTATTGGCCGATGCGCCGGAAAAGCTGGCGTTTCGCGAACAGATGTCGCTTTACGAAGGTGCGGACCTCGCCTACCACGGCAATTGCACGGTAACACTGGTCGAAGAAAAGCGAGAAGTGCCGGGATTGCCCGAATTCGAATCGCTCTACCTCGGCAAAAGGTATCGCTTCGTGTCACAGATATCTATGGAAAAATTTCTCGTCGATCCCAAGGCATTCGCGGAAGAATAGCCAGCTAACTGCTCTTCGTTGCCCAATAGCCTCCGCGCGCATGGTCAAACTTCGCCGCCTGCCCCAGTCGGCTTGTTTCGAGCACACCGTCCCGAAAAACTTGGTGACCCATGACCCAGGTTTGCACTGGCCAGCCCTTGAGTGTCTCGCCGTGCCAAGCACTCCACCCACACTTGGTGAGCTGGTTTTCATGACGGATTTCTTGTTCTCGATTCATGTCGACAAGCACTAGATCGGCATTAAAACCTTCCTCAATCCGTCCCTTGCCGACGATATCCCATACACGCGCCGGGGCGTCACACATCGCGTGAACAATAGTTTCCAGGGTGCAACGGCCACGATTGACTTCGTTGAGCATCAAGGCCAAGCTGTTTTCAACATTGGGCATCCCCGAAGGGGATTGGGGATACGGCTGCTGTTTTTCTTCCCAGGTGTGCGGCGCGTGGTCAGTGGCAATCACTTGGATCAAACCGCTCTGGAGGGCCTGCCACAAAGCCTCGTTGTCCGCCGAAGTTTTCAACGAGGGATTCATCTGGGCGAGCGTGCCCAATCTCCCGTAATCAGCGACATTCAGCAGCAAATGATGCGGGCAGGCTTCGGCGGTGATCAGACCGGCGTGATCGGCGAGCAACTCTGTTTCTTGAGCCGTCGAAACGTGTAAGACATGAAACCGATGGCGATGGCGTTTGGCCAGATCCAACGCTCGACGCGTGGCGATGACCGCCGCAGCATGATCGCGGACCCGTGAGTGAACAGCCACGTCGGTAATTCCTGCGAACCGCTGGGCGTTGGCCCGCACCGTTGCCTCATCCTCGCAGTGGGCGGTGAGGGGCAACGATGTCTCGGCAAAGATTCGCTCGAGCGCATCTTGAGAGTCGACTAACAAATCCCCCGTGCTGGACCCGATAAAAATCTTGATCCCCGGAGTATCCGTGGCCAGTTGCAGCTCTTCTAGATTGTTGGGCGTGGCCCCCATGTAGAATCCGTAATTCACGAGCGATTTTTTTGCCGCGAGGGCAAGTTTCTCGGCCAGCCTTTCCCTGGATGTGGTGGCGGGAACCGTGTTGGGCATTTCGAGAAACGTCGTGATGCCCCCTTTGGCGCAAGCTCGCGAAGCTGTGCCCAAATCTTCCTTGTGGGTCAATCCCGGCTCGCGAAAATGAACCTGATCGTCGATGACACCCGGGATTAAATGCAAACCCTTCGCGTCGATTGTTACATCAACGTGGGTTTGAATCGCCGTGTCGATCGCGACAATTTGTGTCCCCTCGATCAATACGCTTACCGAAGCCATGCCCGTTGGCAAGACAACCTGGGCGTTTTTGATAAGTGTTTTCACGTCGATCTTCTCGGTGGCTCAAAAAATGCAGTAAATGAGCTTGCATTCTGGCCGAAGAGAGTCGCGAAGTCGAGCCATCAGTGGCCGTTCGTGGGAGGATGCTGTCGATGGCCGTTTTTAACATGGCTGCGGCTAGTAAATGACCCCAGCCAACCTTTCCAACGGTAGAAGACCAGTTGGCTGATGGCGATAAGAAACATGATGATCATTATGGCCGGATAACCATACCGCCATTCGAGTTCCGGCATATTCCAAGGGGAAATCTCCGTGTCGAAATTCATGCCGTATACGCCCGCGACGAAGCTCAAGGGAATGAAGATGGTCGAGATGATCGTCAGCACCTTCATAACTTCGTTCATGCGATTGTTGATCTCCGAAGAGAAAAAATCCCGGAGATCACTACACGCATCGCGATGATTGTCGAGCGTGTCGAGAATCTGAATCGTGTGGTCGTGGCAGTCGCGAAGATAGACGGTCGTTTCCTTGCCAATAAGCCATTCATGGCGGCTGGCTAGCTCATCGACAGCTTCGCGCAAGGGCCAAACAATCCGCCGCAATAGCCGCACGTCGTGGCGGATGCCGTGAAGGCGTGCAATCATGGGACGCGACGGGCCACGCTCCAATTCGCCGTCGAGTCGATCCACGAGCTCGCCAATTTTCTCGAGCGTGGGAAAGTAAGAGTCGATCATCGCATCCAAGAGCGAATACAGCAGATAGTCGGGCCCTAGTTCCCGCATCGCTCGACCGGTAAATTGCATCCTATGGCGAATCGTTTCGAAGCAGTCGCTCGGACACTCCCGCCAACTGATGATAAAGTCGTTGCCGAGAAAGAAACTCACTTGCTCAAAGGTGTGCTTTTTACCCCGGCGAGGGGCTTGGGCAACGACAAACAGATGATCGTGATAGTTTTCAACTTTGGAGCGTTGCGGAATCGCGACCACGTCTTCCAAAGCGAGTCGGTGGATGCCGAATAATTGACCTACCTTCTCAAACAGATCAGGATCTCCCATCCCCACAATGTCGACCCACATCACGGGATGCTTGCCGCGCAATTCACTCGCGAGTTCCAAGCTGCAATTGGGATGATCTTCCAACTTGCTTGGTCCATAACAAGTAATACGAATCGTGGGTGGCAACGCTCCCGGGGGAATATTAATTGAACCGGGCCGCGCGCCGGGCGACAACGTGTGCCCATAGCTCTTGATGAACATGCTCGTGCTGAGATCGGGAGAAGAATCGCTCATGGCCGTTTTTTTGCAGAACTTGTTTAGACATCTGGCGAACAGATAAGCAAGATAGCTTGCACGGGGTGTTGCACAAACACCAACTTCAGAGAGTTATCATTTGTCCTAGATTTGCGGAGAAAAATGCTCTGTTCGAGCCTAAAGCTTGGGCTTTCGCTGATAGCTCAAATACTCGAGTGGTCCCTCATCGCTCAGCAAGCCACACAGATCCTTGTCACGCAACACATCTTGTACTCGCCTGGTCTTGCCGTCCACTTCGCACCATTGATCCACCAGCCGGATGCCATGGCTGTAGTCGACGTACCAATCGACATGGACCGTCGTGAGAGGTTGAATTGGCTTGCCATTGAGCTGATGCCAACCATAAATGGCGACGTGACCAGGGCGTTTTAACAGTTCATTGGTGACAACCACATCTTTCTTGATCCCCGCAACCAATTGACCTGTGGGCGGATTCTTTCCTTGCTTTTCGATGAGCCTATTGTGCTCCAAAAATGTGGCTAGAGATTCACGGGCTTCCGTCATTGGTTGGGGAGCAAGTTGAATTTCAGAAGTGCGATAGACATCGTCGACCATCTTGCGCGTAAGCAAAACGCAACCGAGCATGTCGGCGATGTGCTGGGCAACATAAGGCGTGAGCGGCACGCGCACGAAATCATCGTCGCTCCCAACCGCCAAATAATCAGGCGACACACGATAGATGATTGTATGTGACTTGCCATCTTCGGCCTTGAACTCGGAAGTAACATTCGCAAAACTGCGCCAAAAAGTGGGTGTATTTCCTTGCAGGATCTCATTAGCTAGAGCAGCTTCTCGATCCGCAGGCTCCGCATTCGTGAGGCTGGCAATCACTTGAGTTCCGCTCAGAGCATCCTGACGGCGTTGGGGAACTGCCGGAGCAGTGGGTTGCCCGTCAGCGGAGGTGAGCGGTTTGGGCTGGACGTAATCGGTGTAAGCTCGCGGCGATGCTAACTTACCCCATTTGTCATGGTCGGTCGTGCCGACGGTGAGCACTTCCAGTAGGCCGTTCATCTCGCCGACTAGTCGAGTGTGCAAAATAATGTTGTCAGGATTAGGATGCACCAGCGCAACCAGACGGTCGTTAGCACTTGTAAATTTGTCGTATTCGCCTTGCTTCGCTTCTGTAACGCGCGTCTTGTCTTTGAGAAAATCGAGCATTCGATGCGTTGCTCGAAAAGTACCGCCGGTGGGGCCAACCACCTTTTTGCCGTTGAGCTCAATGTTGCGGTCATCGTAAGCCAAGATGATGAAATGGCGTTTGTCGCCGTCGGCGAGCCACTCCAACACCTTTTCACCGTGATGTTGTGCGTTATCGTAGCCGTAGTTGGCATCGAGAAAAGCGATGCGTTCGATGGAAGAGGGAAGCTTCTCAACCGCGTCGATGTAGCCAAATAGGAAGCTCCCACCGCCGCTATGGCCGGTGAGAACGATACTCACGTCCTTGCTCGGCAAGCTGGCCGCCAGGGACTCGACGATTTGCTGGATATATTGAGGACCATTTGGCCGCAGCCCTTTCCAAGTCGGCCAGCTCAGACAATTCGCTTGCACACAGGCAAGTACAACATTCCGATCCTTTTCCAGTTTCCGATAAGCACGCCATTGGGCTGCGGCATGTTGGATATCAAAGTGCCAATCCATGCCTTCAGTCAACTGGCAACCGAGAGTTTGCTCTGCCGTATTGCCGTTCGGTGTGGCATAAATTACCAGCAGCGTGGGGCGATTCGAATCGAACTCATCCGCTGCCGTTGCCACGACGATGCTCCGCGCGTCCTCGGCAAAACGAATCTCACGAACTTGCTCGTTGTTGTATCCACTTTCGACAAATCCAGGCCAGGTCGTGGCCGTAGTAGTGGATGAGAAGTTACAGATGAGAAGGCATGCCACGCTCAGTGGGCATAGGTTCTTCATGAGTTGGATTCCGTAAATTGCTGCCAAAGCTCTTCGAGATCCAAATCGGCGACTTGCTGCGAAATGTAATCACGATCAAGAGTGTTACCGCGAATCTTCAAAATACCAGCAATGTCTCTGAGGTGTCGTTCCCCTCCCCCCATTTGATGCCACTTTAGTTTTTGCACGATGATATCTTCGGGGGAGCTGAAAATTCCATCGCAATCGTCAGCGACGGGAATTCTCAAGCTGCGCTCCATCCGTGAGCGGTCGCACGAATCGTTTTTCGCAACAATAACGTCGATCTTCAAACCGCTTCCGGGATGAATAATGTTAAACATTCCCCGCCGCTGGCATTCCTGATGAGCGGTTTGGCGATTGAAATAGAATTCGTGTTCGGGAAAGCCATCGCAAAACTCATCGCAGGTCGCTTCATTGAGTTCAACGACAACGTCGATGTCATTGGTAAAGCGGGGTTCCCCAAAGGCAATGGTTGCATGAGAACCCGTGATGAAGTATCGAATCTTCGATCGCTCCAAATGTCGACAAAGAAAAACAAGCAGATCAGATTGCTCCATTTAAGAGCCTCTGCGCAACTTGAGATTGAATTTGTTGGGGCGTCCAGTCGGGATGCTCGGCTTTGATAACGCGTTGCAAAAGTTGGCTCGCGTGAGACCACATGCCGTGGGCAATAGCCAGACGTTCCGCCGGGCTTTTCGCGCGAAGTACCTCCGCCATCGCGTCGTCGATTACTTCAAAACCTCGTGGGAGCTTTTCCATAGTCATATTTTAGCGGAACACTAGCATTCGTGGCAGTCGCCGAAATTCAGCGGTGCCCCTCGCTCTCGGCTGTAATATCAGGAATGTGCGTAAATGCGATCCGCATGGGGGCTTGTTCGCGGGCTTCGTGCATTGAAGCAAAGTAGACCGAGTTGGGGCCGACACTCTCGTTGATTGCGTCCATGGCTTTGGTGGCCCGCAGGTTGCGGCGTTCTTCCGCGAACAAGGGGAGGGAGGTGTTCGAGTCACTGGCGAAGTCCCAGAGGACGATGCCGACTTTCAAAGGGATTCCCCCTGGTGGCCGCTGTGACCACAGTTCTTCAAACGCCCGCAGCATCGAGGGCGTGTCCTGGCAGCGACTGAGATAGGCGACCGCGTGCCATTTCGGCCAGCCAAACTGGTAGGAGAGGCTCAATTTCATCCGTCGGGTCCAATAGCCGAGCCGTCGTAGCCGGCTGGCCGCCTTATGAATGAGACGAACCAACACGCCGCGGGCTCCCAGATCAGTGCGAAATTCCGGTGCGAGCACATGCGAGTGGCCTACCGTGCGGCGATGGGTGGGGATGTCCGCATAATCGTCGCCGCGGAGCCAGCACCACCATTGTTCGCCCAGCACGCTTTGCCACACGTCGGCCATGTTCTCGCGCGAGAGGTTACAGAGTTGCTGAACGCTATAAATTCCGCGATTGTTCAAACGCGCTAACATGCCATGGGCGATCCCAGGGAGATCACGCAGTGAGAGGCGATAGAGCTTGTACGGAAGTTCGTTTTGGGTGATGGAAACGAGGCCGTCGGGCTTCTGCATGTTGCTGGCGACTTTGGCGAGGAAGCGATTGGTAGCCAAGCCAATCGAACAGCGCAAGTGTGAACCGACTTGGCTAGTAATCGCTTGTTTCACTTGGCCAGCCAAAGCCAGGGCATCGTGGAGCGAGCGTTGATGCGGCGAAATGCGGCAGACCATTTCGTCGATCGAACAGATTTTTTCCACCGGCAGCACCGTTTCCACCGCGGCGATAATCTGGTGGTGGATACGAATATATTTTTCGTGATTAGCCAGCACCAAACTCAATTGCGGGCAAGCTTTACGAGCCTCGCCGACGTTTGTCCCCGTGCGCACCCCATATTCCCGCGCCTCGTAGCTGGCGGCGATACAGCAGGTGCGGTGCGTCATCACTGGCACCACGGCGACAGGCTTTCCGCGCAGGCTCGGCTGAACTTGTTGTTCCACCGAAGCGAAGAAGGAATTCATATCGAGAAAGAGCCAATTGACGGTTAGCATACATGTGTACACTACTAGATGGCGGCGGCCAAGTCAAAGGATCCAAGCCAAAGAATCTGTCGTGGCTGACTCAAAAATCCAGGGCCGCCTGTCATTGTCGGGGGAGTTTTGTCCGTTTACCGGAGAACTCGATTTCGTGGGCGAAAATTCACTCATTCTGTCCGGCCGCCTAACACCGCACCTCGGTAAACGTAGTGGGGTCGTTCGCCGTGAGGGGACTTAATTGGGTGAATTAACGTCCGCGCGCAAGCGAATGGCGTATCTAAAATCCCGGTTGTCAAAGATCACGCAGAGTTTGTGCGAGCCGGATTATCTCAAACGAGAGGCCGTGCCGCCACAAGAATTCTTGGCCACCTGCATGGCGCAATCCCACGCAAGAGACGTTGACGCCGATTTGCTGTACCGAAACAATTGTGTAATGACCGAGAGGCAGTTCTATGATTGGCAAACGGCGGGCGGCGGTGGGGATGTCCTCCGCTTGGTCGAAGTGCTTGAGCGTCTGGAAATCCCCTGGTGCATGATTGGTGGCCTTGCCGTCAATCATTGGGCGGTAGAACCGCTAGCTACGGCGGATGTCGATGTGGTGATTGCCCATGAACGAGTTGACCAAGCTGTCGAGGCGCTAGTCGCCGCCGGCTTTCAAGCCAAACAATTTGAGTGGTCCATCAACCTGCAAGGAACTTCGAAAGTTTCCGTGCAGATCAGCACGGAAGATTTCTATCGAGAGTTTCCGTCGCGTGGAGTATCGGCCGACGTGCATGGTATTCTGATGCGAGTGGCGTCGCTCAAAGACACGCTGGCCGGAAAAATTGCTGCCTGGAGTGATGCGAAACGACGGCCGAGCAAGCGCCAAAAGGACTTGCTTGATATCATGCGGCTTGTCGAAGCGCATCCCGAGTTGAAGGGCGAACTAACGCCGGAACTGTTAGCGCACATTCCAGAATAGAGAACTCACTCTGCTTTCCACTTTGGGAGGGGGAAATTAGCTGCAATTCTATTGCGAACTGTGGAAGTGTTCACAACTCTTTCTGCATCGCAAAGTGCATTATTGTCACTTCTTCAAACGGCTCACCAACACGTTCGTAGCCCAGTCTTTCATAGAAGGGAAGGGCCGTGTCACGGGCATTGAGCGTGGCCTTGGTAAAGCCTTGTTGTCGTGCGAAATCTTCCGCGAATTCCATCAGCCCCCGGCCGACACCTTGCCTCTGAATCTGCGGAGAGACGGCTACCTGCCGGACGCGGATGTCTGTGCTACTTTGTGGCACTAACATCAGACAGGCCAGAAGGTCGTCGTGATCGTGGCAGGCCAGCAGGAAATAATCGCGCTCTTTTTCCAGTTCTTCGTCAGTGAAATTAAGGCCCAACGGCTTGCGGAGCACTTCGTACCGCAAGGCAACAGATGCACGGTATGCGGGTGAACCGTATTCGAGTTGTAAAAATTTGCGACCAGAAGTTGTCACGACAATTCCTGACGACTTGCAAAGCGTTCGGCTAAGGCCATTGACGAAACACGACGCAAACGCCGGTTTTGTCTAGCAGCGAGAGCTCCAACGCGCCCCAGGGTCGCTTGGTGACGTGAGGAAGATTCGGATGGAGGACGTCCGGGCGTTTTGCCGAGATCTCCTTAAAAATCTCCTCGATGTTGTCCGTTTCGATGGCAATCTCTGGTCGGTCCTTGGCCGCATATTCAGCGCTTTCGACGACATACGCCTTCGCGCCATCCTTGGCAACGACCGCCAAGGAGTCGTCTTGATACATGACCTGAAATCCCAGGCAATCCACGAAAAGGTCGAGGCCCTCGTCCATGCGATTAAAGAATATTTTCGGAATCAGGCAGATCATCATTTTGGTTTTTCCTGAAAAGTTACTCATCTGGAATATTCGGCTCGACCAGCTTCGCTAGCGCTAAGAGCGATTCCTGCCAGCCGAGGGTGCAGGCCTCGGGCGGGATTACGTCGGGGATGCCCGCTTGTTCGATGTTCATCTCCGTGCCGACCGACACCTGCTTGAGCGTCACCGTGACTTGCATTTCGCCTGGAAGGTTGGGATCGTCGAACTTGTCGACATAGACAAGCTTTTCGCCGGGCACGAGTTCCAGGTACGTGCCGCCGAAAGAATGGCTGTTGCCGGTCGTGAAGTTAGTGAACGACATCCGGTATTTGCCACCCACTTGCGCGTTCATCTCGTGAACTTTGCCCGTGAAACCATTGGGCGGCAACCACTTGGCCATGGCATCGGGATCGAGAAACGCTTTATAAACTTTTTCGGGCGGCGCGGTGAGGACACGGTGAAAGCGGATGGTGTTGGGCATGGGAGGGTCTCTACAAGAGTTTATAACTTGGATATTTGGATCTGATCAACTGCAACGCCTTGTTATGCGGCCTCAATCGAAGGCTGCTTTGCCTTAGCCCACCAAAGCAGCAAAGGCGCCCAAAGGGGAAAGAAAATGATGAACTGTGCCATCAGCCCCCCGTTGGCCACGCCAGTCGCGGCGGCGACGCTTTGACCTATGTTGGGTGCCAGCCATATCGAACCGACCGCAAAAAAATAGCCAACTTCAAAGAGCAAGACGAGGATTACCAGAAGCGACCAACGGAGACGTGATCTGACCAGGTCGATTCCACAGGCAATAAGCATGATAAAGCAGATAACGCATACGCCCGAGATTATCCAGAACGCCTGATGGAAATAGGGCAGATCTTCCTGCTTCAGCAGTTGATCGAAGGTGCCGCTCAACGCCGAGAATGCAGACATTGCGTTGTAGCAGAGACCGAAACACGAAGTGACGATGGCGACCACTCCCACGAGAATCGCCGGAACATTCACACGGGGCTCCTTTTGTGTCGGATCCATGAAGGCCGCCTTGCGTCAAAGCTCGTCGCCCGCCGGAACAAAGTGGCGAGCGTTGCACGCAATATAACCTAAGTCGATGCGTAGCGCCAAACAACCTTTAAGCCACGGATGAAACACGGATTCTCACGGATAAATTCGTTTGTCCTATCCGTGTTTCATCCGTGAAAATCCGTGGCTCAAAACTCCGGTCACTGACGTTTACGGCTCGCCGAGCTGGTTTACTTGTCAGCACAATAAAAACCCCCGACCCAGAGCGGCTAACTCTGGGCCGCACGTCTTCCATATCACAGTCTCAATATCAATTCGGTTGCCGTTGCATGAGAGGTAACTGTTCAATTTCCGCAATTCTTTCCCACTTTTCGGCGAGACGTTGCATTTCGGATGCCAGCTTCGGTTGATTTCTACTGGCAAAATGCCTCGCTCGCCAATGATAGTGCAAAGCCCTGTGTCCTGCAGCGAAGAGGTCAGGCACTTCTCGAAAACCATTTTGCTCGTGCCACTGCAAGCTGGCTGGATTGCCCAAATGACAGCGACTATGCAGTACGGGCTCTCTTGCGGTCAAAAGGCTTCTTACAATTTCGGAAAGTATCGCCGTGCCAAAGCCAAGTCGCTGGTACTGTGGCTCGACCATGATCGGTTCAAGAATAGGGCCGCATTTGCCGCGCCGTACGAGACCTGCTGCGATTACTGCATCATCCTTCACCGTCAAAAATGAATGTTCCAGCTCAGCTGATGGAGTTTCACCGGTCAAAGAATGAATACTTTTCTGCGCAGCACGTAGATAGGACGTTTGATCGTAGCCGGCAAACTCAATTCCATCATCAAACGCCCTGAGGAATAAATCCACCAAGCTGGGTACGTCGTCGGCACCATCTCGACTGATCATGAATTCGTTGGCAAGCTTTTTACCCCGTGGGCTGTAGGCTGCTACATCGAGTTTGAACGTAGTCACCGCGGTGGGCTGACATGAGAGTCGGGCCGCGCCGTCCCAATATTCGTGCTTCCAGCCCAGACGGTGATCCATGACGTGGTATTCGTCTATCGACATCGGCAGAATTATGTGCGGCAGCGGCATGGTGCAAATAGTTCTCAGCGCAACAAAAAACCCGACCCAGAGCGGCTAACTCTGGGCCGGGTTTCTCAATATCAATTCGGCAGCTTGCTCACGAACCGATTGCTCGATTCGCTTTGCTGACTTCTATACCAAACACAAGATTGTCCCCATTACTTTCAAGACCGTCACCGGTCTTGAAGATTTCAACATCTTTTGAACTGGTCGCTGAAGCGACCAGTCCGCTGGATGCAGTTCTAAGAAATCCTTAGAAAGGAGGTGATCCAGCCGCAGGTTCCCCTACGGCTACCTTGTTACGACTTAGTCCCAATCACGGAGTTGACTCTAGGCGCCTGCCTCCTTACGGTTAGCTTGGCGACTTTAAGCCCCCCCCACTTTCGTGGCTTGACGGGCGGTGTGTACAAGGCTCAGGAACATATTCACCGTGGCATGCTGATCCACGATTACTAGCGATTCCGGCTTCTTGCAGGCGAGTTGCAGCCTGCAATCCGAACTGGGGCATACTTTTTGGGATTTGCTTGCTCTCGCGAGGTAGCATCCCTTTGTATATGCCATTGTAGGACGTGTGCAGCCCAGGCCATAAAGGCCATGAGGACTTGACGTCATCCCCACCTTCCTCCGGTTTAACACCGGCAGTCTCTTTAGAGTCCCCGACATGACTCGCTGGCAACTAAAGACAAGGGTTTCGCTCGTTAAGGGACTTAACCCGACATCTCACGACACGAGCTGACGACAGCCATGCAGCACCTGTGCACGTTTCACCCGAAGGCAACTAACCCGCTTTCACGGGCAGCATCCGTACATGTCAAGGCCTGGATAAGGTTCTTCGCGTAGCCTCGAATTAAGCCACATCCTCCACCGCTTGTGTGAGCCCCCGTCAATTCCTTTGAGTTTCAGCCTTGCGACCATACTC
>JAWXAV010000053.1:0-16932 GCA_034439695.1 Bythopirellula sp. | reverse complement strand
CCCGAGAACTCCCCCAGCCCGCCGCCGTGGAAACTCCCCCCGCCAGCTTGACCTCCCAAGTGCCGGTGGCTTGAGATACATTCAAGCGTATCGATCAGTTGCCTTGGCGACGTTCCCAAGGCAAACTTTTCCGCACAAATAACGGCCTTTGCGATTTCTCGTATGACGAAGATTCCCCTGGCTTCCCAATACGCATCCACTTCGGTGGATTATTTTCGCACGGACGATCTGCAGCGAAATCTAGGGAAGCGCACGGCTCACGGGGGACTGTATACCCTAGCCTCAATGGGGGTCAACTTTCTTGTTGCCGCGTTGGGAGCCATTTGGCTCACTCGGCAGCTTACTCCGGATGACTACGGCCTATTTGGCATGGTCCTTTTTATTACCGGATTCGCGCAGCTCTTTGTCGATTGGGGACTTTCGCGAGCGGTTGTGCAAAAACCTGAAATTACCCATGAACAGGTTTCAACGCTGTTCTGGTTCAGCCTAACTATTTCCGTTTTGTTAAGTCTGATTGTGGCAGCGGCGACACCCTGGATCGTGAAGTTTTATGATGAACCACGCGTGGCATCAATCAACATCGCGATGTCGGGACTGTATGTGTTGGGTGGCCTCACCATGCAGCATCGAGCTCTACTCCAGCGCCGCATGGAGTTTGGCAAGCTGAACACGATTGCGGTCATCGCGCCGTTGGTGGCAACTCTGGTTGCCGTCGTGATTGCGTTTTATGGCGGAGGATATTGGGCACTTGTTTCCATGCCCGCGGTAAGTCAATTGGTGACTTGCGTGGGAGTTTGGCGGGCTTGCAGATGGCGCCCTGGTCCACCGCGACGACATACGGGTGTACGTGAATTCCTGGCCTTTGGTGGGCATGTCACAATTTTTCACTTCATCAATTATTTGTTTCGTAACGCGGATAATGCCATGATCGGCTTTGTCTGGGGAAGTGGCCCTTTGGGACTGTACACCCGCGCCTACAGTCTCATGATGTTACCCGCCACCAAATTTAACACTCCCATCACCCAAGTGATCGTTCCCGCGCTGAGCCGTCTCCAACACTCTGCGGAACGCTATCGTGAAGCCTATCAACGGACTATTCGCTTGGTTGCTGCCATGACGGCGATTCCCACCACTCTGTTGATTCTCACCGCACCGGAGATTCTGCCGTTGTTGCTCGGACATCGCTGGGATGATGTTGTGCCGGTATTTGTCGCCTTGGGTCCCGCAGCGATTATGGCGGGTACTAATGTCGCCGCCGGTTGGCTGTATTTAAGTTGTGGCCATGTGGATCGCCAAACGCGCTGGGGCGTGATTGCCAGTGTGTTCTTACTTGCTCCGATTGTGTTTACCCTCCCCTATGGTGTCCTGGCCGTTGCCATTGCGGTGAGTGTGTCCCGTGTCCTGATCCAGTTGCCCTCGGTGAGCTATGCTTGCCATGGCACGCCGTTAAGGACGCGCGACTATATCAAAGCGACATTCTTCGTGGTCACGCTCCCTTTTATCGCGTCGGTTGTTGCAAGTTTGACGTACGCTTTGATTGCTTGCCGCTTTTGGGGGCTCGAGCCAAGTCTGAGCCACGTGTGGGAAGCAACCACATTGCCCGTCGGGGCCACGCTGGGAGTGATGCTGTTTAAGCTGGCTTTGATGGTGGGGTTGCTGTTGGTGACGGTCTTGTGCTGGCCCGCGGCAAGAGAGGCCTATTCCATCACGCTAGCGGAGTGGAAACGATTTCGCACCAAGGGAAAACGTCCCAGCGAAGTTGCGCCCATCGAAGTTGATGAAACAACAGATGAGAAGCTAATCAGTTAGTTCCGCAGCGCTAAGTCTGGATTATTTAGCCACGGATTAAACACGGACAAAACACGGATTTTTAAGAGCAATAAACGTCGTTCCTCGACTGCCACCACGATGGGTGCTATAAACCGAGTCATCAATCCCAATTATCCGTGTTAAATCCGTGGAATTCCGTGGCTTATTCTTTCTTATTTCATCAACTGAGCGCAGTAAGATTAGGTTGCCAGAGATTTTTTCCTGGATGATTCCATAATTCGAGATCGAGTAACTTTACATGCAAGTCCCGCAAGCCTTAGCCAGTTGGAAGCGACTTTCCAACATATCGGGTTGGTTTTCCTTTGAAGCGACGATGATGTTTGCGTTGATCGACGAGGTTCAGAAAGCCAATGGCATCACCGGAAATCTCTTTGAAATTGGCACCCATCATGGTCGCAGCGCCGTGCTGTTGGCCAACATGCTTGCTCCTAGTCAGGAAAAGCTGGCCGTTTGCGACATCTTTGAGCAACAAGGCGAGAACGTCTCGCACTCCGGTTCAGGGAACCGAAAAATCTTTGAGCAAAATGTCTGCGCGCAGCTTCCTCGTACAGAAGCCTTGCAAGTCTTTGCCTGCCTTTCCGATCAATTGACGGCTGAGCAAATTGGAAATGGCTACCGCATTTTCCACATTGATGGCGGACACAATACCCACGAGGCGCTAGGTGATCTGCGACTCGCCGCCAAGACACTCACGCCAGGGGGCGTCATTATCTTGGACGACGCCTTCCGCGACGTTTGGCCGGGCGTGAGTGAGGCTTTGCTGTTGTTCCTGCAAGAGTCTCCCGACTTTGCCGGGCTCGCCCTCGGCTTTAACAAAATGCTTTTTACACATCGCGCAAGTATCGAAATCTATCGTCAAAAGTTGCTAGATCGGACACAACTGGCTGAATATCACATTCGGTTCCCCTGGCACGTGAAGCAAGTGCCGCTCGCGGGGAGTGATGTCTTGATCTATTATGTCCCTGAATCGTTGAAGCGTCGTTCGATAAGCAATCTTTCTCGCGGGCTGGCCCATTCCTGGGGACAGCGGCGCTTACCTATTGTCACGAAATCCGTAAGCCGCTGATTCAGTGGACCATGCCATGAAGTTCCCCTTGCTTTCTCCCTATCGACAGTACCGAAAGGTCTTTCGACCTTGGTCGGCAGTTCGATTTCCTTGGCTCAAGCGCCGTGGAGTCGCTACAGCGCAAGCATTCCACTTAAATGCAATTTCACCCGACCTGGTCTATTTACGGCCAAGCTCCACGGATATTTCGACCGTCAGAGAAATTTTTCTGAGACAAGAGTATGCTTGGGCTGCGGAGCGACTTCCTGTGGCGCCGCTGATCGTGGATGTGGGAGCAAACATTGGCCTCGCATCACGCTATTTCTTGCATCATCGCCCGCAGGCCAAAATCTTGGCGATCGAGGCCTTGCCTGACACCTATGCCGTCACGCAGAAAAACTTGGGACTACCCAAGATCGCCCAGCAATGCCGCGTCGTCAATGCGGCGATTTGGTCAACGAACGATCAAATCTCGATCAGCGTTCCAACTCCCGGAGCCTTTAGCCGCGCCACGGTCGGCGAGACCGGCGAAGTGCTCGTGAGATCGTGTCGCTTGGAGACCTTGTTGGAGCAAGAAGGAATTAAGCAAGTCGATCTCCTCAAGGTTGACGTGGAAGGAGCTGAGGTGGAAATGTTTCGCAGCGCGGATGCCTGGCTAGGCAAGATTCGCGCGTTGGCGATCGAGTTTCATGACGATAGCCGCTCAGCCTGCCATTTTGATGAAGCGATGGCCCGCCATGATTTTCAGATCATGCAGGCGAGCGATCATACCGTTTACGCCGTGCGGAACTGAGCCGATGGAGCCATCTGCCTCTGAAAATGGTGTCGACCTGCGGGTGGTCATGCTGCCATGGACGGATGGCAATCCCTACCAAACGTTGCTCAAACGCGCTATCGAGGCCGCTGGCGCTCGAGTCACTCCAGCGACTCTTGTGGATGACTGGTTAGCTCGTCTGGAGCAAGTTCAGGCCGACATCTTGCATCTGCATTGGTTGCATGGGCTGACAGTTGGGCGGTCGATCCCGCGGACACTCATTAAATCGGGAGTGTTTCTCCGCAAACTCTCACTTGCGCGTCGTCGAGTCAAGGGTATTGTGTGGACCTGCCACAATTTGGGTAATCATCACGGCTGGTGTTTAGGACTCGAGAGAACGATAGTTCGCCAAGCTTGCCACTCATTTGATCGCATCATTGTACATCACGAAGCTGCTATTGATGACGTGGTGGCATATTTCAAGATACCAAACTTACGCGATCGCTTTGATGTCATTCCACATGGTCACTATCTCGATTGGTATCAAGGCTCTTTGACTAAAATCGAGGCGCGGAGAAAACTGGGTATTCCCGATGACGAAGTCGTTTTCTTATTGTTCGGCCAGCTTCGTGCTAATAAAGGAATTGATGTCTTGTTAGCGGCATTTAAGGCTGCTTGCCAAGTGACTGATGCCCCCATTCGCTTGTTGTTAGCCGGCACTGCTGATGCTGAAGTCACGAATTTGATTAAGCAAGCCATGGCCCAGGAACCTCGCATTGATTTTAGGGAAGGCTTTGTCGCCGACGAAATGGTGCAACCGCTTCACGCCGCGGCAGACGTGGCTGTGTTGCCGTTTTCGAGCGGTCTTACCTCAGGTTCTTTGATCCTCGCGATGGGATTTGGCTTGCCCGTGATTGCGGCCAAGTTTGGGGAGGCGGGGCAAATGGCGGACAAGCTCGGAGGTATACTTATTCAAAGCGACAGTGTGCTTGAGTTGAAAAACGCTTTTCAAGAAATGATTTCCGCCAGACCTGATTGGGCCGAGATGAGCCAGCGCAACCATCAATTGAATAGCCAGCGCGACTGGACCAACATCGGTCAGCAGACGATGGAATGTTACCGACGGGCTAGTAAACAGAGGCAAGAGTCGTAGTTGCCCATGAAGCGCATCGCCATTATCAGTACGATGTTTTATCCGTTTCCCGCGGTGGGAGCGGTGCGCGTCACCAATTGGGCTCGCGCCTTGCCCGCACTCGGCTATCAACCGCTGGTTGTTTGTCGTGACTACGGCTATCGGGCCTCGCGGGCCACCTTGTCCGAGGCGGTGCATCCCGACGTGGAAGTCGCTCAGCTCCGCGATGATGGAACTTTGGCCCCAACCGAGGACAAGGTGAAGGCGTCCGCCGCCTCCAAACCACTCTCAAGCAATTTTTTCAACGAGATTGTGCTCACCAATATTCATCGATTGTTTGTTCCCGATTCGCAAATCCTCTCTTGGCATCGGCTTTATCCGGCCATTCGAGAGATCGTAGCCGCTGCTCAGCCCGATGTTGTGCTCTCGACGTGCCCCACGTTTTCGGTGCTGGAAGTTGGACGGAGGCTTAAAGCGGATTTGGGAGTGCCCTGGATCGCCGACTATCGCGATCCGATGCTGCTGGACGACCGGTTCCGACCGCAGGGTTGGGCTCGGATTTTGTGGCCGCGCTTTGCGGCCTTCGAGCGTCGAGTCTATGAGCAAGCCGACGCCATTTTGCACGCCGTGCCATTGCACGCGCGCTGGGCGCGTATGCACTATCCTTTCGCCCGACGCCGTTGTGCCATTCTGCGGCATCCTGTTCCCGATGATCTCTTGAACGGCTCGCTCGAACCGATTCGGTCCGAGAGCGTGGGCCGACGTTCGATTTGCGTCGTGGGGTTCATTCGACCCCAGGTGGTGGGTCTGTTGGCCCGAGCCATTCGACAACTCGTCGACGAAGATCACCAAACCTACGATCTTGAACTTCGCTTGGTGGGCCGTAATCTTGACGACCCTCAACCGATTGAGGAAATTCTCGGTTCGCGACTCAAGATCACGGGTCGTTTGCGGCATGATCTCGCCAAGCGGCACATTGCCGGGGCTGACGTGTTGGTGAATGCAGTGTCCTCGGAAAGGCGACGGGTGGTGAACGTCAGCAGCAAACTGTTTGAATATGCCGCGGCGCGCAAACCGATCATTTCGATTAATTCCACACGGTCCGACAAACGACTTTTGCGAAAGCTGTCGGTTGTGGATATCAATCAACCAACGGTCGCGGAGCTTAGCGATGCCCTGCGAAAAGCACTGGCAAGGGACACGAACGAAGTTGCCTCGACTTACCGAGAGTTTTTGGAGAGTCAGAGTTGGGAACGACATTGCCAGCAATTGCAATTGGTGCTCGACGAAGTGACCAAACCGAGCGGTAGTACCGTGGATTTGCGCGACCTGGGTTCCTTGATACCAGCAGGAAAACCATGACGCCGCCGATTCGCCTCATCATCCAACAGCCTTCACTGGCAAAATATCGGGTCCCCGTTTTCCGGGAATTGGCGAAATGCCCTGATATCGATTTGAAATTGCTCTACGGCGCGCGGCCTGACTTGCCGAATGTGGAGGCTGACGGATTTAAGGCCGAACCGGTCTATTTGTGGCAACAGAAAATTCGTGGCCAACAAGTTTTCTGGCACTCAGCGCAATGGAACTCAGCTTCGCGGAAACAGGCGGATGTCCTGATTCTCACCTGGAATCCGCGCTATACGAGTTTGGTGCCCACGCTGCTAAAAGCCAAGGCAATGGGAGTGCGAACAATTTTGTGGGGGCATGGATATTCAAAAACGGAGTCAACCGTCCGCAAGAAGATTCGCTACTCTGTGGCCAAACTGGCAACATCCCTGATGTTCTACAATCAGCGAGCCGAGCAGTCGTATCTGGATGCCGGTTGGGATCCGCAGTCGATTTTCGTGGCTCGCAATAGTTTGGATCAAGCACCGATTCAGACGGCGAAAGTCGCCTGGCAACAGAGTTCCGAAAAGCTTGAGCAATTTCGTCGCGAGCAGAATCTTGGACCGGGCCCCCACATTTTGTTTGTTTCGCGGCTCGACCCGGACAATCGCTTGGACTTGTTGGTCGAGGCTGTTGCCAAGCTCTCGGCAGAGTTTCCGCATTTGCAAGTCAATATCGTTGGTAAAGGGGCCGCCGAACAAGAGCGTCTGCAAGTACTTGCTGGCGAACGTGGCGTGGGCGCGCATTTTCGGTTCGTCGGTCCGATTTATGAGGAATTGGCATTGGCTCCCTGGTTTCTGACCGCCAATGTGTTTTGTTACCCGGCGAACATCGGCTTGAGCGTGTTGCACGCCTTTGGTTATGGATTGCCCGTGGTGACCAGCGATGATTTGAGCGGTCAAAATCCCGAGATCGAAGCGCTGAAACCGGGAGAAAATGGTTTGTTCTATCGCCACGAGGACGCCGGTGCATTGGCCGATTGTTTGCGTTCGATCATACTGAATCCCGATGTCGCCCAACGAATGTCCGCCGAGGCGGTTCGTACCGTCACCGAGGAATTTAGCCTACCACACATGGTCGGCCAAATGGCCGCAGCCGTGCGATACTGTGCGGCCAAGACTTGAAGGCTGGCCGATTGGGTGAAACAGCAATAAGTTTTCAATTGTCGCAGCCGATTACGACTCACACTATTTATTTTGAATTTGCCATGCTGCCAGACTTTTTCGTGATCGGTGCTCAAAAGGCGGGTTCGACCTACCTGCTGGAATGTCTCAATGATCATCCGCAAGTTTTCATGCCGCCCGAGGAGATTGCCTTTTTTGAAGATTCACTCTACTCAGCCGAGCGGATCGGCGACTTCGAGAAACACTTCCAGCCCGCACGGCCTGGGCAAGTTGTGGGGGTGAAGCGACCGAACTTGTTGGGGCATCCCGAGTGCCCCGAGCGGCTGCAGCGACACATGCCCGAGCTCAAGATCATCGCGATCTTGCGTCACCCCATCGAACGAGCCGTTTCGGGTTATTTTCATTACATGAAAACCGGCTTATTGCCCATCGTGCCCGTGGAGATGGGATTGCGAAAAATTCTCAATGGGGAATATGCAAAGGTGCATCGTGCGCAGGAAGTTTTGGAATTTGGCCTCTACGGCAAGCATCTGCGCCATTACGCGGAGTTTTTTCCCCGTGAACATATCATGGTGATGCTTTTGGAGGATATGAAGTACGACGCACAGGGCCAGCTTTCGCAGCTTTACGAATTCCTCGGCGTCGCCACCGATTTTCACCCCGCTTCGTTCGACTCGCGGCCGATGAAGGCACCCTACTCGATCACTCGCCTGCGGCTGTGGGATACGCTCGACCGGCATTGCCGAACTTGGTCGGCTGACGGAAAATACTTCAGGCGGCAGCGAGGACTGCTGAAATCGCCCATCGCGGCAGTAAATAATGCTTTGGATCGATTCCTCTGGAGTCGACTGTTTAAGGCAGACCGACCTCAGCTTTCTGCGGTATTGAAGAACGAGTTGGTTGCCTACTACCAGGACGATGCCAAGTGTCTAGAGCAGTGGATGGGCCGAACGCTGACGGGTTGGAGCGATTTGACGGGATTTAACTCTCAGCCGGCCATGACAACTTGAATGCCGACGCCGCGGGTGAGCTATAATCTACAAGCACAATTGACAGCCGGTCTGAGGTATTTGGCCCCTATTTTTCCGTACTTCCGATATCACCCCAAGAATCCGGCCTTTTGGTAGTATGAGTCGCTCGACTACCGACTGCCAGGCGCACTTCACCTATGTTTAATCCTGTTGTCGTTGCCCTGGCTTGCCTGGCGATTGGTCTGATCTTCATGATGTTGAAGCAAGGCCTGTCGCGCAAAGTCGACATGTTCAGCGCTCGCAACATGTATCTGGTCGGCTTCATTATCTACCAACTCACGAGCCCGGCCATCGCTTTGAAAACGGAGGACTTCACCTTCTTCCGAGTGAATTTTCCCGAGGACACGGGCAAAAAGTTTTTGATGATGGTTGTCACCTTCTTGGTCGTGTTCACATTCAGCTATCAAAGAATCAAACTCACGCCCTGGATAGCTGGCAAGTTCAAGTTTCCCCCACGCGAAACCAACGACTTTTTGTTGCTCGGGTTGGCGGTTTTTCTTGTTGTCTTGGGCATGGTCCTGCGGTTCATGCCAATTCCGAATATCGCTGCTGCCAGCGTGCAGGTCTCGATTGCGTTTGCCGCGATCGCTGCCGCGATTAGTGGCTGGGTCTGGAGCAACCGGCGCTCGAACATACCCGTCGTTGTTGTGGCTGCGCTGGTCGTGGCCGCCAGTTTGGTGATTGCCTTGACGGGCGTTTTCGGCCGGCGTCCCCTGTTGGCGGTGGTCATGGGCTTTGCTTGGGGAGTTTACCATCGTCGCGTGCGGCTGATGAGTCCCGCCAAGATGATGCTTTATATTGCGCCCTTCATGGCCGCGGCCGCTATCGCCGTCGCCGCCTTTACGGCGGTGCGAACTCATGACTTTGGTAAGCAATCTGATGCTCGTAGCACGGTCAGCAGCATGAGAAATGCCAACCTTTCAGGGGGTTTGAAAGACCTCTTGGGCGGGCAAGCCTGTGGATCGGCAAGCTTGTGGGCGATTGAAAATTGGCCTGATCAGCTTGAGCAGCGATTCTTGTTTAGCATGAAGTACATGGGCATGTACTTTGTGCCGCGCTTTATGTGGCCAGAAAAGCCGACCCCGCTAGGAAACGACATTGCCAGATTGGCAAATGTCAAAGGCGTGAACCAGGGTGGCATCACGATCCCGCCCGGTGTCGTTGGTTATTCGGTCGCCGAAGGGGGTTATTGGGCACTTATTATCTACGCCTTGTTTTTCGGACAGTTCCTGCGTTTTATTGATGAACTCGTGCGACTCAATCCCACAAATTCGTTCATCATTCTGCCCGCCGCCGTTGCCACGGGCCAGGCCTTCGGGTTGGCCCGCGGATGTATCGCTGTGTTTACCGATTTGATTGTCCTCGGTTTTGTTTCGACCTACTTTATTCTGTTTGTTGCTGATCGACTGTTTGGCAGAAAACTGCCTCAGCTCCAAGCGAATCCTTGGCCTCAATTGCGCTGACCTAATGGTTGCCAATCTGCTGAGAGGCAGAAAACTGTTTTGGATCACTTGCGACGTATACGCATTTCTCGCTCGTAACCTTATGCAAGACCCACTCTCGATAGTTCACTTCTTTCCGCGGATTCGCTTGGAAGAAGGAGGGGTTGTGCAAACGGTGTTGGACTTATGCCGTTCGCTGGCTGAAAAAGGGCATCATGTGACTCTCGCAACGAGTGACGCCACGGATGTGGCATCCTCCTGGAAAGCAGCAGAGCCGAATTGCCCGCGTTTCTTGGAGTTGCCGAGATCAACCTGGCTGCGGTCCCGCCTGAGCATTCAAGCCCTTAAGAATTTCGAGTCGATTCTCGGCACGGTGGACGTTGTGCATCTGCATACGCCCTGGGAATTGAGCAATCTCCAATTGTCCAATATCCTGTTTCGCAAACAGGTGCCGTATATCGTGACTGTACACGGTATGTTGGATGATTACAGCATGAGGCAAAAAGGAGTTAAAAAGCGCGCCTACCTGGCCCTTGGTGGTCGCCGCCTTTTTCGACGTGCAACGACAGTCCACTTCACGGCCGAGGCGGAAAAGGAGCAGGCCCTGCCATGGATTCCCGGCAAGTATTTGTCGGTCGTGCAAGCGTGCGCGATGGACCTCACGCCGTACGAAAACTTACCCGGACCCGAATCGGCTCTCACTGCATTTCCTCAGCTTAATTCACCTCGACAGAAAATTCTTTTCCTCAGTAGACTGCATCCCAAAAAAGGCGTCGATCTACTGCTGCGAGCTGCCAGTTTGCTGAAATCACAGGGTTTCAAAGCCGATCTGTTGATTGCCGGGCCTGGTGACGAAGCCTACGTGAACGAGCTCAAACAATTGGCCAATCAGTTGGGACTCAGTGATTCGACCCATTTTTTGGGGATGGTTCGCGGTTCGGTGAAGCTATCCTTGTATGAGCTGGCCGACGTGTTTGTTTTGCCGACACATCAAGAAAATTTTGGCTTGGTTTTGCCCGAGGCGCTCGCGTGTGGGACGCCGGTGGTGACGACCCGGGGAACCGACATTTGGCGAGAACTTGCCGAAGCGGGGGCGACGATTGTGGAGAATCAACCATCCGAACTCGCTCGTGCGATTTCGGAAATTCTCTCCAACGCTGAAAGGCGTCTGGCACTTGGCGAGCAAGGCCGCCAGTATGTGAAGAACTGGCTTGCCGAAGATAAAGTTTTGGCTGGCTACGAACAAATGTACCGCGACACGATTGATCGCGCAGCTCAGAATTAAGAGAAAACATGGCCGACCAAAGTTCTCTCTCCGACGCGGATCGCCCCTTGTGCGATCTTAGCGCGTTCAAAAACCCGGAGTACGATCCGGGTCGCGGATTGCTGGTGCGCACATTGTGGTACTATTGCAGTCTGCTGTTCTTGGAAAGCGGTTGGCTTCCCGCGAGTGGGTTCAAGTCGCGACTGCTCCGTTTGTTCGGTGCGCAGATCGGTCATGGCGTTAACTTCAAACCACACGTCCGCATCAAATACCCCTGGCGGCTCTCGATTGGCGATCATTGCTGGATCGGTCAGAACGTGTGGATCGACAATATCGAAGATGTCACCATCGGCAGTCATGTCTGCGTTTCGCAATACGCTTATTTCTGCACCGGCAGCCACGATCACCGCTCGCCGACTTTCAATTTGTTGGCGAAACCGATAGTCGTGCATACCGGTGCTTGGATTGGTGCGAGAGCGACGTTGCTTGGTGGCGTGGAGGTGCAGGCCAATGCGATTGCCGCCGCGGGGAGCGTCGTCGTGAAGAGCATACCAGCCGCGACCATCGTCGGCGGCAACCCCGCCCAAGAAATCGGCCGACGCCATTGAGCGCATCCTAATCTTTTCGCCAACGATTATCCTTCACCGCCTTCTTCGCTGCCAACAACCGAGAAGTCATGGTTTCCTCGGCAGGCTTTTCTTGCGGAGTTTCCGCCGCTTGCGGCTTAGCGGCAACAACTTCTTGAACAGTTCGAGCGATAGCCACCGGCGGAGCCTCCACCGCAGGCGGTTGATAACGCTCACGAATCTCCGCCTTTTTCGCTGAAAGTCGTGCCAGCGTCGCTGGCGCTTCCACCAATTGACGACGGGTAAGCAAGCTTGAAAGCCAGGCACCCAGGCCCGTGAAATCAAGTTGCACGCGGCGAATAAAAATATCGCTAAAGAACACCACGCAGGCAGCCACCACCAGCGGCGGCCACATGTCGCGACTCGTGATTGCTGGGGGTAAGTCGCGCCGGAAAGGATCCAAGTCTTGAGCCAATTTGCTGCCTGCCTCGGTGGCGAACGGCAATTCCCCGTTAGTGGCAACAACCTGCCCCGGCTCGCCTCCCTCAGGCGTGTTCCCTGCCAAGCGCTCCAGCAGCGGCAGATTCACTTGGAAGTCGCCATACTCGCGTGATGCGCCGACATTGACTCCCGCGCGTAGCATTGAACCGGCAGGCGTTGAGATTGTCACAAAGTAGCTCCCCGGGTCGCTAGAAGCGAACTCGCCCACGTAGCGTCCCGGGCCAGCTTGTTCCACGGTAAGCGGCAATGGTTTAAGTCCTGGGCCTACCACGCTGCCATACAAACTCAGTTGATTGACAAATTCTTCCTGGTCATCCAGGGCGTCGATCACTACCTGTGTACGGCCATCGGTCGTTTGCGTGGCGATGGTGAAGTTGCCTTGCTCGCCGGCCGGTCGCATCGACCAGCGCACGAGTTGCGAGAAGAATTTCTCGTAGTTATCCCAACTCTTCCACGAACCGGCCCACAAACTGCCCGCATCGGTGGTAAGCACGGCGGCTTTGCCTAATCCATAGGTCCAAGTGGCCAACACCGTCGCATTCTTTTCGATGGCTGGCACGGGAGAGCGCAGCAGCACTTCGACCAACGAGTTTTCTTTGACAGTGGTTTGCACAAAGCCCGCAAGTGGCGGGAACGCACCTTCGATGCCCGTCAGCATTTGATGATCGGCAATCCGCTGCGGCGCGACCGGCGGACTCAGCTCGCGAATCACGGGAGTGGCAATTCTGCGCGCCTCGACCATAAAAATCCGCGGCACCGCGCGGGGATTGGGTGCCGCGTAGAATTTGCCTTTCCCGACTGAGGCAATCCTTGCCAAAAGTGCGCGATCCGCATCCCCGCCAACCGCCACCGCGCTCACGGTGATCTTGTCTTTCTGCATTTGTCGGCAAAGTTCCGTGAATTCCGCCTCGGGCGTCATGCCGTCGGTCAGCACGATCATGTGCTTCACCGCTGCATCGGCCTGCTTGAGCGATTGATAGCCCATTTTCATGCCGGGATACAAATCGGTCCCCCCGCCGATGGTGATCCGCGAAACTCGCGCCAGGGCATTGCGGCCGTTCCCAACGCGCTCGAGTGGCACGACATTGTAAGGCATTTCGTCGAAGGCCACGACGTTGATGAAATCCCGCGGCCCCATCATCTTGATCGCTTCACGAGCCGCGACCAGACTGAGATTCAACTTCTCTCCGCTCATCGAGCCGGACTTGTCGATCACGAGCGCGAGCGCGCCAACGGGGATCACCTTGGCGTTCTTGATTTGAAAATCGACAGGCATCGCTTTTTCCAATTCCGAACCAGCCCAACCCCCCGCGCCAAAACTTCGCTGCCCACCGATCATCACGAGTCCGCAGCCAAGTTCCTTGGTGTTCCGCACAAGCATCCCGATCTGTTCGTCGGAGAGGCTCACAAACGATCCAGCCGCGTCTCCCGCCACGCGCGGCACGTTGGCTAGAATCACGCTGTCGTAGCGTTGCAACTCGGCAAGCGACGAGAAAGCCCGGTCGCTGGTCACGACGTCGGTCTCGACGCCCTCGTTGCGTAAACTTTTCACAAGGGCATCGAACTCGCCTGGGAACTGATAATCTTCCAAGAGCAGCACGCGCCCTTTGCCACGCACGTCGGTAAATCCTGTCGCCACATTATTGGCCAGAAACCGATCTTCACCCGTTTTGTCGGGAATGAAGCGGGCCTCGTAGACGTAGAAATCCGCTTCCGTGGGAGTTTCACGAAACGTGAACACCGATTTCCCCACGGGCAGCGTCAGCGATTCTTCGGTGATGGTTTCCTCGCGACCCCCCGCCTTGCGAACGATCCGCAACTTCCCCGCCGTGGGCACCGGATCGTCCCCCTGGTTGTTGAGCACAACGCGAACTTCCAGCGGCTGATCCTTTTTAGCGGCACTTGGCGCGGCGACGCTTTCCACGGCAACGTCTTGTTTGCCGCCGGTGGGAGTGGGCACCACGTCGACGCCGATCCCCGCTTGCTTGAGCTGTTGCGATTGCCGTGCCGCCGTGCCGAGGTTTTCATTGCCGTCGGTGACAAGCACCACCCGCCGCGCGGAAGTATTGGGGAGTAGCGCAGCGGCTTTAGCCAGCGAATCGGCCAAGTTCGTCGCGGTGGGATCAACGAGCGTTTCGATATTCCGCCCACCGGGGGCGAACTCCACGGGAGGAACCTCCACCGCCGCCTCACGGCCGAACACAATCACCGCCGCACGATCTCCCTTGGCTTCCTGCCGATGACGCTCGACATTGTTGGTGACAAAGCGCAGCATCTCGCCGCGATACTCGGCGGGGATGCTTTCCGATTGGTCGAGTAAGTAGGCGACCGAAACATTCTCGCTAAACCGATTCCACTGCGGACTAGCGAGCGCCATGATCACGCCGACAAGCACGAGCGAGCGCAGCGTGTTGGCCAAGAAAGCTCGCCAACCGCCGAGCGCCCCCATGCTCCGTCGCGACAAGAGCCAAATCACTGGCACCAGCGCGAGCAGTAGCAGCCAGAGCGGTTCTTGAAAGCTGATGGTAAAGGGCATGTCTATGATCGAAAAATGTTGGGTGACTCGGACATCAAGTTCATTTTACGCTCCAGCAGTTCTGAAGCCCATTGCATCAGATGGATTCCAAATAACGAAGCACTTTAGCCGCGACGTCGACACCCGTGACACCGGCCAAGGCTCGCCAGCCGGGGACGGCGTTGACTTCAATCGCCAGCAATCGGCCGTCGCGCGCGGGGAGCAAATCGACGCCCGCCAGGGGCGCGCCCACGGCAGTGGCCGCTCGGTGAGCGAGTTCGGCCAGTTCGCTGGTAACGGCGAGCGGCTCGCCAATCGCGCCACGGCTAATGTTGGTTCGCCAGTCGGTGGGATTCCGCCGCTTCATGCCGAGCACTTCGTCGCCGATCACCAGCAGCCGCAAATCGCAACCTTCATGTTCGATGAATTCTTGCAGGTAAAACACCGAGCCGTTTTGTTCGAGGGCCTGGAACGTGCGCAGCGCGCTGGCTTCGTCGCTAAGCCGCACGATGCCGCGCCCTTCGCTGCCGAAGAGGGGTTTGAGCACCACGTCGCTGCCAAGGGTGGCAAAAGCTGCCAGGGCTTGTTCGACCGTTTGGCAGGTGATTGTGCGGGGCACGGGCAAACCGGCGGCGGCGAGCCGCGTCGTGGCAAGGTATTTGTCGACGGCCACTTCAATCGCGCGGGGAGGATTCATCACTTTCACACCCGCTGCCGCTAGGTTGGCCAGCGCATCCATCCGGAAAATAATTTGCTCCAAGCTCCCCGGCGGCATCGAACGCACAAGTATGGCATCGACTGTGTTGAGTGCCACATCGCGCGAGGAGACGGTGATGTTCGTATCAACCGTCGAGCCAAGTTCCTGATAGCTGATGGGAAGGATTTCATGGCGATCACCCGCGGCCCGCATGAGATCGCTTGTGTACCAACTCCCGGCGTTGCCTAGAACTGCGATTTTCATGAGTTAAATGATTGAGAGAGCAACTGTTGATTCATTTGGCCAAAGTGAAAACGATTGCCAGTATCGACATTGACCAATTCAATCTCCGCGGGGCTGAAGAGCAGGGGATCGATTTTGTAAAAATCGTAGTTGTAGTGATCCATGATCTCAACAAACCGACGACCGTATTCCGCCGAAGAAGCGCTGGGAATGCGAGGCCCGATCTCTCGGAGCGAATCGTCATCGCCCCGTAACTCTAGCGTGACTTGAGCGCCATAGAGGATTGCGTCGTTGGTACGACCGATCGCGACCGAACCGCTGCTTGCCAACGGCGGCAACGGCGCCGAGCCACGACCGGCAACGATCCGCGACAGGTCAAACTTCAATTCATGCAGCTTGTGCAGCGCCGTCTCGACACTACGGGCAACGATTTGCAGCGTGCCACACAGCGACCGAGTCGGTGCCACAAGCAGTGTCAGTCGCTCCGGCTCAATCCCACACTTCTCAGCAATCTCCAAACACACCCCATCAGGAGGCAACTTACTGGCTTCTAGCACGCCGACACACTCGCTTGCGTCTTCGCGGCAACCAATCTCATCAAACAAAGCCTCCCGCCCCGCCGCCGCCCGCATCGGCCCAGACCCCATTGCAAAGAATTTTTCGCCTTTGAGTTCCCACCCCGCATACTGCGAAGCGAGACAGGCGCGCACCGGATGGTCAGTCGAAACCTTGACCGTTGGCCAAGGCGTTGTGGAATCGTCCACCGCAACGTCCGCCAAATCGGCCAGGCAAACTTGGGCCAACTGAACCGCGGCCAAGCGGTTTCCCGGCACGTTGATGCCAAAGTCGATCAGCGCCGAGCCGCAGGTGGCGATGTGAACTTCAATCGCGAACACGTCGGCCCGGTGAATGATCGCACGAACCAACTCCGCGGTGCGTGAATTCAGGTGAATGTCTTCATCGTTTCCCATGGTCGCAAGATAGCCGACAACATACGATTTCGATAGCGGCGCGAACGGCCACGATTAGCGAACTTCTTCTACGAACCCAATTCTGAGCCGCGGGGTGCCACTGGCTTGCCAGTGTCTTCCATGGATTCTGACACACCGATTGCCCCCACTTTTATGTCGAGACTTCGTAAAAACTCCTCAACCTCGATGAGATATCACGAAAAATTGCTTATCGAACATAGGTTCACGAGCAAGAGCATGGCTGTTAAGACACTGTCAAGCCAGTGGCACCCGGCAGGACGGTTAAGACGCTATCTAGCTGCGTCGTTGTCAACACATAATTTTTGTGACTTTTCGTGTTACAAACAGTCGAATTTTGCGCGGCGTGCGCAAATTTTATGGAACAGGAGTTAGTAGAGGAAGCAGAGTTAATCTCCGTAAATGGGGTTCAT
>JAWXAV010000052.1:0-4970 GCA_034439695.1 Bythopirellula sp. | reverse complement strand
CGTGCTCGATACGAAGACCATTGACGCCGAGCAGAAGTCCGCGTGATATTGTGAACGTCGGTGGAACCGGCTTTTCAACTAACGGAGGGACATTCTCGCGGCGAGTTCGACAATGCGATCTTGGTAAGCTTGGGCAACAGGGCAATGGTTACAAGTGAAGATGACGACCACGGCTTTGGCGTTAGCAAGATCACTGAGGCTGTGCTTCTGGTCATCCACGCCCTCTAAATCCTGCCACTTGGGGGCGGGGCCGCCGATAGCAAAGGCCTTGGCCTCCGCCGCCGGGGTTACGGGATCGGCCGCGTGGGTTGGGGCTTCAACCAGGGCCAAGAGGGCCGCAGTGGTAAAGACGCTCAGCAAAAACTTCATGGAATAATCCTTGGTTTAAGACAGCTCAACTGGTTGAATAAGGCCTAATTTCCCTATTAAGGGCTTACTACGCCGAGGTTCGAGTGAGGGTTCACTTGGCCGGGAAGTATTTTTTCCAGCCCCTTTTTTGGCGAGAATTCGCCGTTCCGAGCCTTTGTGATTTGCCGCCTGCAAATTACTAGGGGGCACTTCTCTTGACAGGACAATCATTTACGTATAAATTAAATATGTATCAATCAACAACAACACGAAAGTTATTCGATGACCCTCAGCCGACTCCAATATGAACTCAAAAAGAAACGGCAATTCGAGTCGGCGGAGCAAGAAGTTGTTTTGAATGTGCTTCGTACCGGTGACTGGATCGATAACAGGCTTGGCAGATTGTTTCGTAACCATGGCCTGACCAACTCGCAATATAATGTGTTGCGAATTTTGCGTGGTGAAGGTCAACCGCTGCCTTCACTCGAAATTGCTAATCGCATGATCCAGGTCGTTCCAGCCATCACCGGGCTGATTGATCGACTAGAAAAGCTCGAGCTGGTTATTCGCCGCCGCTGTTTGGAAGACCGCCGCGTGGTGTTTGTCGAGATCACTTCTAAAGGCTTGGTTTTGCTGAAACAACTCGACGGACCGCTCGATGAGTTGCACAAGAATCTTGTGGGCCATCTCACACGGTCGGAGCTCAAAGACCTTTCGACTCTCTTGGAGAAAGCGCGCTGTGTGCCAGATGATCTAGCCGCCGGCTAGGCTCTCTTTTTTTGACTAAATACTTTACATGTAAACTTTCTACGCGGACTTTATTGGGAGAGCACAATGATTACCATTCGCATAGCCGCTGACCGTGGCCACGCCGACCATGGCTGGCTCAAGACCCATCACACGTTCTCGTTTGGTTCGTACCGCGATCCCGCGCATGTGCATTTCCGTGCGTTGCGGGTGATGAACGAAGATTTCGTGGCACCCGGCCAAGGTTTTGGCACGCACCCCCATGAGAACATGGAGATCGTGACTTACGTGCTCGCGGGGGCTTTGGAGCACAAAGACTCGATGGGCAACGGTGAAGTGCTGCGGCCCGGCGAGTTCCAACGCATGTCCGCCGGCACGGGAATCACGCACAGCGAGTTCAATCCCTCGCCGACCGAGCCGGTTCATCTGTACCAAATCTGGCTGTTTCCCACAGAGAAGGGGATCGAGCCCAGCTACGAACAAAAGCGGTTCGCCGAGGAAGAGCGCCGCAATCAACTGCGCTTGGTGGCGTCGCGCGATGCCGCCGAGAATTCACTATTGATTCACCAAGACGCCCGGATTTTTCTCTCCACTTTGGATCATGACAAGCAGGCGACGCATGACCTGGCGAGTAATCGCCATGCGTGGCTGCAAGTCTTGCGCGGAAGCGTGTCACTTAACGGTCAGCAATTGCAGACCGGTGATGGCGCGGCTGTTAGCGAAGAAAATCGACTCGCGATCACCGCTACGCAAGATGCCGAGATCATGTTGTTTGATCTGGCTTGAGTAATTTTGAAAACACCTTCAAGTTTTGGCAACTGATATTACAGTTTTGAAACCCCCATTTGTTTTTTACTAGGAGTTAACGACGATGGCCAACATTCTACCCAATACCGACCAAGGCTTGATCACTGCTGACAATACTGCCTTGGTATTTATCGATCATCAACCACAAATGTCTTTCGGCGTTGCCAGTGGGATTGATCGGCAATTATTGATGAACAATGTTCTGATGCTCGCCAAGGGGGCAAAAGAATTTGGCGTTCCCACAATTTTAACGACGGTCGAAACCGAATCATTTAGCGGTGCGATGTGGCCGCAACTGCTCGACATCTTTCCCAAGCAAACACCCATCGAACGCACCGGCATGAACTCCTGGGACACACCTGCTTTCCGCGAAGCCGTCAAAGCGACAGGCAAGAAGAACATTCTGCTTTCTGGTTTGTGGACTGAAGTGTGCATCACCTGGCCGACGCTCAACATGCTGACCGAAGGCTACAATATTTATGTTGTCGAAGACGCCTGTGCCGGCACCTCGGCAGCGGCTCATGAAGCAGCCCTCTCGCGGATGGTGCAAGCCGGCGCGGTGCGAATGACAACAATTGCCACGGTTTTGGAATTTCAGCGCGACTGGGCTCATCGCGATCATTACAACGCAATCATGGAGATAGTCCGTGAGCACGGCGGTGCTTATGGCATCGGCGTGGAATACGCCTACACAATGGTTCACAAAGCGCCAGCGAATCGCAAGAATCTCAAGTAAAAGTGTTGTCATGCCCGCGCAGGCGGGAATCCAGTCTTGAATTCATTACTACGAATTCCCGCCTGCACGGAAATGCTGGGACTGTCCAGCGAATCGCAACATTGTTTTCGAGAAATCCCATGAGCCAAGTTCATATTGCGATCACGCGATAAGTGAAACCGGGGAAAGAGCGAGAGTTCGAGCAAGCGCTCCGCGTGTTCGCTCGCGAATCCTTGCATCTCCCGGGAACAACAGGCATTCATTTAATTGGTCCAAGCCCTGGTAGCGCGAATTGTGAATATGGAATACTGCGTTCCTTCGAAAGTGACGCAGCTTGCCAAGCGTTTTACGATTCGGTTTTGTTTCGCCAGTGGCAAGAACAAGTCGTTGAATTTGTCGACGGTGAACCGATTCAGCGCCCACTCACGGGTCTCGAAGCCTTCTTTCGAGAGTCAGGCAGTTCGCTTCCCCCGCGTTGGAAGATGGGCCTCGTGACTTGGCTCGGGGTTTTCCCCACTGTCTTGGTATGGTCAACACTATTGCCGAGCGTGCTTAGCGGTCTGCACTACGTGATTGTGATGGGTATCGTGACGGCTTGTGTCGTCGTGACACTCACTTGGGCCGTGATGCCGATACTGACGAAATTATTGCACCGTTGGTTGCACCACTGACATTCAGATCAAGGAATAATGATATGGCTCCTGATGTCATACTCTATCGTGGCAAGATCACCACGCTGGCAAAAGATAAGCCCGAGGTCTCCGCACTGGCCATAAATGACGGCCTCGTTTCAGCGTTAGGGACAGATGATGAGATTCTCGCGCTGGCCGATCATAATACGCAGAAAATTGACCTGAATCATCGCCGAGTGATCCCGGGGCTCAATGATTCGCACCTACATGTGATTCGGGCTGGATTGTTCTACAATCTAGAGCTCCGCTGGGACGGCGTGCCAAGCCTAGCGCAAGCGCTCGAGCAATTACGTCGGCAAGCCGAGAACACACCGCCACCACAATGGGTTCGGGTGATCGGCGGTTGGAATGAATTTCAATTTGCCGAGGGACGGATGCCCACGCTCGATGAAATCAACAAAGCCGTACCCGACACGCCTGTCTTCTTGTTGCACCTTTACGATTCAGCGCTACTCAATCGTGCAGCGCTGCGAGTGCTTGGTTTCGACAAGCAAACGCCTAACCCACCAGGCGGATTGATTGCTCGCGATGGCCAAGGCAATCCCACGGGATTGCTGATTGCCGAGCCGAGTGCCTTGATTCTTTATTCCACGATTGCCAACGCGCCGAAGCTTTCGTTCGAGGATCAGTTCAACTCAAACCGACATTACATGCGCGAGTTGAACCGCTTTGGAGTGACGAGTGTTGCTGATGCTGGCGGCGGCGGGCAAAACTATCCCGATGACTACGCCGTTGTGAAAAAACTCGACGACGAAGGATACCTCACCGTGCGGGTCGCCTACAGTTTATTCGCTCAGAAATCAGGCGCGGAGTTGGCCGACTATACACGTTGGCTGGGCATGCCCAAGTCCGGCGCGGGGAGCGACATGCTGCAAGTGAATGGGGCAGGCGAAAATTTAGTGTGGTCGGCCGCCGATTTCGAAAACTTTCTGCAGCCCAGGCCTGATCTCAAGCCAGTCATGGAAACGGAGCTTGAGCCCATCGTGCGGATGCTGGCGGAAGCCCGCTGGCCTTGGCGCATTCATGCCACTTACGACGAATCCATCGGTCGGTTTCTCGACATCTTCGAGCGCGTGCATCGTGAGATTCCGATTAACGAACTGCGCTGGTTCATTGATCACGCCGAGACAATCTCCGAAAAGAATATGGAGCGTATTCAGGCTCTCGGCGGTGGCATCGCCACGCAACATCACATGGCATATCAAGGGGAATACTACATTCGCCGCTATGGCATGGAATCCGCCCAACGCAAACCGCCACTGCGACAGATGCTCAAGATGGGTCTTCCCGTTGGTGCGGGAACAGACGGAACTCGCGTGGCCAGTTATCATCCATGGACTTGCCTGTGGTGGATGGTCACTTCCAAGACCGTGGGTGGCACGGTGCTGCATGACGAGGCGGATCGGCTCACGCGTGAAGAGGCACTGCAACTTTACACCCACGGCAGCGCGTGGTTCAGTAATGAAGATAACAAGAAGGGGACTCTCACTACCGGCCGCTTTGCCGATCTCGCCGTGCTGAGCGAAGATTATTTCGCCGTTGAGGAGGACGCGATCCGTGGCCTAATGCGTGCTTCTTTTACCTCTAGCGCCCTCTGCGCAAGTGGGGTAAATTAGGTTCACCCTAAAAGGAGGTGGGCTGAATGGAAGCGTATTCGAAGG
>JAWXAV010000051.1:0-8332 GCA_034439695.1 Bythopirellula sp. | reverse complement strand
TTGGTTCCTCCAATAAAGGGAAAATGGTTCTTCCCAGAAGGTATCTTCTGGGCGGAGGAACCGCCATGCTTTTCAACTACACGGGGGACATTCTCCTGTGTGGTGCTGACGCGCTGATTGCTTATTGGGGATCGCCTTGGATGTGCCATCCCATGTTCGTTTTTGATTTTGGACCTGATGGCCGCGTAAGCTTCTCGATTGAGGTGCGGTATCGGGTGGGACAGAAGTACAATTTCATTCGCAGCATCTATCGACAGCAAGAACTCATGTGCGTGGTCTGTGATGAACGCGACGCCATTCTCCGCCGAACAAAGCAGGCACCCGCTCAAGAAGTGTATTTGTATCGACTCCACGGCGATGCACTCCGCATGAGAAGTTTCCTACTTGAATACGCGACGACCATTAATTCGCTTGCAGATCGCCCACGCTGGTATCATGGACTCACATCCAATTGCACGACGAGCATTTATTCACAAGCTCGAGGTCACCTTGGTTGGGACTGGAGGATGTTATTCAACGGCAGGTTCGACGAGCTACTTTACGACCTCAAGTTACTTGACCAGACATTGCCATTCCCTCAATTGAAAGAGCAGAGCAGAATTAACGAACTTGCGGATGGTGCTGGTGTCGAGGATTTCGGTGAGACCATTCGACGTGAATTGCCAGGTTATCGACAGTATGGTGGCTTGGACCAGAGTGACGCGCAAGCAGCGAGGAGCGACGTAACGTGAGCGCACAGGACGAAAGAGTACACCTGTTCAAGCTTCATCCCTGCGCGCGGGGGCTGAGCGAAGAAGCCGTACGCGAAATCGCGGAGTCCGCGGAAGTAATTCACTGCCGGCCTGGCGATTGCGTGCAAAAAGCCGGCGAACCTATAACTTCGCTTTACTTAATTATCCACGGCAGGATGCGGGTCACTCTGCTCGATATTCAAGGCCGTATACACTTGCAGCGTTACCATGGCTCGGGTGATCAATTTGGTGGAATGGCTGCCGCTCTGGGGGAGCCGGCACCCATGGAGTTTTTCGCGGAGGATCCCTCAACGCTGCTCAAGTTCGATTACCTAAAAAGTCAGGAGTTGGCCAAAAAGGATGACGCATTGCGTCTCAATTTTGCGCGCGCGATGGCCGAAACAGTCAAACGCACACTATTTAATGATCGCTTGCCAAATCGGCCGCATTTGGTTGCGTTCTTTCATCAAACCGACGAGACTCGGGTCATCACTCATAAACTGTTTCGTCGGCTGGTCGAATTAGGTGAGACCCCCGCTGTACTTACCGACCGAGCTGAGGCGGAAACGATCGCCGGAATTCAAACCTATAGAATCTTAGGCGGAGATCGCGACTTCAGTCCCCAGGAAGTCACCAGCCAGGTCGCCCAGTGGCTTGAGAAGGGGCGCGTTTTCGCCGATGTCGCAACCAGCATCGAACCGGCGCGGGCCGCAAATGCCTTGGAAAAATTTGTCTCGATCTATTGGTGTGTGACGCCGCAGAATTGGCGGGACTCGGTGCAACCACTCAAGGAACTGGAATCTCGTGCCCCGGGCTGGCGGGAAAAAATCCGCATCGTTTGGCTACTTGGCCCCTCACAGGTTGCTCCCGTTGCCAATGAATTACGAGAACTGGCTGGGCGCGATGTCAAGATCTCGACGGGTTCGCCGATTCCTCATCACGGGAAGGTCGAACTCAACGGATTCGAAAGGCTTCTCCATTTGGTGCGAGGTATTCAGATTGGAGTGGCGCTCGGAGGAGGCGCCGCGCGCGGCATGGCGCATTTGGGAGTCCTCAAAGCTCTCGAGCAGAGCGGCATTGTTGTGGACATGATTGCCGGCACCAGCGCTGGGGCGATGACCGGCACTTTGTACTCGGCGGGGCTTGATCCCGACTATCTCGTGGATTCTTTCGTGCGAGATTTGCGCCCGTCATGGCCCTTCCGTTTTCTGCCACGCGGTGATCAGTGGTATTTACTCTACAAATATCGCATGGGCCGCTTCGATCCGATGCTGCGTAAATACTTGAAAGAGAATTGCATGGAACAACTCGCGCTGCCCATGCACACGGTAACGGTCGATTTAATCCGAGGTGAGTCGGTGGTCCGCAGCGCCGGGGACGCGGTCCACGGCATACTCGAGAGTATCAATCTGCCGGTGCTCTCAAAACCCATCATTCGCCCAGGCCAAGCCCTGGTCGATGGCGGCCTCATCAACAATATCCCCGCTGATGTGCTGGTCGCAAAAGGCTGCAACTTTGTGATTGCGGTGAGTGTCACCGCGAAAATGGAAAGTGAGTTCGCGCGCAATCGGCCAGATACGCCCATCGCCCACATGCGATCTGCCTCAGTCATTCAAACCGTGCTGCGGAGCTTTCTCGTCCAAAGCTCCAGCGTGAATGCCATCGGAGTGGCACCAGCAGACTTCGTCATCGAGCCAGACGTCACCGGGTTCGAGTTGACGGAATTCACTCGCACGGACGAGCTCGCGGCCATTGGCGAGGAAACCACTCTGCGGGCTATTCCGCAAGTCAAGCAACTATTGAATCGCCTTGATGGCGCGTTATTTCCGCCGATCGCTACTTCCTGACGTCCTTCGCCCCGCCGAAGTGCCAAGTGAGATACGAACCGACCCAGTAGCTCTCGACCGACGCAACCGTGGTGGCGAATTGCTCGGTTTCGCCGAACATGCCGCCGGCCAGCATGTCCATGTCGATTCCCGGCAGGACGTCGGCAATGCCGATGCCCCCGCTTAGGTTGTGTTGCGAGATCGCCGCGAATTGGCCTTGGATGTAACGCAGCCCCGGAATGCCGTCGGGGATCGGCACGCCGCCGATGGATGTCACCGCCGCGTCGCGCATGGGGTCCGTGTTGTAAGAATAGCCGCACCGCAGTTTAATCCGCGGATTCACCTCATATTGCGCGCCGAATTGATACACCCACTGATCCTTATAAATCGCGCCCAGAAAATCCGCCTCGCTATATTGCTTGTAAAGCACGTCCATCGCCAGCAGCAACCGCCCGTCGGCCAAGCTTTGATCCGCAATACCCACGCCGATATTTTCCGGATGATCGAACCGCACGTCGTACGCCACGCCGTTGAACACCGCCGCGTCGTCAAAATGAAAATGCTTCTTGCTCTGCCAATACGTACCGATGCTCGTGTCGGGAAACAACTGATAGGTCACCCCCACCGTCCCCCGAATGCCGTAGGCGGGGACCATGCCGCCGGTGTCGGTGAACGGCCCATCGAGAAACGAAGTGCCAAGGGTAAAGGCGGCACCCGCCGACAGCTTTTCAGAAATCGGCATCGCGAGTGCGGACACCAAATCGAGCGCCACGTACTCCGCCGAAGTGCCGTTCGATGCCGGCACACCGCGAAAGTCGACGCCCGCGCCGGCGTTGGTTAGGAACCCCAAACCAAACACGGCCGGCAAGCCGTTGAGCGACAACTCTTGAGACACACCAATGTTGCCGCAAGCCGAACCTGGCGTTCCCGATTTCGCGCTGAAGGGATCGACGCCGACCAGCGGCAGGGGAGCAAGCTGGTTGATATTGTAAGTCGGCTCGGCCCACGCGCCACCAAAGGTAAAGTGCGTGCCAGAAAAATCAGCGAGCGCGCCCGGATTGCCGTTGATCGCCGACAGAAAATCCTGCGGCTTGGCAATGCTCGCGCCCCCCATCGCGCCGGAGGCCGGCATGAGGTTGTTGTGCAATTCGATGCCGTAAGATTGGGCACGCGATTCACTGGTCGCGGCCAACCACAAACTCACCGCCAAGGCGATGATGAATGCAGCACGCAAAAAATTGCCGACGTATTTCGACATAGCCCCGCCTCCCTGCGGACGGCAACAATTCGCGCGCAAGAGTTGCCCACGAACGCCGCCTCAATTGATAGTCGGCCAACAAACAAACCGACACCCCGGCAACCCACTGCTAGCTGGCACCGTTTAACAAGAGCATCGCACCCCGGCAAGCTGCGCAAACACTAACGCCACAAAAACCCCACGTCCCCACTATCACCTCTCGTCCCCACGGTCCCCGTGGGGACGCAACCCCACCGCTCCGCGATGATCCTCCCCACGTACTGGTGGCTTCCAGCCGCCATCCCCACGACCGTCAATAGCCAGGCGGCGTCAGCCCCTGGAAACCTTCTCCTACCTCCCTTCATTCCCTCGCGACCACCGTGTCATAGAGCCCGTAGTGGGTCAGCCCCTCGTGGCTCTCGATGCCGGTATAGCGCAGCGAAGAGTCCTCGTAGCGGCGGAATGCGAACACGGCCTGGTTCATCTGTTCGGTGTTGAACACCTTGAGTCGCACGAGCAAGTGAAAATCCTTCACCGTCAGGCCGGTGACGGTAAGGAACAGGTCTGGCTCCAGTTTGGTAATGACATCTTGCAAAGTGTTTTCCCGAAAGTCAGTCAAATACATAAACGCAGGGACTCGAGTCGCGAACTTGATTAGCTTCTCCTGAACGAGTTTGCGCTTCGACTTGTACTCCCTTTCTTCCTCGGTGAGCTCCTTCTGCTGCTTGGCCGTCAGGTTCTTGCTCTTGGCTTTGTTCTTGAGTTCTTTGACCTTCTCGCTCTTGTTGATGATTGTCTCGATGATGTTATCACCCAGCGACCGCCAGCCCTCGATCCGCTCGACGGCGGCCATGGCCTCGGGATTCTCCATGATGCGGCGTAGCGTGTCGTTGTCGACGTTCACCAGCAGTGCGCTCTCCCACTTGCGAGCCAGCAGCGTGGCCGAGGTTCCCGCCATCGCGATGTCGAGAATGCCGCCCGCATCGATCTGCGTCATGTTCGCGCCGTCGTAGGCGAGCACGGGGAGGAACGACACAAGGTCTTTGACCGCGTTCTCGGGATTCGGCTCGTTCGGCGACAGGCCGATCCCGTATTCAGAAAGCTGTCGTAAGGCTCTTGTGGGCGCGAAGTCGAACACGAAGCAAATCGGCTTGAGAATCTCCTCCTCGTTGGGGTTGTCGCCATTGGGGTTCTTGATCGACCACGGCGATTGCACTCGGAACGCCGCCTGAAAATAGGTTTCCGGCGACTTGAGGTTCCGCAACATCAGGATCGACGACCACTGCGGCACGGTGACGCCGGTGGTCAGCTTGCCGCACGAGAGCGTGATGGTCTTGGTCTCGAATCCACTCCCGATCTTCTTGCGCACGGGGGGTAACGCCTCAAGGCCGATCCCCGCGCTCGCGCCAGCCGCGACGACCACTTCGTAGTCGCGCCAAAACGTGTTATGCTTTTCGGAGAGCAGATTCGCCATCGCGTGGCAAGCCGCGACATTGGGCAGAAACCAGAACGAGTGCTGCAAGTAGGGCAGCAAACGCACATCCGAATACGGAAACGGCGGCCGCGTGCCCGTCTTCAGATGCTCCACCGACTTGGGCGCGTATCCGCCGCGGATGATGTCGAGCCACTTCTGCACGTCGCTCTTGTGCTTGAACTTCGCCTTGGTGCCCATGCCGGATGCCTCGAAGAACTCGTTGAGATCGAACTCGTCGAATTCTCCGGCGCTCGCGATGGAGAGCAACTCGTCCGGCATCTGGTAAGTCAACAGCCGCATCTGCGGCAGCGCGCCGTAGGGATTCCATTGACCCGCATGCTTCGCCGCGAATTCCTCCTTGGCCCGCTGCTCGTCGGTGTAGGTCCAATTAAAAATCTGCTCCTCGATAAATTCGCCCGTGGTTAGCGCCCTGAACGGCGTGCCGGAGAGGTACAGGTACGCCTTGGTGGTGATCGGCAGGAACTCGGCCTCCTTCTCCGAAAGCTCGCTGAGATCTTCGTTCACATTTTCCAGGCCACTGCCGTACTCGATCTTCGTTTCCTTCTTGGCGACCGCCTCTTCCTCACCCTCGAAAAGCTCCTTGGCGGTCTCGCGCCACGCGCCGAAATGATATTCGTCGAAAACCACGAGATCCCACTTCACCTTGTGAAGCCATTCATTCTTCGGCTTGATGTTGCCCGCCAAGTCGCGACCGAGCAAATCCTGGAACGAGCCGAAGTACACCAGTGGCTTTTTGGGAGAAATCTGCGTCGGGTCACTGCCTGTGGATTTCGACAGATACTGCCACCCGTCGAAATCCACGTGCGATTCAAGGTCCGTCTGCCACGCATCTTCCACGGCCGGCTTGAACGTGACAACCAGCACGCGCTTCGCGCCGAGCTTTTTGGCGAGTTGGTACGCGGTAAAGGTTTTTCCAAAGCGCATCTTCGCGTTCCACAGGAATCGTGGGACCGCGTGCATGTCCTCCTTCCAAATCGAGTGGAAGTAAGCGTGCGTCTTGGCGACTGCCTCGGCCTGCTCTCGCCGCATCGCGAAGGTCTCGTGATGCGTGCCGGTGAACCGCTGACCGGTGCGCAGCTCGGTGAGCACGGTCTTGATGTCTTTGACGGTGCAGCGCATCCACTCGAGTTCGGTGTTCTCGAATTTTTTGTTGACGAGCGCCGCACGCACATGGTGATCGGTAAAGATCGTGCCGTCGTCGCGCTCGGCAGACTCATCAAGCTCGATCTTGTAATTCTTAATGGCAGCAGTTTTGAGCTGCTCGGCGATCCGCTGTTTCACGTCGCGCGTGGTTTGGCCTATCTTCAACTGACCCTTATGCGCGTCGTCGGCAATCGAGTAGGCGTAGATGCGAGGCCGAGCCTCCGGCTTTGGTGCAAGGATTTTGTCGATAGTTTGCTGATTCACTGGCATCGTCGGCTAGGTTTATTCAGAAACATTTACAAACACGTCGACAGCGCATAGGTTACGGCGGATCGCGTCGCAAGAGAGCCTCGAACCCGGCCTGTTCGAAGTGATGATCGTAGGCCAGCGCCTGAGATATCTTTCGCTCGTCCATCGCCACAAAGGAAATGCAATCGGTCAATGACCATTCCTTGTCTGGACGTACTGCGTGAAGCTGTAGTCCAGCGTCGAACAAGTGCGGAGTAACTGCGAGGACTTCATAAGTTCCGGACGAACGGATCGCATGGACCATGGCGTGCGCTTTGGCACGGTCAATCGGCGCTGACAGGGAATTGACCATCTCGAGCAGAACATACTCGGTAACGAGCAACGGCTCCGCACAACAGCCAGCCCAGGCCAAGGCACGCTGGTGCAATGCGTCACGGTCCTGAGCCAGGGCCAGAAAAAAACCGGTGTCGACGAAAATCATGGTTGCTTGGGAGCCCCGTAAAGGTAATGGTCCACCTGCGCCGCCCCATCCGCGGGCCAGTCAGGATTCGCCGGGAACTTAGCTGCCAGGTTCGCCAAATCGCGCAGCGTGGACGGAGCAGTCTCTTTAACCGAAACCGGCGTGACAGGAATCTCCAGCACGCAACCGATCGGCAAATCCACGGGTCCCTCGGGAACAAACACATGTCCATCGTAACGAGCTCTCACGCAATTCATCATGTCACCTCTTTCACCTCGCCAGAGTAATCACTTATCAACCATTATACCACATGCCTAACGAACCGTTAAATCGTCTTGAGGTCGCGCCTCCGGCTTGGACGAAAGGATTTCGTCGATGGTCCTACTCATCAGGTGTACCCATCGGACGGATCACCTTCTCAATAAATGCGATCTCATCCTCTGTAAGGCCGTACTTCTTGTAGAGCTTCCTATCTGTCCATTCACGGTCCATCGGCAGCCTTGGAACAAATGCAAAGCGTTCGCTGTAAATGTCTTGAGTGTTCGTCCGCAGAGATACAAGGAATCGCACAAACTTTGTGCGCAAATAGGCACCAAAATTTTTAGCTTCTGCTTCGGTGTTAAAACGACTGGCAACAAGATAGGTTTCAGTGCAAGCGGTACCTGGCTCGCCAACCAAAATGAGCGAGAAGACCCGTCGAGTGCCATTCTTGTCCGCCTGTCCGCCGTGCTCGCTTGATGTTCTAGACAGAAACACCTTCCACTGGTCGACCCAATCGACGTTGCGAGGGATTTCATCGCGCTCGATATATCCAGTACCACCGTTCTGATAGATAAGCACGGGATCGGCCATACCATTGCTGGTCGGCGCACCTCGAAACTTCGTTCGAATGCTGAACGGTTGAATTGGCGAAACTTGAGTGGCTAGACTGTCGAATGACCCACCATTAGGCGTTCCGAGCACTCGCTCAAGAATTGAGACCGCTTCGTTGTAGCGTACAAGAATGTCGTAATCGTCAAGGTGGCGGCTTAGCGTAGGACCGGCCTCGCCGCCTGCAAGAGTGCTGACCTCGCATTTACCCTTCCAGGACGAATCCCGAGAATGTCCCTCCGTTAGTTGAAAAGCCGGTTCCACCGACGTTCACAATATCACGCGGACTTCTGCTCGGCGTCAATGGTCTTCGTATCGAGC
>JAWXAV010000050.1:0-42942 GCA_034439695.1 Bythopirellula sp. | reverse complement strand
CGTGCTCGATACGAAGACCATTGACGCCGAGCAGAAGTCCGCGTGATATTGTGAACGTCGGTGGAACCGGCTTTTCAACTAACGGAGGGACATTCTCTCAGTAAACGAAACGGCATGATTAAACGGCAAGCCAGCGAAAGCATTCGCGTCGGCCCCTGCATTGACCACCGGTGCCACGTTGAGAATGTTGACGTTCACCGAGTATTCGGTGAAGCCACCGTCATTATCGATAATCCGCGCTCTGATGGTGCGCGGACTGTCGTCGTCATCGGCCAAGAACGCCGCTGGCACCGCGGCCGTACTCGCGACGACCGAGCCGGTGTAGGTTCCATCGCCCAATTCACCGGCCTCGCCGTAAATGCCGTTGCCGTTGAAGTCGTAGGCAAAGCGGAACGGAGTGTCGGGATTGCCAGGATCGGTAAAGGGTCCAACGAAGAAGACGGAAGTCGTACTCCCTTCATTGACGGTCGCGTCAAAGCTGAAGAAATTGCCGGCCGTCGGCGCGATATTGTTTACCAGAATACCCAAGCTCGCTACCGTATTCCACGTGCCATCTTCATCGAAAATGTCGAGGGTGACGGTTCTGTTCGGAACTGCCAGTCCATCCAGATACTGGTGAGTATGGTTGACAACGGACGCCAAGTTACCTGGGATGATTTCATTGGTCCCGTCACCCCAGTTGATGCGATACGCGGAAATCACATCGGTACCGGGATCAAACGCTGGTCCAACATCGAGCGACAGCGTTTCTCCTTCGTTGAGATTGCCATCCGCGGTAAACAATGTCGCGGTGGGAATGACGTTATTCACATCGACGCTCAAGCTGCCGTCGGTCAAGAAGTTGCCGGGATTGGCATCTTCTTCCACCGTGACGGTGATGCCGTGATTGATCGTCTGTGTGCTGCCGAAGGGATCGTCGGTGTAAGTGACACCGATCGTCGATGTGACGGAGAAGCTGAAAACGCCCGGCAAGAGATTGACCACGGTATCAGGGCTGCCATCGCCCCAGTCAATGGTCACGGTATGAGCCTGGGCGTCGTTCGTGAACTCGCCGTAAACCGTGGCGGTGCTGCCCTCGTTCACGTCTTCGTTGTCAACATCCGACGGCAACGGGTCCAAACTGACTACCAAATTGGCCAAGGTATCGTAGTCGATGAAACCAACCGACGCATCGTCGGCATCATGCCAGACAACATTCTCGATCCCCGTCGGCGTGGCGACGGCCCAAGTATTGCCAAAGGCCGGCACGTCGAACGGCAAGCCTTGGGGGCCAGCGTTGGCGTTCACGCCGTTGGCATTCAAATTCACAATCGCACCGCTGATTGCAGTGGCGGCCAGTGTGTAGCCCGAGAAGTCGTTGCCACCCGAGCTGACACCCAGCCCCGTGAAGTCCGTGCCGAGTCCGAGTTGACCCAGGTCAACGGTTCCACCAGCGATACCGACGCCAACGGTATTCCCCGTCAAGTCATTCTCTTGGACCAAGACAGACGAATTAGCGCCGGCTGCTATTCCCACGCCATTTCCACCGTAGATGGTATTGCCAACGATGGTGGCACTCGCGGCGGAAACCCCACCAACGGTTATGCCAAAATTATAGCCAGCGATACTATTTGCTTCACCAACTCCGGTTCCGCCAATCGTGGCACCGCCAGAGGCATCAACTTGGATTGCCGTTCCAGCTGAACTTGAGAAAGTGTTACCCAGGATAATATTTCCTGTCCGATTGACGTAAACGTCAACGGTGTTCGTGCCCATCGTTGCGCTATTAAACACGTTGTCGGTAATCGTGTTGTTCGCACCACGCGCACGTAGACTATGGCCGAAGCGTGTGGTTGTTCCCGAGAAAGTATTGTCCGATATCACCGAATTCAAGGCATCAAGGGTTACAAGCGTGTTGCCTTGTTCCCCGCCCCCATTTGAGCCGCCAGCCGTGCCAGTGATCAAATTGTTGGTGAAGGTAATATTATTGGCAACTACCGTCCCTGAACCACTGCCCAAGACGAAAAGCTGCCGTGGGACATTTGGCGTCGTGAATTGATTCGTAAATCCGTTGTCCGCTGGCGTGCCGACGAACGTTTGGCCAGAAAAGATGTTGTTGTCGACGACCAAGCCCACCATGGCAGCACCTGACTCGGAGGCGAATCCATGGTCACCATTAGCCACAATGTCATTCCATCGAACTTCCGCATTGGTATGGCCGCCTTGAAAATAAACGGCAGCATTCTCGATGCCTGGGTTATTATTGTCGATGCCGACAATCGTAAAGCCATTGCCGCTTATACTCCCCAAATTGAAATCAGTGGTGTTATTCGTCACCAGCAGCGTTCCTAGAGACCCAACTCCTGATACTCCTTGGAGAGTCGTGACGCCACGGCCATTGGCAGACACAAGGGTCAAGTTCTTATTCACGACCACGTTGCCCGTATAAGTGCCATCATTGACCCAGACCGTATCTCCCGTCGTCGCAGCGTCCACCCCGCGTTGCACACTGGGAGTGAACGTGTTGAATGGTGGTGCCGGGAAGAAACTGTTCTGAGTAACGAAAACTTGACCGGAAACAATCCGCACGAGTCCCAGTCCACTAACGTCCACGGCATCAAGCATTTTATCCGTGATCGCAAAACCTTGTGTGGGCGTCGCCGTGTTGCCGACTATGCCATCGTAAGTCGCATCGGTACCATCGACCGCAAATGGAGTGGCGTTAGCCACATATCCCACAAGCGTGACGACGAAATCGCTATCCGCAAGATCAAGCATCTGCGGCGTTGTGACGTAGAAAAGAATACCATTACCGGTGCCAAGGAAGTCGGCATCGCTGAACGTGATTCCACTGACCGCGTTGCCAATGGAGAGGCCCGAAGCGGTAGGAGCGGTACTTGTGAAGTCGGAGTTCTGAATCGAGAGGCCGACCAAATCGGTACTCACACCATAAACGTCATTGCGGCCTTTGATATGGGCGGCCGTGCCACCGCCGGTGTTGATGAATGAACTACCAGTGATAAGCACATTCTGGAAATCGCCATACTTGAGGTTCAAGTCGAGACCGTTGTCAGTCACCGCGTGAGTGAGAACCACATTGTCGAACGTCAGGTTATTAGCCTTCTCTAAGTAAATGCCCTTCGAAGAATTCCCGCTAACAGTCAAGTTTTGAAGCAAGATATCATCGAAAAGATTCTGATTGTTCGTGATACTGGTTTCGGCTTCGCTATAGATGCCGATGACGTTGTTCGTAAAAGTGCTATTTACGATGTCTAGGTCATCAACATCGCTCGTATTATCAGCCAAGAAACCGATATTATTTCCCGTGGCGGCTACGTTATCGAGCGTGACAAAGCTGGCAACACCGTCAATTCTGAAGGCAGCAGCGCTGCCACCGGTGGCGTCGGTGACGGTAAGGTCTTTGATGATCAGCCGATCCAAGGCATTACTTCCCGAGGCATTGATATTGAAGCCATCGAGTCCATCGGCGTCGATGATCGTCGTACCCATGAAATCACCATCGATGATGAGCTTTTTACTGACGTCAAGATCCCGATTACCAACGCCACTGAACATGCCTGCCGCGACATGCACGGTATCGCCCGCGTCAGCCGCATCGATGGCGTTTTGAATGGTTTCGTCGCTCAACCCAGAACCCGGAGTGGTGACGAAAACTTCCCCCATGCGGAAACGCACGTGGCCAACACCCGCATCGTCGGTTGCGTGTCGCAGTTTGTCTTCAATCGCAAAATTGTCCGCCAAAATTCCGCTGCCGCCAATGAATCCGGCGAAGCTGGCCAGCGTGCCGTCAATCTCAATCTCGTTCATCGCATCATTGACGAGAGACACATAGTAATCGGATTGGCCACTGAAAATCGTGTCGCCAAGTGAGTCACCCACAACCAGGGCTTGCTCGCCATCAACGGCAAGTCCCGTGGTGCCACCAGTGATCGAATTGCCGGTGATCAATTCCACGGATGCGGTCAACGCATCGCTAGAAAGCTCATCCTTCACGAGAATGCCAGTCGTGGCACCGGTGATGACCACTCCCGAGAGACTGGCCGTCACGCTGCCATGAGGATCACCATCCGCGGGAGGAGGGCTGTCGCCGAGGGGCGTGTAGGGCAAGCTGCGATTGCAGATCCGCACGCCCACTTCGCCGCCGTTGATGGCAACATTGCTGATTGCCACGTCCGTATCGAAACCGCCGGCATAGTAGGGATCCGTGGCGTCGATATTGATGCCAACCTCGGAATTCGAGATCGAGCCACCCACTATGCTCACGTTATCCAGAGCATTCCAAACATTGATACCACGGCTGAATTGCCCGCCGGAACTGCCAATGACGTTGTTCGTCAAATTGACATCGGCCTGATTGTTGATCGACCACAGATTGATACCCCACGTATCCCAGTCTCCGGTGAGTGAATCATCGTCAGTGCCGAGCACACCCGGGTCCACGTTGATTGTGTTACCAATAATGTCAAGCGTGCTGGTGGCTGGCCCAAACCAGAGATTGGCATAGATGCCCCAACTGCGACCTGCCCCGGTGATTTCGTTGTCACTTAAAGTCAGCGTACCGGGGAAGCTATAGTAGGAAGAGCTCGCAATACCATACCCAAAGAAAGGCACATGAATGCTATTGTCGTCAACCGTGCCGTAAACATTCTCGCTCAAATCGATGGCGAAGAAACCCGCGTCGATGATGTCATTCTGGAAAATCAGCAACCCACTTGTGGGCGTACCGGCGGGATTGGTGAGTGTGATGCCGAGGCCGGCATTCGCATCCAAATCACGGATAATGTTGTTCTGCAGCGTCAAATTCGGCGTGGCATAGTTGTTGGTGTCGTCCCAGTTGCGAATCGCGGAACTCGCGGTGGTCAGACCATCGAACGTAAATCCATCGACCGTCACCCCACCAACCGTGATCGTGAGCAGATGGCCATCGTCGGGAGTAACGAGCGGGCTCCAAACCGATTCTGTGGCAACACGGCCGCGAGCGTCCGTACCCGCTTGAGCACCAAGCAGCGTGAGTTGCTTATCAACCACTACATACTCATTAAAAGTTCCCGCTTGAACGTGAATCGTATCGCCCGCCATGGCGGCATCGATGGCCCCTTGAATCGTTTCGTCGCTAATACCCACTTCCGCGCCAGGAGTGGTCACATACAACGTATTGTTCACCACGCGGATCAACCCTGCCGCCGCATTGCCGGCGTCGACTTCGTGCCGCAGCCGATTTTCGATGGCAAACGCATCGGCCAACGTGCCAGGATCGAGACCTTCATAATTGGCAGCGCCGTAACCCAGTGCCGCCAGGTCAAAGTCGTTTGCCGAGGCATTGTCGATGAAGTAATCGGTCCCGCCGAACAGGTTGCCGGCACCCAGAGTGACCACACCCGCCGAGGCCAGCAGTTGAATATCGGTCTCGTTGTCCGTGCCAGCGTTGAAGTCCGCACCACTAATCGCGGCGGCACCCGCCACGCGAATGCCGATGTCGAGATTCTGGAACGAACCGCTAGTGATGACAACCGATGCCCCTGTGAGCACATCCACGCCGACGCCCGAAGCCCCCGTGATGCTGTTGCCGCTGATCGCGCCTGACGCATCAACTCCACCCACGCGGATGCCGGTTCCGACGCCGGTCATGATGTTGTTAGCCACAACAACGGCTTGAGTACCCGTGTAAACCTGTGGGGTGACCGTCATGCCATCGTCGTATTCATCTAGCCAGTCGATGCCGACATCGGCATTGGAGATAGAGTTGTTGGAGTAAGTGACCGTTGTGGTGGCACTCGAATGGGAGGTGACTAAGAAACCAATTTGCTCACCAGCACGGCCTGCAAGGCCCGTAAAGGTATTGCCCGACACGGCGATGTCGCTGAGATGGGTGTGTCCGTTTTCCCAAACGCCGGTGATTTCTTCGGTCCCCGCCCCCAGTACGACGAACTGGTTATTCGAGATATTGAGACCGTCGTAATTCGCCCCGCCATGTGTGCTGGATTGAATACCAAGCGAGGTGCCGTCGCCTGTTCCCACGAATTCGATTAAGTTGTTGGTGATCGAAATATTCTGACCAGCTCCATAGTGGATGCCGATATTCTGGAAATCACCCGTCTCGCCAGTGCTGTCGGCTGGCACCACGATGTGCATGTTGTCAATCGTGAGACCACTGAAATCATTGCCGTTGGAATAAAAGAAACCAAACGCATTGTCGATGTCGAGAATCGCAAAATTCGAGAATGTCCAATTGGTGTTCGTCGTCGGTCCAACACCATTGAAATACACGATAAAGCCGGCTTCGATACTCGAAGTGAGCATGTCGCCAGGGCCTTGGATACTGATGTTATCTCCGTCGTCTGCCGTTACCGTGACATTGTCGAGGTTTCCAGGCAGTTGCACGCCAAAGTCGTCGTCCGTGCCCGGTAGGCCATCGTTGCCGTCTTCCCAAGAAGCAAGGGCAAATGGTTCATCCCAATTGAATTCCGCATCAAGTCCGTTGGGCGCGAAAATGATCGTGTCGCCATCTTCGGCGGCTTCAATGGCGTTCTTAATCCGCAAATAGTCGTTGTCGAGCAGCGAGGCAGAAGACGTCGGCGTGACGACAATGATCCCTCCCAGGTCCACCAAGCCAAGCGTGTTGTTATCAAGCTCATCGGTAATTTTGGCACCGGCAGCCACGAGCTGCGCGGGGGTCATCGCGCTGACCAATGTGCCTCCTAAAGTCAGGTCCGAACCATCGAGTTCTTGATCGTCAAACGCCGTGTTGGCGAGCGTGATGTAATCGCCCAACTGACCACTCATGGAAAGGTCATTCAAATCGTTGCCAGCGACGGAAACCCCAGCGCCGTCGAGTAACAAGCCGGTGGTGCCGCCCGTGATCGTGTTGCCGGTGCCAACGGTCAGGCTGCCCGTGCCGCTCACCGACACACCCGTGGTATTGTTCGTCAAGCTGCTGCCAGCAAGCGTAACCGTACCGCCAGAAATTTGCACAGCCGTATCGACGCCGCTGATCGAATCGCTCACGGTGGCCACGCCTCCGACCACGCGCACGCCCGTAACCAAAGCGGCATCGTAAGTATTATCTCCGCCCACGCCGATGGTGACTTCATCGTAGGAACCTCCCACCAAGTTATTGGCCACCGAAATCGCGGTCCCTTCCGAACCTGCCGCGGCGTTGAAGGTGTTGTTCTTGACGTCGGCCTGAGTTGCCAAGGAAACAAGATCACCGCTACTCGGCGCGTCGGAATCGATAGCGATATGCAAGAAATCACCGCCAATAGCCGGAGTGTTTGCCAGGCCAGCCGCGGGGGTGAAAACGTTGGAGTCAATTGTCAAACCGTCGGAGTTGCCGGAGAGGATACCGAGCACTTCACCGGTAAACGTATTCCCTACGATGTTGACGGGCGAGCCGTTATTGCCATTCCAATTCTGGTTAATGACGATACCTGTTTGGATGTTGGCCGGGTCTCCAATGATGGGAGCAAAGTTGTTGTTGCTGATCGTAATTGGAGCGTTGGCGTTCGGTCCAGAAATATTGACGCCAGCGCCACCGGCCCGATGTTGCCCCACAAAATCGTTATCATCAATGAGTGACGCCCCACCCGAAGCAAATTGGAACAACAAATCGTTGGCGAACCCCGCAATCGTGTTGCCCGTCACATCGGCATTCAGTTGCGCCAGCCACACGGCGCGCTGGAAGAAACTCGTTCCACTCGTGACATTGATATCGTTGTCCGTGATCTCCACGCTAGGCACTCCACTCGCGTAAAGCACAATGCCTGCTGCGCGAACTGTGAGGCTCGGTGAACCGGTCCAGTTCGCGGGAGAATTACCAATCGACGTAATCTTGACGTTCTGAATTCTCAGTCCATCAAAATCAATCGTTGTCAGCGGCGTCGCTGAAATGCCCACGGGAGCAATCGGCGCGATACCACCGATTCCGCCATCATCATCCTGATTCACTCGAAGTTGCAAACCATCAATCGTCACATCGGTCGCAGCCACAATCAGCACCGACTGTTGTGCCCCGGTCGTCGGGGCCATGATGGCTCCCAGCGGGGAAGCGGCCACCACGGTCAGCGATTGATTGATGGTCGCCACTTCGTCGTAGGTGCCATCTTCAACGGTGACGGTTCCCAGGCTTTGCGCCGCGTTGATTCCTTCCTGAATCCGTCCGCTCGACCCCGTCTGTTGTCCCAAGGTGGTGACATGCACATGCGAGAAATCGCCCGCAAAACCGCGCGTGGCGCCATTGCCATCGGTCCCAGCATCCAAGTAGGGCGTCACATCAACCAAGCCCAGCGTCTCGGCGAGAACATCGCCTTCGACGTTGCTACCCCACCAGTTGCCCGAGGCATCAACTGCGGTTGAAGTCGCGTTCTCGACGGCGCGCAGGCTGTTGGCGGAAAGATCGCTGTCGGAAATTTCCGCCGTTCCGACCGCATTAACCAACAGGCCGCGCTGCCCCCCAAAAAGTTTGCTGCCTGTAATTTCAGCGTGCCCCGCCGACACGATCACGGAAGCCGCGCTGGTGGCCACCGCCGAGATTTCGCTGCTGGCGATCGTTGTGTTACCACCCACCTGCACGCCAAAGATCATCGCGTTCTGGACAATGCTTGAGGTCATATCCAGCGTCCCGCCATCGACCCACACGCCAACAAAGCCGCCATCGACCGTACTGTTCGACAGTGTCAAATCGCCTTGGGTACGAATGCCGGTGGCAGAAAAGTTGGAGAGCGTAATACCGCTCAGAGAGACATCGAAGCCACTGGAAATCATGATGCCAGTAGAATCGCCCCCCGCATTAAGTGAAACATCGGCGTCTCCCGCCCCAATAATATCCACGTTTTTGTTGACAGAGAGTGCGCCGGAGTAAGCTCCCGTCAGCACATTGATGTTATCGTCGGAAAGTGCCGCAGCACTAATGGCATCTTGAATCGTCGAAAAAGCATCCGTTCCAAAGATCAGACCGCTGATCGCGGCATCACCGGCACCAATGTCGGACATGACGGTATCGCCAGCGGTTAGACTCAGCGAGAGGTCCGCGTCATTCGTAATAATCCATGTATCGTTGACATACAGATCAGCAGCCAACATTTGGCGGCTCTCCAGACCTTCCAAGCGCAGTTGGCGTCCGTAACCTACGCCCACATACTGCTGACCCGTCGCTCGACCCACGATGCGCATTGACGCGGCACTCTGTCGAAACAGCGTGCAAAGCGACTGCACGATCCGACTCGACGACCACCGCGAAAGCGAGAAGCTAGGAAACGCTTTGCGAAAGCGCGAGACTTTCGCGCGACGCTTGGCGGCCCGCCGTTGAGGAGCCTGACGTGTTGTAAATTGAGCCGAATTCTTGTGTCCTGGTTGGCGTAACATAATGCCTGGTGACTCCTTGAATGATCAACTCTTCGCTTGAAACAGTTGGAGAAGGTAATGAAAATTTCTGGTTAACGACCTGAAAAATGATGCGGGGGGACAAGGTAGGCGCAGCGTTCAAGAATATTCAACAGCCTGGCCGTACTTTCCCGGTTCAATCCGTCAAACACCACTCAACCGCCGACTGTGGGGCGATTGACGACTCGCTTCTGCACGTCCACTTCCAGCGATCCAAAGGCCTGTTCGTGACGCTGAATCGAAAGATGCAGGGCGTGCAGCAAACGCTTGGCCGTGTAGTAATTCACAATCAAGCGCTGCTTGACTTCGACCGGCTCGGTTGGCACGCCGAAAGGTTGCGAGTTGAGACCGAAATCAAGAATCAATTCTTCGGGAGTGCCCGTGACGCGACAAAAATTCGCATACGTACAGAGTGAACCGCTGTCATCAACCTTGACTTGAGTGGCTTGAGGAGACTCGACCTTGCTTGACTTGCCGGCTTCGGCAGAGTCAGCGGCATCGAGAGATGGCTTTTCCTTTTCGGTTTTCATGGGTGTGTCCTTAGTATTGATTTCCAGCAATAAAAACAAGAAAAACAAAGTAGGCTAACGTCGACGAGCGAAGAGGGAAAACAAGCCTAGCGCAAGACCAATTAACGTATTAGGCTCGGGCACATCGTTTTGAAAAATACGCACACTGGGGCTCGCCACGCCATTAAAGGCCGTTCCGGCTGCCAAACCTGAAACAACGGTCATGTGATCGAACTCGGGAGCAAACGGACTCGTGAACACGAGGAGCCCCGATGTATCGCCCGCACCCACCGGATTCGCCGCGAAGGTCCACGACATCGAAGTTCCTTCGTCGCCGCCGCCGCTCGGTAGCTTTTCACTACCACCACCCGCCGAGACAGCCGTCGGAGCGAGCACCACACCGCGAGTGTCTGCCAGGTCAATCCCCACGGTCAGCGAGGCAATACCTGGGACGGCGGTCGTTACGGACACGATTTGATAGGCATAAACAACATCTGTTCCACCAGACGGATCAGGCCCTGCCAAACCTTCGTCGGCTAGGTACAGGGCAAATTTACCGGGAGCGAACGCGGCCCAATCGACCTCGGCGGAGACGACGTTCGGTCCGAAAATGGCAATGCCACTCAGGGCGACGCTGCCATGCCAACGTCCCGCATCGGGACCAAAACCATCATTTAACGCGCGATTGGTCGTGGCCAGAGAACCGGCCTGGACAAACGTGTTTGCACAAAAGACGAGCAAGCCGAGCAAGGCTAGCCGCAGAGATTTCCGTATATCAATGAAAGACAGCATTGCGAAATGACTCCTGTTCGATCTGTGAAGGTCTACTCTTGATTGCCATCAGCATCTGTGTGATTTAGTGTTGTGCTCTCTATCTGTGTAACCGTCTCAGCGTGATTGCTACCGCCAATCCCGACGCGATCAAAGCGAGGGACATCGGCTCGGGAATAACAATCGAACTGGGTGTAGGCAGCCCCAACGAAGTCGCGAACGTGCCACCGTCGATCGTCACCGAAGCGCCCGGCATGGGGATATTCGGCGAAGAAAACGCCAAGCCGAAGCTGGACAACCCCGCGGGAATCTCGTCGGGAGTAAAGAACCACTGGGCATTGCCCGAAGGATCGAACGATGCCGACGAGGCATCCACATCCAAAGCGTTCAAAGGTCCGAAGGTGCCAATCGTGTTGGCGGGATTGACGATCCCCACGATCTCGGCTGAAACAAATAAACTGTTCTGGGCCACGTTGACTTGATAGGTATACACCAATTGAGCGCCTGGCGTATAACCCGTCCCACCAAAGTTGCCGTTAAAATCCGCGGCCTTGAACACCGCGTAGTCGATCGTGCCACTGAGTCCCGCGATGTTGCTGAAGGGAACCGATCCCGTCCAACCCGCATAGGCATCAGGATGGCCGCTGAGTAGGCCGCCTTGTACCTGAGAAGAAGACAGTAGTAGCAGGAAGTAACAAACGAAGAACCGCGAAAGTTGTGAACGAACATGTAGCATCATTAGCAAGCCCCTCTTAAATATCACCTGTCTATCAAGTGTGGTCTAAACATGAAAATGACGACTCTCCATCAGCTCATGATCGATGCCTGATGGAGGTCTGCTCATCAAGTAGCACGATCAGTAATTCCTCAGTTGCATCCCTGCTGCTGATAGGATTACTGGGGTGCTCTCCAGAGCAAACTCCCCCGCATTCTTGATGGGGGTCCACAAAGACACTAGTCCCGTAAATGCGGGATAGGTAAGTTGTGACGGGTATGCGAGACCGGAAAGCGCAATTCCGCACGAGTGAAGAATTGATGAATTCCTTGGCATAGTCGCTGGTTACGCAGCCAGAAACCGTTAAGAAATCGTTCATGCACGCAACATGCACGGTGTTATCTACCCTTTCCAAGCAAGAATTATTTCTCGGAGAGAGTCAAAAAATTGGCGGGTGGGCGTGGGGTATTGCGGTTATACGGTGAAGGCTTGCCGCGACTTCTTCTTGGGAAAAAGTTGCCGCGGCCTGCAAGATGCGAATATTTTGGCCAAGGGCCCTGTGCGGCGGGGTGCTGAGCGTGATGCACTCACAGGCTAGTCTTGCCATGAGCTTCCGCGTTCAAGTTACTTCCTGATAAACGACCCGCTACTTCGCGCACTAGAACTTTCAAGCAATCACTTCCCTTGAATGATGTCCAGCGCTTGGTCGCGTTGATTGCCTCGGTTACCGATCCCACGGTCGAGGATTCGATCAACGAGCGCCGGCGGCGACTTCTTTCTCAGATCGCCGAACTCACTTTGGCCGACTTCTGGATGTGGAGCATTTCCGAGCTGACTCCCGAATCAGCGGGCGATGGTTCGGCCTGCGTGAGTCTCTATGGCGGACAGGTTGACGACCAAGAACTCGTAAAATCGGCCAAGGCTTTCATGGACCCCAAACAACTGATGTTTGCCAATCAGTCGCGGGCACAGACCAATTTGATCGAGATGACATTTCCCGAGCAAAAACTCGGCTCTCTGCAAAACGGCTCGAACGGATCATCCCTCGCGACGACGACTCATGCCACTCGACTGGGCGACTCCTTGCTCTACTTCTGCAAGCATGAGCCAAGCACCGTCAGTGCCGTCGGCATCCACCGGCGCAACGATAGGGAGGCCTTTTCCGAGCGCGATCGCACCTTGTTTCACTTAATGATTCCGCAGGTCACTTGGCTGCATAAAAACAGCGCGGAAGTCCCCATCGATCCCCGCACGATGAAACTTTCGCTCCGCACAAGACAAGTATTGAACTTGCTCCTGGCGGGACATTCTCCCAAGGAAATCGCAGCCAAACTCAATCTGAGCACTCACACGGTCGGCGACTATGTGAAGAAAATTTATCATCAATTTGGCGTGAATTCCCGCTCCGAACTGCACGCCTACTTCCATTTCGGGCCGCTGCGATCCAAGAGTCGCTAGCGGTAAATCAAACAGAGCCCAGCCCCAACCGCTCGCGCTGGTAAACGCCCGAGGTCACCCGTGAGATCCAAGTCGGGTTCTCCAAGTACCACGCGACCGTCTCGGCGAGGCCAGACTCAAAATCGCATTCAGCTTGCCAACCCAACGTGTTACGCATTTTGCTCGTGTCGCTGGCGTAGCGCTGATCGTGTCCAGGTCGGTCACGGACAAACGTAATCAGACTGGCGCACGGCCTATGCGGCAGGTCAGGTCTGAGCCGGTCGACTGCCGCGCAGATCGCGCGCACGACTTCGAGATTGCTGCGCTCGCAGTTCCCGCCGATCAGGGTACTCTCGCCGAGCCGTCCGTGCTCCATCACGATCCGCAGCGCCCGGCAATGATCATCCACGAACAACCAATCGCGCACGTGGCTGCCATCGCCGTAGACCGGCAGCGGCTTACCTTCGAGCGCGTTCAAAATCATTAGCGGAATCAGTTTTTCAGGAAACTGATACGGCCCGTAGTTGTTCGAGCAGTGGGTCACCATCACCGGCAAACCATAGGTATGGAAAAACGCCCGCACGAAATGGTCGGCAGCCGCCTTCGAAGCGGAGTAGGGCGAACGCGGCGCGTAGGGAGAACTCTCGGTGAAAAAACCCTTCGGCCCCAACGACCCGAAGACCTCGTCGGTGGAAACGTGGACCAGGCGAAAGTCGTCGCGCTCCGCGGACTGTAAATTGCTCCAATAGGTTCGCAATTGTTCCAACAGCGCCACGGTTCCCACGACGTTGGTCTGCACGAACGCAGCGGGGTTATCAATCGAGCGGTCCACATGCGACTCCGCCGCCAGATGATAAACCTGCACGGGCTGGTACTTCACCAGAATCTGGGCAAGCACCTCTTGGTCGCAAATATCAGCTTGGATGAATTCGTGGTGCGGCGCGCTGAGAGCCTCTGCCAGTGAGTCCAAGTTCCCGGCATAGGTCAACTTGTCGACGGTCACGACGTGGTGCTCACCACGCGCCACCAACTGCCGCACGAGGCAGCTTCCAATAAACCCGGCACCTCCGGTGACCATGACAGTTTGCTTGTTGTTTGCCATGCGCGGTGCTGGTTGCTGGAAAATCGTGCTTTTGTTCACCGCCCGCTGCTGGTTCTATTGCGGCGGGTACGCCGGTGGGCTCGCCCAATTGATTGTACCACGCCTCGCGTTCCAATTTCCCTGGGTTACAGTAGAATGGCACCGACGCATTATCTCGACGAAATCTTGCGAAACTTCTCGTGGCGAAAACCGTTGTTAATCCGACCGCCGAACTCACCCCGCGCCCGAGCGACGTGCCGCTGACGCTCGAACAATTGGGAGCGCTCGCCCTGTTTGCGTCGATTAAAAAAGCCCCCTCGTTTTCCAAGTTTCCCGGCAGCTACGTGCTTCGCCGCTACCAAGCCGGGGAAGTGATTTGCCATCAGGGGCAAGCCGGCTGGTCGGCGTTTTATATGCTCACGGCGGAGGATTTGGCCACCCTCGGCAGCGGCCCGGCACCCGCAACTAGTGCCGGACCAAAACGCCTCGCCACCGCCCAACTTTTGGCTGCGGGAACCAGCCAACCGGCTTCGCGGAATTTTTGGCAGCGGCTCACGGGTGCCGGGCGACAATCACCATCCGCCGCCCCGAACAAGCCGGACTTGATTCCCAACGACGGCCCCACCGACATCAACTACGAAACCCGCCGCGCCGCCATCTACGCCGGCGAAGTCTTCGGCGAAATGAGTTGCCTCACGCGGCAACCCCGTTCGGCGACGGTGGTGGCCGACGAAGAGTGTTTCGCGCTCGAGATTCTGCGGAACGTGCTCGACCAGATGCGCAAAGATCCGCAGTACAAACAGCAGTCGGAGCAAAAATATCGCGACCGTGTGCTCGAAGGCCACTTGCGAAGTTTGTCGCTGTTCGCGTTGCTCACGCCGGAGCAATTCCGCCAAGTGGTCAGCCGCGTTGAGCTTGTCGAGTTTGCCCCCGGAACGGTGTTGTGGGATGAAGGCGATCCGCCGACGGCTGTGTATGTGGTGCGCTCGGGCATGGTGCAGGTGCTGCAATCGTTCCCCTGGCGGCTCACCGGGGAAGCCATCGGCAATTGGCCCACCCTTGTGCAAAAACTTCTCGCCGCAGTTGAGCCAGCAAACCCGCTCACCGCCTGGCGAGCCAAACTTTCCGCCGGATTGCAAGAATCGCTCACCAATTGTGGTGGCGAGCCAGCGCCCGAACTGCGGCAACAGTTTGTCGCCGAGTGCAACGAGCTTGCGAAAGCCGGCACGTTGGTCGCCGCCAAGGAAGTCGCCCCCCTGCTTGCCGACGAACATTTCCAACGTGACGGGGCCAAATTCGACGCCAAGGTGAAAAACTGGACCCCGCTCCAAAACCGCCGGGGAACGCGGCTGCTGTACCATCTCCTGCTGCCGGTAATCGTCGCGCCCCCCGAACCGGCCGGTGTGCAGCGCGTGCTCCGCTACTTGGGCCGCGGCGATGCGCTTGGCGAAATTGGCCTCGCCCAGAACCGACCCCGCACCGCGACCTGCGTGGCCTACGCCCACAGCGATGCCAACATCGAGGCGACCGATATCGAGCTGGTCCGCGTTCCCGCCGATTTGTTCCGCGATCTCGTGGATATGTCCCCCGCGGTCCGGGCCGAAGTCCAGCGGCTCATCGCCAAACGCACAACCAGCGACCAACAGGTGGCCGCCGCGCCGATTCAGTTGCTTTCCAACTCCAGCCGCGCCGAGGAATTGGGCCTCCTCCAGGGGCAGAAACTGATGCTCATCGATCTCAATCGCTGCACCCGCTGCGGCGATTGCGTGCAGGCGTGCATCGACACCCACGACGATGGCCACAGTCGGCTGTTCCTCGACGGCCCGCGCTTCGGCGATTATTTGATCCCCTCGTCGTGCCGCAATTGCCGCGATCCGGTCTGCATGATTGGCTGCCCCGTCGGTTCAATCCAGCAGGGCGAAAACGGTCAAATCACCATCCGCGATTGGTGCATCGGCTGCGGCGTCTGCGCCCGGCAGTGCCCGTACGATTCGATTCAGATGCACGACGAATCGTTGATCCCCGCCGGGGCACCGGGTTGGAGTTGGCTCCGCTCGGCCACCGAACCGGCCAAAAAATGGTTCGCGCCCGGACAGGCAAGCAGAAATTGGTTGCCGGGCTCAGCCCCCTTTGCGGCGGATATCGAGAAAGCCCTCGCGGCAGGCAGGGGGGCCACGGGCGATTACTATTTCCGCTATACATTCACGGTCGATAGCTCGCGGCTCACCGAGAATCGCACCTGGCGGCTTTTAGCCACCTCAAAAGGCAAGGCTTTGGAAGTCTGGCTCGATGGCACTCCGCTCGCTTTGGAGCAAGACGCTCCCCAAGCGAAACGGGGCGAATACGTCGCCAATCTGCCGCTCGCCCGCATCGGCAAGGGCTCGCACGTCGTCGCGGCGAAGGTCACCGCCCCCGTGCCGTTCGACGCGACGATTTTCGATCTCCGCTTGGACCTAGCGATCAACGAGCAAGAAGACGTCGAAGAAAAACTCGTCACCGAGCGGGCCGTGGTCTGCGACCAGTGCAGCACGCTGAGCGGCCACCGCCACGCCTGCGTCTACGCCTGCCCCCACGAAGCGGCCATGCGGGTGGATGCTTGGGTGAGCTTTCCGGGGCTCGAATAAAAAAATTTACCACGAAGCCACGAAGGGCACGAAGTAATTTTATAATAATAGGAAACGAATTTCGAATTACTCGCCATAGGCGCCTTACGAAGTATACTGCTTCACTCTTCTTTGTGTGCTTCGTGGCTTTGTGGTTATAAATTTCTGGGCGACGAGACTTCTCACGGAATCGACCAAATCACCACCCCCGTCTCGGGGTCTTCGCGGCCTTCCAAGAGCAACGGCCAATAGCGTTCAAAAGCCGTCGGGGCCGGGCGCATCCCGGCGAAGGGTTTTGATATGGGTTGCCGATAAGCATTCGTGGAGTAAGTCGGCGTGACCGACACGCCCTGGTGGCCGGAATAAGTCGGCTGGTACAGGCCGGCTCCCGCGCCGGCTTGAAAACGAGGATGCAACGGGGTGGGGACAGTTGAGTTCGTGCGCAGCCGCGAAAGTGCCAGGGCCTCATTATAACTAAGCCCCATCGCGGCGGCTTCGCGCCACACCTGCACCGCATCGGGCCGCCCCGCCATGCCGGGACGATACGGCAGAGTCCCTTGCTGGCCGTACACCCCTTGGCCATACAAACTTTGCGACGCCAGACACACAGCCACGGCACCAGCCAGCAGCAACGCAATCAAACCAGGCGGCAGATTTTTCATTGTGGGGCCCTCCCCCATTCACCAACAGGCAGGCAGAGGACAATCGGTGCAAACTCAGAGTAGTATTGTCATTCCCGCGCAGGCGGGAACCTAGTTCAGAGCCTCCGCCCTGGGTTCCCGCCTGCGCGGGAATGACATGATAAGAGCAAGCGCCATACCGACAAGTCTCTCACAGCCAAACTAAGCAGCGCGATGCTTCCCGACCCGAGCTGGAAAAGGTTGCCGACACAAGAGTTAGTCTACCTGAACCGCTAGCGGCGCGAAGAGGCTAGGCCGATTTTCGGCGGGAAACCAGCGGCGGAAATGTGTCGCGAAGGTGGGACAGGTGTCGCGACACGCATGTCCTTATTAATGCTAGGGCCCCGACAAAATCGAGATGAGTAACTCACGATCCTCGGTGGTGATCGTCCCCGACTGGTCAATGTCGCCGGCGGGGTGGTAGGGGAGCGACGGTGAAGCACCCGGCAGCCGGGCCGTGAATTGTGCAATGTCGCTGTTCGTCACCGTGCCGTTCTCGTTGAGATCGCCCAATGTGATGACCTCCGTCACCGTCTGGCCCGGGATGACAGCCTCTGGGAACGGCGTTTTGGCCGCACCGAGGAACTTGGCTGAGGAAGTAGCCGGGGGCGGGGTGGCACCATCATCTCCAAAGTTAGGCCGAGGGCCGGGCGGCCAGCTCCCGGAAGCAATCAGGTGGTCACGATGAGGATTCTTGGCAATGCCAATACCCTTGACCACCGTGCCGTCGGTGTCTTGCTGATAGAGGATTTCGACCGTCCCACTCTTGAGCGTGTTGATAAATGGTCCGCCGGCCGTCATCTGGCCGATGTCGGGTGCAAAGGTGATTGTATCACTACGGATATTATTAATGAGCGCTCTGATCCAACATAGGCCGGCGTCCCCTTGAGGAGCTTGGCCGGTTTCCACCCGGCGGGCAAAAAGCTGCCAAGTACCGCCGCTCCGTGGATCATCGCGATAAGTATTGCTCAGGTCCAAGGTCAACACCACATCGTCGGCTCTCAAGTCAGAGCCGCTCAGCAGTGTCGTGCATGCCAGAGTACAAAGGAGTGCGCGGTGCTTCATGGTATTGTCCCATTGCTAAAAAAACAAATCTGACGGCGGCGACGCCCCAACAGCGACAACCCACTCAACAGCAGCAGGCTTACACTCGCCGGCTCGGGGACTTCGAGCAACCCGATACTACTTCCGTAAAAAGCGTAGTTCTGCGTCACATCGGCATTGCCCGGAAAATTAGGTCCGTTCACCAAAGCTTCGCTCCCAATAGTGAACGTTAAGGGTGTCGAACCTGGTCCAATACGAACGTAATTAATGGTGGCATAGAGCACACCTTGCGCGCCTTGCCTGAGTACCGGGCCGACAAAAGAATTGGAAAAGAAATGGACTGAATTATTTTCGACTGATTCCGTCGGAGATACCCAGCGAAACGGAGAATTGATGATTTCAGCGGAGGTAAATTTCACGACTCCGGGAGTGCCCAGTTGAACTCCCAGTTCCACCCCACCATTTCCCAAGTCATCCATGGAATCTAAATTCATCCGAATTTCAATCGTTCCGCTACTCCCCGTCGCTGTTGCTCCCACATCCCCGGCAAAGTAAACCGAGCCGGACTCATCACCGGTAGGCTGAGGTGCTGGACTTAGCACGGCAGGCACTCGATAGTTTAAAGCGGCGACAAAGTGAGCTCGATCCGCACTACTGCTTGTACCGGTTCTATTAAAATCAGCCGCTCTTTGGTGGGGAAGAACTCGACCATTCGTCAATTTAAACGGGTGAATGTCGCCGAGCGTGACCGTTCCAGAACCATTGAAATCGCCGAGCGTCGTAATTTCAGTAAGAGTTGCGTCCGCGGCAATTTGGCCAAAAGGGGCCGCAGAGCTTGTAAGAAAACTCCCTGTTGAAGCCACTGCGGTTGGATCAATACCAAAGACAGGCCGTGGGCCGCTTGGCCAGGTGCCGGAGGCGAGGAAGGAGCTCCTTTCTGGCGGAAAAACAGGAGGAACTCCCACGCCAGTGACAACTGTTCCATTTAAGTCCTGTTGATAGACGATTTCGACTTTGCCGTTAGGCAAAGTTCGTAGGTACGGTCCCCCGATTGTTCCTTGTCCGATCCCGGAAGCGAAAGTAATGGAATTGACGTCCACATGATCGAGCAGGGCACGGACACCTGAAACGCCGAAGTCGCCTTGAGCTCCGTCGGCGGTTTCCACCTGACGAGCAAACAGTTCCCACCTGCCACCGCTTAAGGGGTCATTCGCGAGGTTATTTCGAAGGTCTAAACTCAGCAGCAAATTGTCCCCACGCGCTGGGGCGATGCCAATCAAGACTAACAGAAGTGTGGCGCTAAGAATTGAAATTCGTTTCATACCTGTTTTCTCTGATTGCAAGAACGAAGGGTGCTTCCTACCTACCGTATTTTCGGACCCTACCGCGAGCGGGTCAATCGTTTGCTGCAAACAGGCTGAAATCTTCACCCCTATTGACGCGGGCTGTCGAAAACCGCGGGCTACTGAACGGCCCGATGCCGTGCCAACCCGATCAATACCAATATCAACATCACCCACGTGTTCGGCTCGGGCACAACCGTGAAGCCGAGGTCGCGGAGCGATTGGATCGTGGTGTTGCTCAAGAATGGTTCGCCATAGTCGGCGTCCAATGCGCCCGTGAGCAACTCCATGCCAAAGTCGCGGCCGTGGGCGTCGGTGATGCCGGTGTAGGGGGACAGGCTGAAGGGATCGCTGGGGTTGCCTTCTTCGGCACTGCTCCGCATGAGTTGGTTCCAATGGGCGTCGGCCGCGCCGCCCGCCTGTTCCACGGGGATGAAGGTCGCGGTGGGATCAAACTCAGCGCGATAAGCTCTCACGCCGTGCTGGCCGAGATACTGGCCCGTGCCCCCCACAGAGAGATTGTTATCTTCCCACAAGAGTCCAATCCCCAGGACATGCCCAATTTCATGCGCCAGAATATCGTCGAGATAATTCAGGCCCAGATAGGCGGGGTTGGGGATCGGCGGGCCAATGCCGGTCCAACTGGCATAGTCGTCGATCACCGCTGGATTGATGCCAATCGATGCATAGGTGCTGAGCGTGAAACCCGCCTCGACAACCGTCACGGGAAAGTTGGCCTGGGCAAACGGCGAGTTGGCATTCACGTCGATAGTGATCCCCGCGAGATTAATACCCGGCTGATAACCCGTGATGACGCTTTCCCACAAGGCCTCGGCCGTGGCGAGCGAGGACTGCAGCTCCGCGAGTTGCGGGGCCGTGAAGGCCGCCGGTGTGGCGACCGAAAGTGTGAGGTCAAACGCGGCACGGGCCGGGAATGTCGCGGCGCACAGCATCAGCAGCAGGGATTTAATCAATAAACGAGCGAACAACGCAGCTCCTCGGCGAATTGACCACAAACGAAGTAGCATGGCCCCCTGGGCCGTGAATGTCTGGTCTGCTCACACGGGCCAGGGGCCCATGCTACTTTACTGATCCCATTCATTTTACTCGATACCGCACGAAACGCGAAAAAATCCGCGGTCCGCGCCAGGAGAACTGCAAAGTCCGCCTGAATGTAGCAGGCACACTCCGTGTGCCGTGGCGGACGCGCGAAAACGCAGTGATTTCACCAAGGCGGTTACGGCACACGGTGTGTGCCTACTACTTTGCAGTTCTCCTGCGGTCCGCGCAGAGTATCACGACTCTCTGAGTCGTCATGTCACGAAGCGGAGACTCGTGTTAATGGCAGCTCATCTTGCCGTAGTCACAGGCGGCTCGCCTGTTAAACATATCAAGCAAACATAAAGACAGGCGAGCCGCCTGTTGCTACGGGCGGGCCACAAAAAAACGCCTCCGCACTTTTCAGTGCGGAGGCGTTTGAGTTATTAACTATTCGTTAGCTTTTCGCTTAGCCATTGCGACGACGGAAAGCCAAACCAATCAAGCCCATACCGGCCATAGCCAAGGAGGCTGGTTCGGGGATCTCAGAAGCAACGGTAACGGGAGTACCAACCAACTGAGTGGTGCTAGAAACGTCACCCTGAGCACCGTCAAACAAGGCGTCTTCACCATGGGTAGCAAGGCTCAAGATAGTCGTACCACTGCCAAGCACTTCGTAATTAAGCTGGGCGTAGATCGAGGTCAACGTCGAGGAAAGACCTTGAGTACCCACTGAGAAACCATCCAGAGCAGAAGCAGCGTCATCGGTGGGTGGAGTGGCGATAACAGCAGTCCAACGACCGGCAGGATTAAGAACACTAGCACCTGTGAACTTAATAACTCCAGGAGTGCTGCTCAGCACTGACAAGGCAACGCCACCGTTACCAAAAGTCACACCACCCGGAATCGGATTGTAGACGATATCCAAAACGCCACTAGTCGTTCCAGCGGGGAGAAGTCCGCCGCCAACAATTGAGAACGAACCAGCTTGGGCAAAAGTCGAAAGTGCGACTACAACTGCAAGAGCAAGAGAACCAAGATTGAAATTCTTCATAGTAGTTTATTCCTAAATTAAAAATTATTGACTAAATGTGTAACTAACCTCAACTGTCCCTTCAAGGCTAACGTAGCCTCGAAGCTATGACAAACTCTGCGTTAATCGACTGACGCAGGCAGTTACATAAACATCACGAGCACCTCGCACTAAGATGTTAATCCAATTGACGTAGTCAATATAACCTTACTATACACGACGGCGACGGCTAATCAAGCCTATGCCGCTCAAAATTAACAAACCAATGGTTGACGGCTCAGGGACCACGCTGAAGCTGGCCGACAAAGGACCAGTAAGTTCTGCAACGTAGGAAGCCGTGTCGGCATTAGTTACGCTACCGCTTTGATTAAAATCGCCTGCGGGATTGAAAGCTCCGGCACCACCGGTTAAGGCAGCAACGTAACCACCAGTATCCGCATTCGAAATCGTGCCCGTATTGTTGAAGTCGCCCAAAGTCACAATAGCGGTAACCGTATTCGTCGCCGAGACACCAGCGAATGGAGCAACCAAGCCATTTAGGAAGTTGCCTTCCGAAGCAAACGGCGTTGGGGTCGAAGTATCGACACCAAACGTCGGGCGTGGTCCTGCGGGCCATGTGCCGGTTGCGATAATGCGATCAAGGTTGGCATTCGCAGCTACACCAACACCCGTGACAACGCTGGCTGGAACAGAAATGTCTTGACCATAAACAATTTCAATTGTCCCATTGCTCAATGTTTGAGTGTAAGGGCCACCGGCCTGTTGATTAATCGTTCCCGAGAACGCGATTGAACCAATCGTAATGTTGTTAATCAGGGCTCGGATACCGGCGATGCCGCTATCCCCCTGAGAACCAGCGCCCGTTTCCACTTTACGGGCAGAAAGAGTCCATGATCCGCCACCAAGGGCGTTACCACGGAGGGTGTTGTTAAGATCAAGCGTCAGCCGAATGTCATCGGCATTCACTTGAGGGACACTTACCAGCATCATCACTGTTGCTGCACAAATCAGTAGGCTTCGCTTCATGTTCATTACTCCAGTTTCCCCGTCTCAATAGGTCGAAGATAAATCTTGTTACTAGAATTCCTTGTTTGTTGGGGTACGTTCATTGTACTAACGCTGAACGCGGCGTGCACGCGAAAAATCGATTAAGAATTCAGATTCTGCCCCCGCGTGTGCTACCCGACTAATTTTGCTGGTTTCCACTCGAAAGGTTGGCCACACTGCCCGAAAAGGATTGTGGCTAACTTTTCTTATGGATTTGGCCAGCAAACCGGTGGGGTTGCTGACAAGACAAGAAACCCATAAATGACAGACCGATCTGCCATTCCTCTCACACTTTACCAAGGAATTGCGGGCTTGCAACAGTTTTGGCAATGGTAAGGCAGAGAATTTTTGGGAAAAAAATCCATCTGGGTCAAGAATTCGGCGTTTCTCATTGTGGGTCAACCACTTGCGAAAATCTTCACAGATCGATCATTTTTTGAAAATGCGGTTTTTCCCCTCCACTTTTCGGGGCCAAGGCGGGGACGAACAGGTCTTGGGGATGAATTGCGGTCGATTTTAGGGGCCCACAGGAGCGCCGAGCAACAGTCATTGATTAACCGCGGAGGTACGGAGTTCACAGAGGTGGGAAAAGCGAGTTGTTTTTGTTACTCCGTGATCTCTGTGGCAAGATTCTGTCTGACGTTTTGGCGATGAATTGCGAACACTGGCCGACATTTGGGGTCACAGGGAAGTATCGAACCGCATTGGCTGATTCACGCCATGGGGCTTATACTCGCGAGTTCGTTAGTACAGAGTGGCACGACACTCCGTGTCGTATGGTCATGACAACGGAGTGTCGTGATAATCTGTCCGTAACCATTCGACAAGGAGTGTCGAGCTACTCTGATCGACAGCCCTCAGTTTTTGCCACAGCACGAGCATCGCAACATAATCATGTTAAAAGTCACTTTGCCGGATGGTAGTCGGCGTGAATACCCTAGTTCTGTTACTCCTCGCCAAATCGCGGAAGAGATCGGCCCCGGCTTGGCGAAAGCCGCGCTCGCCGCGGAAGTTGATGGCCAGCAAATCGATCTCAGCACTCCCTTGTCGAGTGAGGGCGACGTGCAATTGCGGCTGCTCACGAAGCGCGATCCTGAGTCACTTGCGATCTTGCGTCATTCGTGCGCGCATGTGATGGCGCAAGCCGTCATGCGACTGCACGAGGGTGTGCAACTCGCGTTCGGTCCCTCGACCGGCAGCGGATTTTACTACGATTTTCAGCTTAAAAAGCCGCTCTCCGAGGAAGATTTCCCAGCGATCGAAGCCGAGATGGCGAAGATCGTCAAGGAAGATCAAGCGTTCGAGCGGATGGATGTGACTCGCGGGAAAGCCCTAGCGCTGTGCCAGGAATTGCAGCAAGAGTTCAAGGTCGAACACATCGAAACGGGCCTCGCCAACGAAGCGGAATTGTCGTTTTATCGCCAGGGGGAATTCATTGACCTGTGTCGCGGGCGGCATATCCCCAGCACGGGCCACATCGGCAAGGCGTTCAAATTGCTGAGCCTCGCCGGTGCGTATTGGAAGGGTGACGCTTCACGGCAGCAGTTGCAACGATTGTATGCGACCGCGTTTTTTGACAAGCAAGAACTTGACGAACATCTGCGCGTGCTCGAAGAGGCCAAGCGCCGCGATCATCGTGTGCTCGGCAAGCAACTCGAATTGTTTACCGTGAGTCCAATCGTCGGCTCGGGTTTGATCTTGTGGCTGCCGAAAGGCGCGGTGATTCGGCAAACTTTGGAAGACTATCTCAAGAGCGAATTGCGCCGCCGCGGTTACGATGCCGTCTACACGCCGAACATCGGCAAGATCGAGTTGTATCAGATTTCGGGGCACTTCCCGTATTACAGCGAGAGCCAATTTCCGCCTATCGATTTGAGCGAACGCGAAGGCCTGAAACCGGGTGAGGGAGAGCGCTATCTGCTCAAGCCGATGAACTGCCCGCACCACATCATGATTTACAAGTCGAAGCCCCGTTCCTACCGCGATTTGCCCGTACGGTTGGCGGAATTCGGCACCGTTTACCGGTTTGAACAATCGGGCGAACTTTCGGGCATGACCCGCGTGCGGGGTTTTACCCAGGACGATGCCCATATTTTCTGCACCGAGGACCAAGTGGCCGGCGAGGTGCGGGGCTGCTTGGAAATGACACTCGCGGTGCTCAAATCGCTGGGAATGGAGAATTACCGCGTGCGGCTCGGTTTCCGTGACCCCGATAGCGACAAATACGTCGGTAGCAGCGAGGTCTGGGACCGCGCCGAGGCGGCGATTCAGCAAGTTGCCGAGGAGATGAATCTGCCGGGGCGGGAGCCGGAACCGGGCGAAGCTGCTTTCTATGGGCCGAAAATCGATTTCGTTGTCACGGACTGCATCGGTCGGGAATGGCAGTTGGGGACCGTGCAGCTCGACTACAATTTGCCGAGCACCGAGCGCTTCGCGCTTGAATACATCGGGGCGGACAACCAGCCGCATCGGCCGGTGATGATCCATCGGGCCCCGTTGGGCTCCATGGAGCGGTTCGTGGGGGTCTTGATCGAGCATTTTGCGGGGGCCTTTCCGCTGTGGTTGGCTCCCGAGCAGGTCCGCGTTTTGACCGTCAGCGATAAGTCCGAGGCCTACGGCCGCGAGGTGGAAGCACGCTTCCGCGACGCGGAATTCCGGGTCACCGGCGACTATCGCGGGCAAAAGCTGGGGGCAAAAATCCGCGAGGCCCAATTGGCATTGATTCCTTACATGCTGGTCGTGGGCGAAAAAGACGCTCAAAACGGCACCGTCACGCTGCGGGACCGGATCGAAGGCGATCTGGGAGCTATGCCGCTCAGCGAAGCCTTGGCCAAACTGCGGCAGGAAGTCGACGCCAAAACCGTGCGGCAAGTCGCGGACGTCGGTGGAGCGGCTTTGGTGGACAGGGCGGTGAAGAACGAGTATTGAATTTTCCGCGTCATTCCCGCGCAGGCGGGAATCTAGTGAGCTTGGAGGAATGGGTTCCCGCCTGCGCGGGAATGACAGGCGTTGACGACTCCCGCCTGGATAACCAATACTGTGGTGTTACAGAATTTGGCGGTATTTTGTTATTTTCTCACCCTTTAGGAGGCCTTTAAGATCGAAAGCAAACAACAACGGATCAACGAACAGATCCGCACGTCACCCCTGCGGGTGATTGGCCTGGATGGCGCGCAGCTGGGTGTGATCACCCGCGACGAGGCACTCGAACAAGCCCGTGAGGTCGGCCTGGATTTGGTCGAGGTCGCTCCGCTCGAAAAGCCCCCGGTGTGCCGCATCATGGACTTCGGCAAGTTCAAATACCAGCAAAAAAAGCGGCTCACCAAGGGCCACACGCACCACGGCAAGAACAAAGAAATTCGCCTCCGGCCCAAAATCGGTGACCACGACTTCATGACCAAGGTGAATCACGCGCGGCAGTTTCTCAAAGCCCGCGACAAGGTGATTTGCTCGGTGATTTTCCGTGGCCGTGAAAACGCCCACGTCGAAGAAGGCTTCAAGCTCGTCAAACGACTGGTCACGGAACTGGAGCAAGACGCCAAGGTCGAGCAAGCCGCGTCGATGCAAGGTCGGCGGATTGTGTTGATTCTGGCACCAAAGTAGGAGACTATTTAGCCGCTGAGCTTGCTCAGCGATGGGCACCCGCCGCAAGCGGCGGGGCTAAATAATCATTGTTTCTGGCTAAACTTACGGCTTTTCAGCCCCGCTGAATCTGCTAAAATGCGGGGCTTCCGTATCCGCACTGGTTCTCGTTGGAGTGAGTGACATGCCCAAGCAAAAAACACACAAAGGCACCAAGAAGCGCTTTCGCTTGTCGGCCAATGGCAAGGTCATGCACCGCTCCGCCGGCACGAGCCATTTGGCGGCCCGCATGAGCCAGAAGCGTAAACGCAACCTGCGTGGAACGAAGGCCACGGCCGAATGCAATGCCAAGGGGATCAAGATCGCCCTAGCTGGCAACAGTTATTAATGCGAGCCGTTGGGCTTGCCCCAACGGAAACAGGCCGAAGGGCTAAACCCATCGGCTCGCAAACCAAGCACGCCGGGCAACAGAACATCTTTCGCAGTCGAAAGAGGCCTGGGCGCGACACCGAAAAGTAAAGGGTTCCCTCGATGAGAACCACCAAAGGCAGCGCCCGTAATCGGGCCAAGAATCGTCTTTTCAAAAAGACCAAGGGTTATCGCGGTGGCCGCAACAATCTGTTGCGCACGGCCAAGGAAACCCTGATCCGTGCAGAGGCATTCGCCTTCCGCGACCGTCGGGTCCGTAAGCGTGAGTTCCGCAAACTGTGGATCATCCGCATCAATGCCGCCGTGCGCGAGCGCGGTCTGCGTTACAGCGAGTTCATCTGCGGCTTGAAGAAGGCCAATATCGAGCTGGACCGCAAGACGCTCTCGGACATGGCGATCAACGACGCGGCCGGCTTTGATGCCGTCGTGGAAAAGGCCCGCGAAGCATTGGCCGCCTAGGCAGCGGAGGCAATGCACGTGGCCCTCGCTGAATTCCTCGCTAGTCTCGACTCGCTCGCTCAAGCTGCGCGGACCGATTTTGCCAACGCTACCGATCCGGCCGTCCTGGAAACGGCCCGCGTGGCCTATCTGGGCGCGAAAGCCGGGAAGCTGCGCGATGCGCAAAAGGGCCTGGGGACGATGCCACCCGCCGACAAACCTGCCGCTGGCAAACGGTTTAACGAAGTGAAAGTCGCTATCGAGTCGGCGTTCGTCGCAGCGCAAGAACGGCTCACCTCCGGCAAAACGGCCACCTTCCAAGCGTTCGATGTCACCTTGCCCGGTCGCGCCAAACGACTTGGCCATCTCCATCCGATCACGCAGACAATCCGCTCGATGAAGGAAATCATGGGCCGCCTCGGGTTCTCCGCAGTCGAAGGGCCCGAGATCGAAGACGAGTGGCACAATTTCGAGGCGCTCAATATCCCCCTGATCCATCCCGCGCGTGATCCGCTCGACAATTTTTATCTCTCGGTGGCACATGCTTCCACGAATGGGGACACGGTCGGTGAACCGACCTCGCCAACGCCGCTGTTGTTACGTTCGCAAACGAGCACGGTCCAAATCCGCGTGATGGAAACGACCCCGCCGCCGGTGCGAATCATTTCGCTCGGTCGCGTGTATCGCCCCGATACCGCCGACGCCACGCACTACCCGATGTTCCACCAAATCGAAGGCTTGCTCGTGGATCGCGGCGTGACGATGGCCGACCTCAAGAGCGTCCTGCGGCTGTTCTGCCAAAGCTATTTCGGCGGGGACGATGAAGTGCATATTCGCTTCCGCCCCTCGTTTTTCCCATTTACCGAACCGAGTGTCGAAGTCGACATGAACTGGCAAGGGGGGTGGATGGAGATGGGGGGCGCTGGCATGGTCGATCCCAACGTGCTGCGAGCCGTCGGTTATGATCCCGATGAAGTCACCGGCTTTGCCTTCGGCCTCGGCGTCGAGCGCGTCTGCATGCGGCAACACGGCATCACCGACATCCGCGCGTTGTACCAAAACGATGTCCGTTTTTTGGAGCAGTTTTGAATAAGTGGTTAGAGGCTAGAGGTTAGGGGGAAAGAAACATGGGTTCTGAGATTCGCAGCCATCATGACCTTAAAGTCTGGCAACTCGGTATGGATTTTACGGAAAAAATCTATGCCCTCACCCAGTCATTTCCTCGTGAAGAAATCTACGGCTTAACGAGCCAATTGCGGCGTGCTGTAAGCTCAATTCCAGCTCATATTGCGGAAGGCAACGCTAGAAATTCGACGAAAGAATACCTCCGTTTTCTTTCGATTGCCGTTGGATCATTGTGCGAAGTAGAAACATTCTTACAACTCAGCTTGCGTTTGAAGTACGGAGATTCGAAACAGATACAAGGACTTCTTGACCTCCTGTCAGAAGAAGGCCGTATGTTACGCGGGTTACAGAAATCCTTAGTGTCAAAACTCAACAATTAAATTCCCTAGCCTCTAATCTCTAGCTTCTAACCTCTCATGATCCTCTCCCGCAACTGGCTGAAAGATTACGTGCCGCTGCCGATGTCGGTCGAGCAGTTGACCGATCGGCTTACGCTTTCGGGATTGAACCTCGAATGTTTCCATACGGTCGGTGACGATTTTGCCATTGATGTGGAAGTCACCAGCAATCGACCTGACTGCTTGGGGCATGTCGGCGTTGCTCGCGAGGTGTCGGTGCTGTGGGAGCGTTCACTAACAATTCCCGCCGCGAAACCGCCAGCGATGGGGCCGGATGTTGCCAAGCTCACCAGCGTTACGGTGGAATGTGCCGACCTGTGCCCGCGTTACACGGCACGTGTGATTCGGGGCGTGAAGATTGGACCGAGTCCTCAGTGGCTCGCTGACCGGCTGCGGACCCTCGGAATCGCTGTCATCAACAACGTCGTTGATATTTCCAACTACGTGATGATGGAGTGTGGCCAGCCACTCCACACTTTTGATTTCAAGCTCTTGGCTGGAGGTAAAATCATCGTCCGCCGGGCGAAACCGGGCGAGAAGTTCACCGCGATCAACCATCAAACTTACGAACTTGCTCCTGACACCTGCGTCATTGCCGATGGCGAGAAGGCCGTCGCGCTGGCGGGGGTGATGGGCGGAGCCACCAGCGAAGTCAGCGACACAACGACCGACCTCTTGATCGAGTCGGCCGATTTCGCTCAGCTTTCGGTCCGCAACACGGCCCGGCGGCTCCATTTGCACAGTCCGTCGTCGTACCGCTTCGAGCGGGGCGTCGATCCGGAGGGCATCGACTGGGCCAGCCGCCGTTGTTGCGAGTTGATTTTGGAACTCGCCGGGGGCGAACTGGCTGCCGGGGTGATCGATGTCGGCCAGCAACCCCAGCCACGGGAGCAGGTGAAACTCCGTTTTGACCAGCTTGAGCGTGTTCTCGGCATCAAGATTCCCGACGAACGAGTGCGGCAGATTCTTACCGCACTGGGGAACGTAGAAACCCACGTTTGCGATCATTGCGTGAAGGTCATACCGCCCAGTTGGCGAGCCGATCTCACGCGCGAAATCGACTTGGTCGAAGAAGTAGGCCGCATTTACGGCTATGACGAAATCCCCGAGGATGCCGGCGTGAAAATGGTCGCTTCCACGCGCAGCCGAGAAGACCGCGTGCTCGATCAGGTCCGCGATTGCGTGGCCGCGATTGGTTTCGACGAGGCGATGACCATCAGCGCCGTCGAGCGAGAATGGGTCGATGCGTTTCGTCCCTGGTCCACCGCCGAGCCACTCGCCACGAGCACCCCCGTCCTGCGGCGCGCCAATTGCCTGCGGCAAACCTTGCTGCCGAGTCTGCTCACGGCCCGCCGAACCAACGAAACGCTTTCCAATAGCGTGATCGAATTGTTCGAGATCGCCAGTGTCTATTTGCCACAAGCAAGTGGCCTACCAGATCAGCGGCGGATGTTGGGGCTTACCAGCGGCGGCGGGTTCTTGGAACTCAAAGGCGTTTTAGAAACGCTGCTGGCCACAATCGCCCCAGGTGCTGAGTTCACCACCCAAGCCTATGACTCGCCATTTTTCACGGCAGGGCAGGGGGCCGAACTTAAGTTGTGCGGGAAGCTGCTCGGCTATCTCGGCGTGGTGAGCGAGGCAGCACGCGAGAAATTCGACCTGCGTGGCGAAACGGCCGTTGCCGAAATCGACCTGGGCCTTCTGGTTGACGCGGCGGTGCTGGTACGGCGGGCCCAGGAATTATCCCCCTACCCGCCGGTCGCGCGAGATTTGAACATCGTGGTCGACGAAAAAATCCGCTGGGCCGACGTGGAGCAACTCGTGCGGCAAGGATGCGGTGAGTTGCTCGAAAGTTTGTCCTTCCAGGAAGAATATCGCAGCGCGGACAAACTTGGCCCCGGCAAGAAAAGCCTACTTTTCTCGATCCAACTCCGCTCTGCCACCGGCACGCTCACCAACGAAGAAGCGGACAAGCTTCGCGACAAGGTGGTAGCCACGCTCAGCAAACAACTCGGCGGGCAACTGCGGGCGTAGTTGCTCTCAATGTAGTGGGGCACTAAGGCAGCGGGTCAATTCGATCGGGTTGTTGCAAGGCGACAGCCTGCTTCCAGGCTGCTTCCAATTCAACTCGATGAAGACGAGCCCATTCTTCGACTAACTTGGCAGCACGAGTGGGAATGTTGCCGTCAATGATATCTATTGACTGGATGTCAAAGACCGCTTTGGCTCCGCCGTAGTATGCGTGAAAATGAGGCGGATTGTGATCGCCAAAATACATGCGAATCACGATGCCATAGAAGCGACTCAGCTCAGGCATGAGAATTCACGCTCATGCCGGGAAAAATCTGCTCGGCCGCCTTGCCCGTCAATTGCAAGTAGAGGGCATCCGGACAGAGCTCAATGTCGCTGCCCCACGACAACTCGCCAAACTCGCCGATCGTGACTTGCTTAAAAAATGTCAGATCGTGCCAAGCAGAAAATACGCCCTTTCCCGTCAGATGAGACAAATCAACTTGTCCCGAGACGCCATCGTCATAGGCAAGATGGACACAGTAATCGGCAAGCGGCCTAACACTCACAAGACTTGGCATGATTACACCTTCGAGGACGGACACAAATGTCATAAACTTATTATCGACACGAAACGACTTTCAGACAATAAACGATTTTGCTAACTGCAAAATCGCGTATTATTTTCTATAACAATGCCTGAAACGCCCACTATCCCTGCCCTGTTCCAAGCCACCGTCGCCCGTGTGGCGGAGCAACCAGCGGTGGGGATCATTTGCGACGGCAAACTCTCATGGAAGACTTGGAGCGAAGTTGCTGCCGATGTCAGCCGGGTGCAGGCCGGTTTGCAAGCGGCAGGGGTAAAGCCCGGCGACCGCGTTGTTCAGTTCTCCCCCAACAGTTACGAATGGATTCTCACCGACCTCGCCATTCTGTCGCTGTGCGCAGTCCATGTGCCGCTCCATGCCTCGCTGCCCGCCGCGCAAGCCGCCGAACAGTTGCAGCTCGCCGACGCGGCGCTGTTGGTCGTTACCAATCAACCACAGAGTTTCCTCAACAGCGAAAACATAAAATCCGTCACGCATAGTGAATTGATCGGAAACTCCTCCAATTCCCAATCCCCAGTCCCTAGTCCCCAATCCTCCTATCTGGCCACGATCCTCTTCACCTCCGGCACCACCGGCCATCCTCGCGGCGTGATGCTCAGCCATGGGAATCTCGCCACCAATGCGATTGCGACGACCAAGGCGGTGGGGTCGCCGCACGAGGAAACACGGCTCTGCTTTTTGCCGTTGAGCCATATTTATGCCCGTACCTGCGATCTGTACACCTGGCTCGCGCGCGGCACGCGGATTGTGCTAGCCGAGAATCGCGACACGATCCTCCGCGATTGCCAGTTGGTGCGGCCCACGGTGCTCAACGGCGTGCCGTACTTTTATCAAAAGGTGGCACAATCCCTTCACGCCGCCGGCAAGTCGAAGCAACCCGGCGCCCTGTTGGAACTCTTGGGCGGAAAAGTGCGGCTCTGTTTCTGCGGCGGGGCGGCGGTTGCGCCGGAAGTCGAAAAGCTCTTTGCCGAGCAAGGCTTGCCGTTGCTCTCGGGTTATGGCCTCACTGAAGCGGCACCGGTTATCACGGCGACTCGCAAGGAAAACTATTGCCCGGGCAGCGTGGGGCGACCGCTGGCTGACGTCGAAGTTCGCTTAGCCACTGACGGCGAAATCCTAGCCCGCGGCCCCAATGTGATGCTCGGGTACTGGCGGGATGAAATCGCGACACAAGCAGCGATTGTCGATGGCTGGCTCCACACCGGCGATCTCGGCGAGTTCGACGCCGATGGTAACTTGCGCATCGTCGGGCGCCGCAAAGAGATTTTCGTGCTTTCCACGGGCAAAAAAGTCTGTCCCGCGTCCGTCGAACAGCGTCTCGCCGGTTCTCCGTTTGTCGAAGCGGTTTGCATTGTGGGCGATGGCCGCAGTCACTTGGGGGCGCTGATCGTGCCGAACCCCCAAGCCCTCAAAAAGTTTATCCGCGAGAATCGCTTGTGGGTTTGGTCAAAGCATCGCGCGGTCACGCACCCGCAAGTACGCAAGTTATTCCGCGCGGAAATCGATCGGGTTCTTGCCGACGCAGCCCGCGAAGAGCATGTCGGCCCCTTCCTGATTTTGCCCCGCAATTTCTCGCTCGAAACAGGCGAAGTCACCGCCAAATTCAGCCTCCGGCGGGAAGTGATCGCGAAGAATTTCGCGGGCGAGATTGAAGCGATGTTCGGGGGTTGATCAATTCGGGTGGCATAACCGCACTTTGACCCGCACAACCCCTACCACCTCTACGCGGCAAGCCACGGTTTTTGACCCCTTGGTGGGGGCAACCTATATACCCTTGGGTAAATATCGCTCGGCAAGTTCGCGACCTCTGACGAGAGGCCGTCCGCGATTCCCGTTTGTACAGACGATTAGCATCGGCAACTTTGCTCATGGACGATCCAGCACCAGGCGCGCCCTCCGCGGAAAAGCGGTCTCACCAGACCGCGGAAGCGCTGCGCGCATTGCGCGACGGCTTGGGCGCGAAGCTGGAAACTCAGCGCCGCCGCATCAGCGATCTCGAAACCGATCTCACCGCCCGCGTACTGCACATCGCCGAGGAGTTAGCCCAGGAACAAGCCGCCGAGTCGCAAGCTGCGTTGGCACTCCACGAAGACCACTTGCGCAAACTCAGCGAGTCACTCGCCGAGCGTGACGCAACCATCGCCAAGCTCGAGCGACAACTCTCCGATGCCGAGCTAAGTCATCTGCGTTTGTCCGCCGAACTGGCCGAATCGCGTTCGGCCATCGAAGCGGTGCGCGTCGCGGAATGTCAGGATTGCGGGAAGCTGCGCAGCGAATTGTCGGCAGCCAATGATTTTGCCTTGCGCTCGGAGGCACAACTTCAAACCCTGCAAACGCAAGTGGCCCAACTCACGCAAGAACTCGCCCAGTCGAAACAGGCGGCCGCGACATTGCTGGCCGAGCAGGGTCACGACGAAAGTGTACTCGAGGAAATCCAAACAGCCGTCGAGCAAACTCAAAAGCTGCTCGATGAAACCATCGCGGAACTCGAAGCCTCCGAGGAACGAGAAATTCTGGCTGCCGCGCGTGTTGAGAATTTGCTCGGCCAAATCGACCAACTCGCCGAGGAGTTGGCCGAATCGCAAACCGTCCAGGAAGCTTGGCTAAGCCAACAAGCCGCCGACGATGCCGCGCTCGCCGAGTCAAACAGCGCGTTCGCTAAGTCACAAAGCGCGCTCACCGAGTCACAGAGCGCGCTCGCGGCAGCCCAGCAGCTTGTGAGCGATCAAACCGCCGAACTTGCCGCTGCTGCCAACCGCGAGTCGCAATCTGCCTCTCAAATCGAAGCGTTGCTCACGCAGGTCAGCCAACTCAGCGATGAGCTGGCCCAATCACGCGCTGCCGAGTCGAGATTACTTGCCCAACATTCCGCCGATGACAGCGCCCTAGCCGACACGCAATTGGCGGCCGCACGCGAGAACCAATCCCTCCGCGAGCAACTCGTCGAAGTCGCCGCCGCACGTGATCTGTTGGCCGAACAATTAACCCAAGTTCAAGCCGAGATCACCGCTCGGGAAGAATCGTTCACGAACGAACTTTCCTGGTTGGAAAAAGAATTTGAAGCCGCCGAACAAGGTCGCAAACAACTGGCCCACGAGTTTGAAGAACTTCTCAAGCAGCACAAGACGACCGAAGAGCTTCTCGCGGACGCCAACTTGCAGAACGATCAAGCGGTCGCTTTGCTCCAAAAAGCCGAAGCCAAAATTGCCGAACTCAGTGATTCGACCGCGCACGAAGCGGAACTGGACCAAGCCCGCCGCAAGTTTGAGCTGGCGCTAGCCGACGCGCAAAAGCTCAAACGCGATAATGCCGACTTGCAAGCCGAGCTCGCCCAGCGCCCCGAAAAATCCGAGGCCGAATCGCCTGAGCTGTTCAGCCTGCGCGTCGAGCGCGATGCGCTGGCCACGCGAGTCGCCGAATTGGAAGCGGCTCCCGTGCAAGCCGTCGACCAAGATGCCGAACAGCGCATGTCCGACCTGCAGCGCCGCTTTGAACTTGCCGTGGACGATCTCAGGCACTTGAAGCAAGAGAACGCCACGCTTCAGGAAAAGCTCGCCAGCGCGCCGCAAGGCGGCCATGCCGCGCCCAGCCTTGGCGGTGCCATGGATTGGCAATCACAAAAAGCCCGCTTGCTTGCCGCGCTCGAATCGGAAGATGCCGATGATGCCGAGGAGGAAACTCCCGCACGCCGCCAAGAACGGACCACCATCGAGGGGACGATTTCGATCACCGACCGCGTGGTGGCCGACAAGGATCGTGAGATTGCCGAATTGCGAGCCGAATTGGCTGATCGCTCATTTGCGGTCGTGGAAGAGTCTGCCACCGCCGAAACCAATATGCTCGACAAAGACGAACTGATCGCGGCCGAACGGGCCAAACTCGCTGAGCTTCAAAAAGAATTGCACGACAAACTCCGCACCGCGGAATTGGAAATGTCTCTCCAACGGGCAGCGATCGCACGTAAGGAAGCCGAGTTCGAGCATAAACTGCAAGCGGCCCAGCAAGCCGCCGCCGATGCACCCGTGGGGCCGGATGGCAAACCCCGTCGCAAGTGGCTCTCAGCCCTGGGGCTCCGTGACGACGACGAGAAATAGGCCGCTATTCCACGGTCGTTTGTACGAGCATGTAAATCGCGCGCGTCGTGCCGTCCATGTCGGTGAACTGATCGAACTTGAACACCCCCTCGACCGCAATCGGCCGGATCGAAAACTCAGCCGTCTTGTCGGGGTGCATTTGTACGCGAATACAATCAAAGAGTGCCGCTCCAGGCCCAAAGCAACATTCTTGATTATCGCGCACGAGCACAAAGCCCGTCAGCCCGCGCCGCTTGAGCGTGGGATACATGTAGCCGCGAATCTTGATACGCTGGCCGAATAACTCTTCAATCTTGGGCGTGAGCAACGACCGCTCAAACGGATCGTCGAGCTCCATCTCGAACTTAATATCGTCGAACGTCGTTTCGACGGCCTGCGTGCTGCTCACCGCGCGCGCCGGGCGGCCATCCGACGCGTTGGCCACGACCGGCGACGAATCACATCCCGCTAACGGCGCGAGCAAGAGGGCAAACAGGATGGCATGGCGCGTGGTCATCGCACGTAGTCGGCTTTGATGTAGTACACCGGAGCTTGCGAGCCGTTGACTAAATTCTGCGGCTGCAAATGGAGTGTCCCGGCAATCCGAAACAAGCCCGACTTATAGTCGGTGGTGAGTTTATCGTCAAAATCAACAAGCACTTGGTCGTAATATTTCACATTCGACAAATCGCCGAAGCAGCACTGATTGTTGTCGCGCACCAGCAAAAAGCGGCGGACATTCCGCGTGACGGGGCTCGAATCCTGGCGAAAATAACCTTTGATAAACACGCGCTTGCCGTCGAGTGCTTGCACGTCTTTGGGGATCGGAATGCCAGCACGTTCGTCGTTTTCACTGGGCCGGAACTCATAAAACGAGGTGCGCGCCGCTCCCTCGGGCACTTCCGTGGCATGAACATAGCCAGCGTAACTCAGCCCACCCAGCAGACCCACGAGCGACAACACAATTCCAGCGATCGCAAACTTGCGGCCACTGAGTTGGTCCGGCGTGGCGCGGATTGCTGACAGCGAACGCAGCCCCAAGATCACGCCTAACAGCGGAATCGGCGAGAGCATCAGCGCCGACTCAAAACTGTCGCGGGCGGCGACTATCGTCAACAGCGACAGCACGCCAAAAATGCCCGAGGCAATCGCGCTCGTGCTAAACGCGCGGTATTCGAACGGCTCGGCGTCGGCCGAGATCACGGAGGGGTAATCGGTAACTGCTTCAGAAAATGCCATGGCTTTTGAGTTGAAGATTTGCAAACCAGTAAAAACACTCGATCGTTATGTCCAGAAATTTTAGCCACGGATGAAACACGGAATGAACACGGATATTGCGACCCTCAAAGCATCACTAACAATTATCCGTGTTTAATCCGTGAAATTCCGTGGCTAATATATACTTTTTCTTACTAAACCGCGCAATAGGATGTTTACGTCGTTGGTGATTGCGGCGGATTCGTGTGGCCGCCGCGGAGCATCACGCCAAACAAACCCATCAGCATCAGCCCCACCACCAGCGGCACAATAATAATCGTTGTTCGGCTCGGAGCCGCCAGAATCACCGTGTTCGGCGCGAGAGTTCTCTTGGCGGAGGGTTTCTTGGTCGCGGTTGCGGCGACTTCCGCCGGCTCGCTTTTTGCGTCACCCGCCGCCGACTTGTCGGTGGCAGTCTTCGCGGCACCGCCGCCACTCGGCATCATGCCAAACGACAAGTAACTGCGGGCCCGCTTCACTCCCTCGGGATCAATCTCCTCAAGTTCGGCCACGGCCGCATTGGCCTTTTCACCCACCGCCCCCGGTTGCTCGGCAGCCGTCAGTAAATACGACACCACCGGCTGGCGAATCCAACCATCCTTGTCCGAGGCTTTGAACTTTTCCACCAACCTGTCCATGATCTCCCAATCTTCCCACCGCGTCAGATCGGGAATCACCTGGTCGGCAATTTCTTCATTATCCAAGAGCAACCGCAGCGACTCCACCAATCGCTCGCGAGGGATTTCCGACGACTCTTCGCCATGAAACCTGAGCGCCATGATCGCCGAATATTGCTGTGTGTACTCCGCCTGGGGATTTTTCAAGAACCGTTCTTCGACAAGTGCCAAGCCATCCGGGCCTTTGAGCTTCAAGTAAGCCGCGATCAGCGCATCGAGGCATTGCTGCTTCACGCGCACATCGGCATGTACCAATTCATCGACCAGCGGCGCGCCAATCGCCGAGCCCCCCAAGTCCATCAGGCCAATCATGGCCGCCAGTCCTGGTTTCATCGATTCGTAATTGTACGTGAGCAACTCTTCGAGCATGCCAACGTCTTCCTGAGTGCCGCAAACGCCGAGCATCGTCAGATACAACCGCCGCCGCGTGGGACCGACCTGTGAATCGGTGATCCACTCAACCAACTGCTGCCGGTCGAGCGAATCTTTGATATTGATCAAATCTTCGTAGGGAGCACGGGCGAACTCGTCGTAGCCATCCTGCGCTAAGAGGGGGTCGCTGTCTTCCAGATAATTCATGAAGAACCGCAGCCGGTCGGGACCGCTCTTAGGAACCTGCGGCAACTGCTTCGCGTATTCCACGCCACGCGGCGACATCGGCAGCGGCGTCCCCCAGTCGAGTTGATCCCCCAGCATCCCTTGAATCAAAAACTGCTTATCGGCGGCATCCTCGCCAAAGTAAACCGTCTCGATGATGTCGCCCGGCTTGAAGTCGCCCCGTATCACCTCGACGATCTTAAACTTCGCCCCCTTGTAGGGCCCCGTTTCATCTTCCTCGAACGGGTCTTCTTGTGTGGGAGGTTTGATTGCCTCTTCCAGTACAGCGATCACCGCGGCATCAGACGCCGCCATCTCTTCGCTTAAGGTCTGTTGTGGCGTAGTACAAAACGGGCAAGCCCAGCCCGCGCTGGAACCGCTCAGCAACAGCCAGCACGCCAGCGAGGTGGTTGCCACCTTACGGAAGATTGATGATTTGAAATTTCGCTTGCCCATGACTCTTGCCACTCAAAAAATTCGTGAAATTCATTATACCGATTTAGGTGGTGTGAGGCATGGGTCGTGGCTACATGGCCAAATTGTAGGCCGGAACAAGCCGTGCGCAGTTCCGGCAAGACCCACGTTTCCACGTACACTCTGCCGGAACTCGCCCAACTCGTTCCGGCCTACGGCCTGGTTCACCGCCGGCTGCCGCCTGCGGCTACGAAGTTACCGCCCACCACCCAAAATGCGGCCCACGTCGGTGCGGTAGGCCGTCAGCGCTGGCAAAAACCCGACCAGCGACGCGAACACCACCAGCCCCGGAATCAGCAGACTTTCTTTCCAATTGAAGTCCCAAAACCGCAAGGCGATCCCCGTATGTGCCTCAACTAGCGGCCCAGCCAGCCCCAGCACCGCGTGCCCTAACAGCACTCCCGCGAGGCCACCCAAGAGCGATAGCAAAATCGACTCGACCAAAATAATGCCCATCACTGCCGAGCGACTCGCCCCCAACGCCCGCATGACGGCGATGTCGTGCGAGCGCTCGCTCATCGAGTTGTAAATGCTCACCAAAATGCTGATCCCCGCCACGATGATGATCAACACCGTCAGCACCAGCAACACAATCCGTATGGGACCAACAATTCCCTCCAGCAGTCGGCTCACCACCCCGCCGGGAGAGACGGCCTGAGCCACGCGATCTTTTCCCTTGTTGATCTTGGAATCCAAAATCATCGGCCCGAACGAATCTTTGCAGACGACCAAAATCGAAGTCACTTCGCGCTGCGCTTCCGGCAGCGGCTCCATGCCATAGTTCGGATCATTGGGATCAATCGCCGCGGCGCGGTCTTTGTCTTTGCGGAGTTTGTCGATCGAAATATGGGTATGCTCACCATCTTCGGATGTGAGCGCGTGACCCTCCAGCAGATAAAACCCTTCGACGTTCACAAACATCGCGCGGTCGTTCGCCGTCCCCGTTGGTGTCAAAATGCCGACCACGGTGAACTCCGTGTGTTTGTCCCCCTCGGCGCTCATGCCGTGGGTCGGTTGAAACGTATCGCCCACCGCAAGTCCCGTCTTCCGCGCGGTCACGGAGCCGATCACCGCTTCAAAAAAATGATCGCTTTGAAAATTGCGGCCGTCTTGAAAACTGTATTTCTTGTCGCTGCCGTCCTCGTTGGCTCCGTAGGAGATTTTGTCGAACAAATCAGGCGTGGTCGCCACGACGCGAAACTGCTGATCGCCGGAGACATAGCTATCCCCCAAGCAATACGGCACGGCCACCTGCGTGTAAGGCGCGAATTCCCCCTCGGTGAACTTCTCATAATAGCTGTAGGGAATCGGATACAGCGGCCGGCCCAAATGAAACACGGTCGTCATCACCAATTGCAAATCACCCCCCTTACTGCCACCAACAATGAGGTGATACCCCTGGGCATCATTGGAAAACTGATCGACCGTGACGTCATAAATCACGATCACCAAAATCATCAGCGCCACGCCCAGCGCCATCGACAACCCCGTCAGCGACGACGCCAAGGCGCGCTGCTTAATATCCGCCAAGCAATTTTCCAAAAGCTCATGGTAAGGGGTCGGGGGCTAGGGGTCGGGGGTCAAATACTAACAATCCCCCTCCCGGCACTCCGGGATGGGCTAGGGGAGGGTCTTCAAGAGTTGCTTACCAACTTATCCCCCTCTCCGGGAGGCCATTAACCTGAAATACGGTGGGGAGGGTCTTCAAGAACTGCTCACCAACCCCACCGCCTTATTCACATTCTCCAAATACTCCACGCGCGAAAATTGGCTCGCAACCTCCGAACTATGCGTCACCAGCAGCATCGCAATCTTCTCCCGGTCACACGCCTCGCGCAACAAGTCAATCACTTGCTGCTGATGCGCCGGATCAACATTCGCGGTCGGCTCGTCCGCTAGCAAGAGCGCCGGCTTGTTCGCCAGTGCCCGCGCCACCGCCACCCGTTGCTGTTCCCCCACCGACAAGGCCGAGGGCTTGTGATCGAGCCGATGCCCCAGGCCGACATCCTTCAAAAGTTTCTCCGCCCGCGCCGCATCGGGCTTCTGCCCCGTGAACGACATCCCCAAGAGCACATTCTCGTGCGCCGTGAACGCTGGCAGTAAATTAAATGTTTGAAACACGAACCCGATGTATCGGGCGCGAAACCGATCCCGCGAAACCTCCGGCAGCTTCACGATATCGGTGTTGTTGATCTTGATGCTCCCCGCATCGACGGTGGTCATCCCCGCGATGCAGTTCAAGAGCGTGGTCTTGCCGCAACCGCTCCGCCCTCGCAGCACGACCTGCTCCCCTGCCCCGACGGCAAACGATTCAATATCCAGAATCGGCAACAACTCGCCGTTGGCCTCGTGATAAGACTTGCGAACATCATGGAGTTGAAGCATCGGCACTGAATAATAGTTGAGGCTGCTAGCACGCCCAAGAATGCGCGCCGGTGAAGGGCAAATCGTAACGGGTTGCCGCCCGACGCGACAGGCGACTTACTCTTATCCCCCTCCCTCCGGGAGGCCATTAACCTGAAATACAGTGGGGAGGGGATTTGGGAACCCACTGCTAGTACGGCCCCCCTTTGTAAAATGTTCTGCAAGACCTACAACGCACCTTTGCAACATTTACAAAGCAATAGCCGCGATTCAACGAATCGCACGGCTTTTCACGACTTCGCTGGCTTTGGCATCCCCTTTGCGTTTGCTCCTTCCGGTAGAAGAGAAATGTGATCGACAGGCGGCTCAGACCCGCGGGTAATCCAGGCCCGAGCCAAGACGGTCAGTCGATCGCGAGAAAAGTCCCACCTTAAAGTCTCCCCCCTCCGAGGGTCGACGAAGTCTCCCGCACTTCGTCGACCCTTATTTTTTTGCGCCCCCCCACTCTCGTCCCCACGGTCCCCGTGGGCACGCAATCCCCACCGCTCCGCGGTGATCTTCCCAGTGCATCATTCCCGCGTAGAGTTTACCCTCGCGCAGGCGGAGTGCGGGAATTCCAGAGGCCTGAAAGGCCGGCGCTATGATAGCCCAGGCCAACGGCCTGGGTTCTAGTCGTTGAAGAGATCGAAGCCCTGAAGGGGCGCAATGACGTAGCGCCATCGAAGTGTCGCCCTGACAGGGCTAGAACATGGGGACGGTTTCTTTTCCCAGGGCTGCGCCCTTGGATGTTGTCAGAAGCGGCTATCATAGAACGCGCTGGAGAACAGCTTTTATCCGCGGCTGCGCCACCGCGCATAAAAAAAGCTCGCCCTACATTCAGCATTTCTGCCGAAGCATTGCGAGCGGTCGCTCCGTGGAGCGTTGCCTGCGAATTCTTCTTCTTGTTACGAAAAGAATCGCGGGCCGAGATTGGTTACACTGCACTAAATATAAAAACAGCAAGACACCCTGTCAAGCTTTCAGAAACGCTTCGACCTCGATTTGTGCCTGGCGGAGAATCGCCCGCAATGTCCCCTCCGGCATGTCACGGGCATGATTGGGAACAGTGAAAACTAATCCCGTATTCACGCGCCGCCATACCTCGTGTGACCCAGCACCTTGCCGGTCGAAAGCGCAGCCCAATGCCCGCAATCTGCGAGCAATCTCCCTGTATTTGAAGCCCGACAGCCGACCCATCAACGAATTCCCACGGGAATGGTTAAGTCAACAGGCACGTTCGAGTGCAGAGCCGCCAGCGCAGGAGGCAGCGGATCGCCATGATCGTGATAGGTTTCAACAATCGCACGGGTTAGTTGCTGGGCAAGCTCAGCAACCTCCACCAAACTTTGCCCCTCGGCGACCAATCCCGGCACATCCGGACTGGTGGCGACATAGCCCCCTTCTTCCAAAGGTTCAATATGCAAGCGAATCGCGGCTTCGGACATTTCGGAATTCCTGTCAAGCGATGGGTTGTAACCAATTGCATCTTGCCGCAGCATAGACAATCATGTTAATCGCCTAATTATAGCAGTTTCCCAAGTCCAAGGTGATAAAAAATGTCTCATCTCGTGCTCGGTTTAGATTTAGGCCCGAATTCCATTGGTTGGGCCTTGGTCAATGACGATCCTGAAAACCCTGCAGAATCAAAGCTCATCGACTTGGGGGTACGTGTATTCCCCGAGGGAGTGGATGCCTTCGATACCTCAAAGGAAGTCTCGCGCAGCGAACAACGCCGGATTGCTCGTGGCATGCGTCGGCAACAACGACGCCGGGCTTTTCGTCGGCGACATCTGAAAGAAGCGCTCATTCAATTGGATCTTTGGCCGGCTGAGCAGGCCGTGCAAGAAGAGCTTTACGGTCTTGATCCTTATGAATTGCGCGCTCGAGGTTTGGATCAGCAATTATCTCTGCACGAACTTGGACGCGTACTGCTACACCTGAATCAGCGACGCGGTTTCAGATCAAATAAAAAAGAGCAGGCCAAAGCCGATGCTAAAGCAAAGAAAAAGAGTACCGAAAAAGTCGAGAAAGCCAAACCTGCTGCCGAGAAAAAAACCGAAGACATGTTGCTAGAAATGGCGGAACTAGAAAGGGCAATTCGGAAATCTGGAGCGAGAACGCTCGGAGAATATCTTTACCGCAAAAACGCTGCGTTGGATCACAAGGCTCGTGTTGACGACGACATAGTTAGG
>JAWXAV010000049.1:0-19143 GCA_034439695.1 Bythopirellula sp. | reverse complement strand
CGCCCGTTGAGCAAAACTGCTAAAACAGGAATTGCTGAACACACGTAGGCCGGAACGAGTAACGCGAGTTCCGGCAGAAGTATTTACAAAGCCGGAACTGCGCACGGCTTGTTTCGGCCTACAATCTTTCTCCTCTCCTCATCGCGACAAGGGGCACCTCATGCCACACATCAATCGACGTGGTTTCTTGCAATCGTCGGCGGCAACGGCAGCGGCGCTCGCCGCCTCAACCAGCTTCGCCGCACCAGTCAAAGAACCGCTCCACTTTGCACTCATCGGTGCCGGCGGCAAGGGCCGGCATTGCACGATCGACATGCTTCGCATTCCGGGCACCAAGCTCACGGCGATCTGCGAGATCAACCCCGAATGTGTGTTTGAAGCCAAGAAACTTGGCTCCGATGCGCGGGTTTACGAAGATTGGAACGAACTGCTCGCCAAGGAATCGGACTTGCAGGCCGTGATCGTGGCGCTGCCCGAAGATACCCATGCCGCCGCCGCGATCGCCGCGATGGAAGCGGGGCGGGATGTGTTTTGTGAGAAGCCGATGGCCTATTCCATCGACGAAGCCCGCCAGATGAATGCCGTGCGAGATCGCACGGGGCGCGTCCTGCAAATTGGTCAGCAGCGCCGCAGCAATCCGCTCTATTATCTGGCCGAGCGCTTGGTGCAACAGGAGGGTCTCATCGGCGAGGTGATTCGCGTGGATGCCTTTTGGGATCGCTGGGAAGATTGGAAACGCCCGTTGCCAACGCTGGACAAAGATTTCAGTCGCTGGAGCTTCCCCACGCTCGATCACCTCATCAATTGGCGACTCTATCGCAAGTACGGCCACGGCCTGATGACCGAGAACGGCACGCACCAAATGGACGCCTGCAGTTGGATTCTCGGTGGCAAACTCCCCCAACGGGTTTGCGGCATGGGGGTCTCGCTCTACCCCGATGAACGAGAAACCTACGATGCCGTGACGGCCGAGTATTTGTTCGAGGGCGATACGTTGGTGCGGTTCTCGCAAGACTTTCACCAGGGGCTGAACTACGGCTGGAGCTACGGCGAACTGTTTTTGGGAAGTGAAGGGGCCTTGCGGATCACTGCGGAGCAAGAATTGGTTCACTACGACCGAGCGCGCAAGGCCACGAAGATTTCGATTACCAAACTGGGCGATTTTGATTTGGCGGGACTTGCTTGCCCCGTCGCGGAAATGTTGCAAGCCGAGCAGTCCACGGGGGGTGGCTTGCGGGATTATTCTTACGCCCAGGAATTTCGGTCGTTTGTGCATGCGATGCAGAATCGCACCGCCCCATCCTGCCCCGGCGAAATCGGCCTCAAATCCATCGCCATGACCGTCACCGGCGCGGAAGCACAATACGCGGGCGAATTCCGTAAGTTCACGCCGGAGATGTTTGGGTAGGGGGAACCACGATTGGACGAATCGCACGAATAAATGACCGTTGGCTTCTGATTTCGCCTCATGGTATATTTAATTTATGGAAACCACGCCTGAAATCACTGCCTTCGACCGCGGTGTGATGCCGTTGCTGCAACTTGTGCTGCCGGATAAGGCAGAGTCAATTGCGAATTTCCATCCTGATCCAGCGCTCGCTAAGCGCATCGAAGAACTGGCCAGCAAATCGACCGAAGGGGAGCTCACGCCTGAAGAGTTGGCCGAATATATCGGCTACGTGCGGGCCAACAAGTTTGTCTCGATCCTGAAGCGCCAAGCCGAGCGACTGAAAGCATCCGCCGCTGCGAGCCATGAATAGTTCTGTTCGGCAAGCTGTGCGTGAACGTGCAGCTAACTCCTGCGAATACTGTGGCCTGCGTCAAGAAGAGGAGAAACCACGAATCACACGAATAAATTACCCGCTTGGTCATAGATATCGTCGCTCGGACTGTAACTCTCCAAGAACTGTTCAGCCGCCAGACGCTGCCACTCGGCATCCTCCTCATCAACAGATTCGTCCAATTCGTGGTTACTCTTATCCATGCGACCGCTCCAGGCCAAAATTCAGCGGCAACTGCGGATCATTTTCCCGTTCGGGGTCGAGTTCCTCGAACAACAAACTCGGTTGGATGTCGCGGTTGTGTTGGTACTTCGAGCAGTACTCTTCCACCCTGCCGGTGATCTCGTGGTAGATGATCTGGCAGATTTCGGTCCCCGCGTAGATGCGGACCGGTTGGACGGCGAACATTTCGAGCGTCCAGTGGCCATGGAAGCCGACATCGCCGAAGCCGGCGGTGACGTGTACGAAGAGCCCCAGTCGCCCCACCGACGAGCGGCCTTCGATCTGCGGCACAAGATTGTGCGTGCGCGTTCGCTCGACCGTCCGGCCCAAGTAGAGTTGGTTCGGGCTGAGGATGATCCCTTCCTTCGGAATGGGAATCCGCCGGACGCGGTTGGCCTTGGCCATGTCGAGGACCACTTCCTCGTAGACCATCAACTCATCGTGCAGCGTGAGATTGTAGCTGTTCGGATTGATCCGCGCGGGATCGAAGGGATCGATCTCGATGTCGTCGCCCATGCGGTTCAGTATTTCTGGGCCGGTGAGGATCATGGGGGAGGGGTTAGGGATTAGGGGTCAGGGAATTAGGATTTGATGACAACACCAATCTTCGGGCAAATCTTTTGTAGCGAGCAGCGCTCACACGCGGGTTTCCGCGCATTACAAACTTGGCGACCGTGCAGAATCATGCGATGGGCGAAACCGATCCATTCGTTCTGCGGTACGAGTTGCATGAGGTCTTGTTCCACTTTCACCGCGTCGGTCTGCTTGGTTAGTCCCATCCGCAAGCTTAGCCGACCGACGTGGGTGTCGACCACCACCCCCGTGGGGATGCCGTAGGCCGTGCCGAGCACGACATTGGCCGTTTTGCGACCGACCCCCGCAAGCTGTACCAGGGCGTCGAGGTCTTTGGGAACCTTGCCTTTGTACTTGTCCACCAGTTCGGCGCTACACGCCTTAATGTTCTTGGCTTTATTGCGATAGAAGCCGGTACTTTTCACGGCCGTTTCGATATCGCCGATCGGGGCTGCTGCAAAGTCGGTGGGCTGCTTATATTTTTTGAACAAGTCTTTGCAGACGATGTTGACCCGTTCATCGGTGCATTGGGCGGAAAGAATCGTGGCAATCAGCAACTGAAACGGCGTTTGATGCGTGAGGGCGCAATCGGCGTCGGGAAAATCTTTGTTCAGTTGGGCGACAATCTTCGCGGCGTGTTTTTTAAGCTCCGCGGACGGTCCAGCGACGGATTTGGCTGGTTTTTTTATCGGAGAGGCTTTGGCCGCAGCTCCTTTTTTTGCCGGAATGGCTCGTTTGGGGGGCATGTCGTTCGGCGATTCTTAGGGATTCCGGCGGGGATGTCCGAATGCTGCCGGTTATTGTGGCGACCATCGAGGGAGTGTCAAGGTGCGCCCCGCGCCGGTTGGCCTCGGAGGAACCATCTGTCTATAATCTCGTTGTGATACACCTGAAATCGTCGCGTTGAGAAATCCATGCCATCTGACGCCGAGCCTTATGATCCGCTCTATTTGGCGGGAATCGAGCATTTCAACGTCTGCGATTTTTTTGAAGCCCATGAGACATGGGAAGAACTGTGGACCGAGTATCGCGGCCCGGCCCGTAAATTTTATCAGGGGTTGATTCAAGTGGCCGTCGCCTTGCATCATTTTGGCAATGGCAACATTCGCGGAGCGAAGAAGGTGTATCATTCGAGCCTCGGCTATTTGACGGAGTATTTGCCGACGTACGAGGGTCTCGATTTGGCCGCGTTTCTGGCGCAATACGAGCGCTGCTTTGCCGAGGTGTTGGTCAATGAGGAAGAATTCCCGCGGATCGAGATCGTGCCCGATTCGATTCCGGAGATTCATCTGCACCCCGCTATCACCGATGCTTAAACCAACTTTGGGGAGAGGTTGTGAAGAATATGGTTCCTTGGAATGCTGAAGACTTGATCTTTGATGAAACACGGTTTAAGGGGGTCGCGCGGTTGTTTCCGCTGCCGGACCTGATCATGTTTCCGCATGTGATGCAGCCGCTGCATGTGTTTGAGCCGCGCTATCGAGAGTTGCTGAGCGAAGCACTCAATGGCGACGGCCTGATTGCAATGTGCATGTTGGCACCCGGTTGGGAAGCCGACTACGAAGGCCGCCCGCCGTTGTTGCCGTCGGCCTGCTTAGGCAAGGTGGTCACCTATCAACGGACCGACAACGGCGAATACAACATTCTCCTGTTGGGGATGCGGCGGATTCGTATCGACCGTGAGTTGCCGCCGACGCGCAGTTTCCGCCAAGCCGAGGTAACGTTGCTTGATGATTTCTGCAAGAAGACCAACGACCAGCGGCGCGCGGAACTCCAAGCCGAACTGACCAAGCAGTTCCAAGATTTTCTTCCCAATGGCAAGTCCGCCGACGCGGCGCTGCAAGAACTGCTCGCCACCGAGATTCCCTTGGCCGTTCTGACCGATTTGGTGAGCTTTGCGTTGCCGATGGAATTTAATGAGAAGCGCGATTTGCTTGGTGAATGTGACGTCGACAAGCGGGCCAAGATGTTGCTCTCCGCCTTGGTGACCGTGAGTCCTCCGGTGAAAATGCCAAGATCGCGGCAGCAGTTCAACAAGCTGCCGCCATTCAGCGCGAATTAGCGATTTGCTGTTACTCGCCGGTTGACGATGCGGTCTGAGGGGACGTACCTTGATGGTTTCGTTCCTTACGCGTTTCCCAGGCATTGCAATGAGTCATTCAGCGAGTTGTGTTTCCGACGACGACGAAAAAGCCAGTAGCCCAACCCCAGTCGATTTGCCACGCATCGAACGCGCCGTGCGTGAGATTCTCGCCGCCGTGGGGGAAGACCCCGACCGCGAAGGGCTTCTGGAAACGCCGGCCCGCGTCGCGCGCATGTATGCCGAATTGTTCAGCGGCCTGCACGCCGATCCGCGGATTCATCTGCAAAAATTCTTCACCGAAAAATACGACGAAATGGTGCTGGTGAAGGATATTTCGTTTAACAGCATGTGCGAGCACCACATGCTCCCCTTTATCGGCAAGGCGCATATCGGTTATGTCCCCAATGGCAAAGTGGTGGGCCTGAGCAAATTGGCCCGCGTGGTGGAAGTCGTGTCGCATCGTCCGCAAGTGCAGGAGCGCATGACCGAGGAGATTGCCAACTTGTTGATCGAAGAATTGCAAGTGAAGGGGGTGGCGGTGGTGGTCGAGGCCTCGCACTCGTGCATGGGAATTCGCGGCATCCGCAAGCCGGAAAGCATTTGCGTCACCTCGGCAATGAAGGGCTTGTTCCGCTCGAATCTGTCGAGTCGTTCGGAAGTCATGACGCTCATTTACGGCGATCACAGATAGCCTCGTCGCAACGCGACGCACGGACTTTGGAGAGTCACCAGCGCCGTGTGTCGCGTTGCGACACGGCTGACTTTACACATGAACCTCCTGATCCAATTTCTGCTGCGATTGTCGTTTGGCCTCGCCGCGGGAATGGCGATCACGTCGCCAAAGCTCGTCACGAGCGGTTACTTTCGCAATCACCTCTATGTGACGCTCGGCCTCACAACGCTTGCCGCGATGGTAAGTTTTTCTGTTGCGCCTGATGTGTTCTGGTATGCGATAGGTGCGGCGGTGGCGAGCTATGTGGGTTCTGTGTTTTGGCTTTATGAGAAAGCAACTGTTGGCAAGATGGCCCTGTTGCTTGTTGTGTTAGCTTCTTGGTTAGGATTGATAAATCAGCTTCCAAATTTACGCGATGCGAAAAGCGAGCACGTCAAAAACCTACAAAACTATTTTGAAACAATAGACGTGAACCAAATAGTTACCGCCGATCAGGTAGATCGTATGGAGAAGCTGACTCGTTGGATGGGACTTTCAGCAGGATTTTTGACTCTTGCATCGATTTTAAGTTCCGGTCTCCTTCTCGGCCTCATCATGGCCGCGATGTTGCTCGGCCACTGGTATCTCAACACGCCAACCATGGAACTTGTGCCGTTGCGGCGGCTCATCATCGCGATGAGTGTCGCGGTTGCACTACAGGCAATTGTCTCGGCGCTCGGTTTGTGGGGCGAGGTCACGTATGCCAACAACATCACGACCCAATGGTGGCTCTTTGTGCTGCTGCGCTGGTTGTTTGGGATTGTGGGTGTCGCGATTTTGGCCTGGATGGCGTGGCAAACATTAAAAATCCCCAACACGCAATCCGCCACCGGCATTCTCTATGTCGCCGTGATTGGCACATTCGTCGGCGAAACCATGGCCTTGCTACTGTCTGCCGAGTCGCTCTTTCCGCTATAATGCAGCATGTCATTCCCGCGCAGGCGGGAATCCAGTGGCGGACCCTCCATTCTGGTTTCCCGCCTGCGCGGGAATGACGGTGCGCTCAGATCCGTGGAGATGATTCTGTGAACATTACCTATGCTTGCCCGGCTTGCGAAGCGGGAACACGCAGCCATTTTGATGCGACCACGCGGCACTTGAAGTGCAATGCGTGTGGGCAGGAACTGGCCGTGCCCGATGCAGCCGTCCAGAGTGACCGCGTGCAACGTTGCCTCGTCTGCCCGAGCACCGACCTGTTCGTCCGCAAGGATTTTCCGCAGCGGGTGGGTGTGTTGATCGTGGCGGTCGGCATTATTGGGAGTTCCATCGCCTGGTATCACGCCGATTTGCTGTGGACGTTTGGCATCTTGTTCGCCACCGCGCTCATCGACGTGCTCCTCTACACCTTCGTGGGGGACGCCCTGATGTGCTACCGCTGTCAGGCCCAATACCGTGGCGTGGCCGAAATGGATGCCCACGGCCTATTCGATTTGGAAACGCATGAGCGCCACCGCCAACTGACCGCGCGACTCGAATCCGCTCAGCGAGCGACTCCTGGCAAGCAACCGTCCTGACGATCAGGCGTCATAATATTATGGATGCAGAACAACACCGCATCGAAGATGATCTGCGGGGCCAACTCGTTGGGGAAGTTCATTGCGACGATCTCTTCGTGCAGCTCTACGCCAGCGACGCGAGCATCTACGAGATTCCTCCGCTAGGGGTCGTCAGGCCGCGCGGTGTGAATGATGTTGTGGCCACGGTCCGTTACGCAGCGGACAAGGGAATTCCAATCCACGCGCGCGGCAGCGGTTCGGGTCTCGCCGGTGGCGCGCTCGGTCGCGGGTTGGTGATGGATTTCTCGCGCTTCATGCGCAAGACTTTGGAGATCAACGAAGACAACGTGCGCGTGGAAGCGGGCGTGGTGCTGGACGAGCTTAACCGCGTCCTCGCGCTGCGTGGGCGGTATGTCGGTCCCGATCCCGCCACCAAGCAAGTCACTACCATCGGCGGGATGGTCGCGCTCGATGCCTCGGGCAGCCACTGGCCCGTGGTCGGTTCCACGCGGCGGCATGTGCAATCTTTGCAAGTCGTGCTCGCCGACGGCGAACTTCTGGAAGTCGGCACCCACGAACTGCTCAATGCGACGGGCGAGATCGGCGTCGATCGCTACGTCCGTGCGGTGGATGATATCTGCACTCGCTATGCCGACGACATTCAAAACTGCCAGCCGAAAAGCTTGGTGAACAGCAGCGGTTATCGACTCGACGGTTTGCACGATCCCGAGGCGTTTGGCAAGCCACTGTATCTCGCGCGGTTGTTTGTGGGGAGTGAGGGAACGCTCGGTCTCATCACGGCCGTCACTCTCGGCACGTTGCCATTGCCGGTCGAAGTGTGCAGTTTGCTACTGTTCTTTGATTCGCTGGAAAAAGCGGCTGTGGCGACTCTTGAATTGTTGACGACGAAGCCAAGTGCTTGCGACCTGATGGACCGTCGCCACTTAAGCCTCGCCCGGGAGTTGGACCCCCGCTATGAGTTCCTGATTCCCCAGGAAGCTGAGGCTGTGCTCTTGGTGGAATACCAGGGCGAATCGGCGGACGAAGTGCAAGGTAAGCTGGCCGATGCCGTCACACTCATTCAGGAGAAATCGCAACTCGCGTTCGGGGCTTACATTGCCGCCGATTGGTTCGATCATGATCTGCTCTGGCAACTCGCGCGGCATTACACGCCGACGTTGTATCGCTTGAAGGGTCAGACACGACCGTTGCCGTTCGTGGAAGACATCGCCGTTCCGCCAGAAGCACTTCCCGACTTTTTGCCAAAAGCGCAGCAGCTTTTCAGACAAGAACAAATCACGGCCTCGCTCTTCGGGCACGTCAGCCATGGTCAATTGCACTTCCGGCCGTTTTTGGATCTCGCCAATGCCGAAGACATCGCCAAGATGGATTTGCTCGCCGATCAGCTTTATGAAGAGGTCTGGCAAGTCGGCGGCACGATCAGCGGTGAACATGGCGACGGCTTGAGCCGCACACCATACGTCGCGCGGCAATTCGGCCCGCTCGTGACCGCGTTTCAAGAAGTGAAACAACTCTTTGACCCCCACAATCTGTTGAATCCCAATAAGATCGTCGCGTCGGAGGTTGTTTCCCTCACGAATCATTTGCGGCATGTGGATTACCCGCTCCTGGAGAATTTGCAAAACGTCGCCACGGAGGATGCCTCAAAGGAAACGACCACGCCGCCGACGATTCAACTGCAACTCTCGTGGCAACCAGAAGAAATGGCCCACGCGGCGCGGATGTGCAATGGTTGCGGCACATGCCGCACGTTCGCCCCCGAATTGCGGATGTGCCCGATCAATCGTTATTCACCTCGCGAGGAAGCTTCGCCACGAGCTAAAGCGAATCTCGCCCGGGGGTTGCTCACGGGTACGCTGCCGCAAGGGAGCGTGCTCGATGATGAATTCAAAGACATCGTTGATTTGTGTGTGCATTGCCACATGTGTCGGCTTGAATGTCCCGCGAATGTCGACATTCCCAAGTTGATGGTCGAGGCCAAGGCCTTGTACACCGCCACGAACGGCGAGTCGCTCTATGGCTGGTTCATGGCCCGCGTGGATGCGCTGTGCCACTACGGTTCGCGCTACTCGCGCGTGTCGAATTGGGCCGTGGAAAATCGCTCGGCACGGTGGCTGATCGAAAAAGTGGTCGGGATTCCCCGTAATCGCAAGTTGCCCAAGTTTCGCCGTAAGGCGTTTGTCCAGCAGGCCGCGCAAAAGCGCCTCAATCGCCCCGAGCGCAGCACGGTCGAGAAGGTGCTGTACTTTGTCGATACCTATGCCAACTATTGCGACCAGCAACTGGCCGAAGCGTTTCTGGCGGTGCTCGAACACAATGGCATCCCGGTGTACGTTCCCGAAAACCAACTGCAAGCGGCCATGCCCTTGATCGCGCGGGGCATCGTGGGGCAAGCGCGTTCGATTGCCGAGCATAACGTCGGCATTCTCGCCGAAGCGGTGCGGCAAGGTTACACCATTGTGTCGACCGAGCCCTCGGCTGTGCTCGCGCTCACTCATGAGTATCCACAACTCCTGCCGGGCGATCACGATGCCGAGATGGTCGCGGAAAATTCGTTCGAGGCATGTCACTATTTGTGGCGACTGCATCAACGCGGAAAATTGCAACTTAATTTTGGGCAACTGAATACCTCGGTCGGTTATCACACGCCCTGCCACACCAAAGCCCTCGAAGTCGGCACCCCCGCCGAGAGTTTGCTCCGCTTGATCCCCGGCCTCAAGGTCGAACGCCTAGAAAAAGGTTGCAGCGGCATGGCGGGCATGTACGGCTTCCAGCAAGAAAACTATCGCCGCAGTTTACGGGCAGGTTTGCCACTCATCACCGCCGTCCGCACCGGCAGCTTCGTCGCGGGGTCGACCGAGTGCAGCACTTGCAAGGTGCAGATGGAGCAAAGCACCTCGAAACCGACGATCCATCCGGTGAAGATTGTCGCGCTCGCCTACGGACTGATGCCTGAGCTACGCCAGCTCATCAATAGCCCCGGCAAAGACCTGGTGGTAACATGAGAGTGACGGTGAAAATGTTCGCCGCGGCCCGCGAGGCGGTGGGTGCCTCGGAAGTGACGGTGAAAGTTGTTGATCGTGCCACGATAGTCGATCTGCGTACCGCCTTGATTACCGAGTACCCGCAGTTGGCACAATTAGTGAATCGCGCGATGTTCGCCGTCGATGCACGTTACGCCAACGACGAAGATTTATTGCCCAGCGGTGGTGAAATCGCCTGTATCCCACCAGTAAGTGGTGGCTAAGTATAGCCGTCGGCGCGAGCCGATGGTTCCATGAATCGCCAACCATCGGCTCGCGCCGACGGCTATTTGAAGTTTTTTTCCTAATGATTCAACTCACGCACGAACCCATCGACTCGCACGACTTACTTCGGCGCGCCCAATCGCCCGACGCGGGGGCCGTGTTGTTTTTTCTTGGTTGCACGCGGCAGCATACCGCGGGGCGTGAGACAGTCGAACTCACTTATGATGCTTACAAGGAGATGGCCGAAAAAGAATTGGCCGCGCTCGAAGCCGAAGCCCGCGAGCGTTGGGGTTTGGTGGAGTGTCTGATTGTGCATCGCCTGGGGCTTGTGCCACTCGGCGAGGCCAGCGTGGCGATTGTGGTCGCCAGTGCCCATCGCCGAGCCGCGTTTGAGGCGGGGGAATGGTTGATCGATACGCTCAAAGCGCGCGTGCCGATTTGGAAGCAAGAACATTGGGCCGACGGCACGAAGGAATGGGTGCATCCTCATGTCACACCAAATGTAGTATGGTCCCCCGGCCCGTGTGAGTGATACTGTTAAAGACACGGCCCAGGGGGCCATGCTACAAGCTAACAACATGATCACCAACGCCGCCAATCCGAACAGTGAAGCACCGACCAGTGGTCCCTTGGTGGATCGCTTGGGCCGCGTGCATACAAGTCTACGCGTGAGCGTGACAGATCGCTGCAACATCCGCTGTTTTTATTGCATGCCGGCGGAGAATGTCGTGTTTCGTCCGCGCGAAGAGTTGCTCACGTTCGAGGAGATCGAACGCTTTGTGCGAATCGGCGTGTCGCTGGGCATTCGTGAATTGAGGCTCACGGGGGGCGAACCGCTCGTGCGGAGCGATTTGCCGGTGCTTGTCGAGCGACTCGCCGCGATTGCGGGCGTCGCGGATTTGGCCCTCACCACCAACGGCATTTTGCTCACCGAACAAGCCGCCGCGCTCAAGGCGGCCGGTTTGCAGCGCTTAAATGTGAGCCTCGACGCACTTTCCGAAGAGACGTTCCAAAAAATATCGCGGCGCACCGGCTTGCAGCGCGTGGTCGACGGCCTGTTCGCCGCGCGACAGGCGGGGTTTGAAAACATTCGCCTTAACGCCGTGGCGATTCGCGGACTCACGGAACAAGAAATCGTGCCGCTCGCCGAATTCGCCCGCGAGCATGGTTTTGAACTGCGGTTCATCGAGTTCATGCCGCTCGATGCCGACAATCATTGGGAACGCGAGCAAGTTTTCACCTGCGATGAAATTCGCCAAATGCTCGAAGCGGCCTTCTGCCCGCTTGTGCCGAGCCAGCGGACCGATCTGAGCCAGCCCGCCGTCGATTTTCATTTCGCCGATGGCCGAGGGGCAATTGGTTTTATCAACCCCGTGAGCCACCCCTTCTGTAGCGACTGCAATCGCCTGCGACTCACCGCCGAAGGGCAAGTGCGCAACTGCTTGTTCTCAACCGTGGAATGGGACGCCCGCGAACTCATGCGCGGTGGCGGCAGCGATGACGAGCTGCGCACGTTGCTCCGCGATTGCGTCTGGAACAAACAACCCGCCCACGGCGTGGGGGAAGCCGATTTCGTGAAGCCGGCGCGAGCCATGTACCAGATCGGTGGCTAAGATGCAGCAACGCATTTATCTCGACAACGCAGCCACGAGTTGGCCGAAACCGCTAAAGGTTTACGATGCCGTGGATCGTTATCAGCGCGAAATCGGCGCTCCGGCTGGCCGCAGCGGTTCTCGCGCTGCTGAAGAAGTCATGCGTCTGGTTGCCCGCACTCGTTGGGAAGTGTCCGACTTGCTGTGCATGGACGAACCTAAACGAGTGATTTTCACCAATAGTGGCACGGACTCTCTCAATACTGCGATCTTAGGCCTTGTACGTCCCGGCGATCATGTCGTGACAACCGTGTGCGAACACAATTCCGTGCTGCGTCCATTGAAGTTCTTGAGCGATACAGCCGATGTCTCGATCAATTACGTGCCGTGTGACGGTGAGGGATTTGTTTCGCCTGACGACGTACGGCGAGCCTTGCAACCGAACACGCGCTTGGTGGCGGTTGTGCATGGCTCAAATGTGACCGGCGCGATTCAACCGATTGCCGAGATCGGTGAAATTGTTCGGGATCACGGTGCATTCTTTCTTGTTGATGCCGCGCAAACTTTGGGTGAGGTGCCACTCACGCTGGCCGGTTGCCAAGCCGACGTGATCGCCGCGCCAGGCCACAAAGGTTTGCTCGGTCCCTTGGGAACAGGAGTGTTGTGTTTGTCGGATCGGGTGGGCGGCGAAATGAGACCGTTTCGGTACGGCGGCACCGGAACCTCAAGCGAAAACGACACGCAGCCCAACGAGTTACCCCACAAATTCGAAGCGGGGAATCTTAATGTCCCCGGTCTCGTTGGTCTAGCTGCGTCGGTGGTCGATTTTCACGAACTGCGGGTACGCAAACTGCAGGAGCATCACCAGCTGCTTGCCTCACGATTATTAAACGGCCTCGACGCGATCCAAGGAGTGACAATCCATGGACCGCACACCACAAAATCGCGCACGAGTGTGGTCAGCTTCACGGTGAAAGGTTATGATCCCCAAGAGTTCGCGACGATGCTCGACATGTCGACAGGCGTCGAAAGTCGAGCCGGGTTGCATTGTGCTCCTCGCATGCATGCGGCGCTTGGTACACTTTCAGGCGGCGGCACGATTCGGTTAAGTCCGGGCTGGTCTACGACAGCCGAAGAGATTGATTTTGCACTCGTGGCGATTGCACAGGCAGCGGCCCACGTCCCGAGTTAGTTTCACTTGTTCCCGGACGATTTATCATGGCCAAGACCACCAAAAAAGAAACACCCCCTGCCGAGCCTTGGTACAAGGACGGCTTGAAATTCAAATGCACCGGTTGCGGCGATTGCTGCACCGGAGCACCCGGCTATGTGTGGGTCAATCAGGCCGAGATCGACGCGCTGGCCGAGAGGTTGGGGATGGAATCCAAAGCCTTTGAGAAAAAATACGTCCGCCAAATTGGTGTGCGGCGGAGTCTTGTGGAGTATAAGAACGGCGATTGCGTGTTCTTCGACAACAAATCGCGCAAATGCACGGTGTACGAACAACGCCCTCGCCAATGCCGCACTTGGCCTTTCTGGAACTCCAATCTTCGCAGCCCCGAAACCTGGGCGGAAACCTGCGAATCCTGTCCCGGCAGTGGCAAGGGAAAGCTCTACCAGCTTTCCCACATCCAAGAGCAAGCCGCGATTTTTAATGTGTGAGTTCGTCATTCCCGCGCAGGCGGGAACCCAGTTGGAAAACTCAAAACTGGGTTCCCGCCTGCGCGGGAATGACATTACGGGCAATCTGGCAATCTGTAGCGGTTAGTTCAAGTTTGCCGGCTAACATGCCGATATTTGGCACAGGCAAGCTCTGTACAATCACAGCCGCTCGAATTGGGCGAACTGGGTGATTGAGGGGAATTTGCTCTGCCGGCATGGCGACCTGTTCTTTGACAATTTGGTGTGTTCCCCAGGGGTTTCAAGGCCTTTTCCGAGGGTACGCGAAGCGCCGTAAGTTGTTTGGCGGTTTGCGATTACCTTGACACTAACTCTTGCGCCAATTACACTTGGAACAAGCGGGCAAATTTCTCTTGTCCAACTTAACTCATCTGGCGAAAGCGCTGAGTCGGCTATCACTGGTCGTCTCACCAGGACACCGAACAGGGGACCTCGTCGTGACCAAAAAAGAGATTGTTAAGACCATTTCAGAGGAAATCGGTCTCACGCAATTGAAGACGAAGGAAATCGTCCAGAAGACCTTCGACGCTATTGTCGAAACGCTTGTCGAAGAGAAGCGGATCGAACTGCGAAACTTCGGCGTGTTTGAGGTCAAGCGGCGGGCTGCTCGCAAGGCACGTAACCCCCGCACCGGCGAGAAAGTCTTTGTCCCCGAAAAGTTTGTGGTGACTTTCAAGCCGGGCAAGGAAATGGAAGAGCGGGTCCACGAGCTCGAACGGATGGCCAACGCCGCCGCTGAAGCAGCCCACCGAGCAGTCGTCGAACCGGCGGCGGTTCCTCACGAAAACCATGCCCCCCCAACAACTTACGAGTAATAGGCAAGTTACGAATAGCAGACAGCAAAAAGATTGCCGACAACTGGCAATTGCCTCGCGACGTTCTCGTTCGCGATAGCACAATCACACAAATCACCAGCGGCGCGCCAATCTGCTCTCGGCGCGGCACGAGCCGCTCGCTATTCTCCCACGACTTTTCTACCAGACGGCCACTCTTTCGCGGTTATTGCCGGGTATCGTCCCCGGCGACGGCTGCTGACGGAGAGTGAACGTCACATGCTTTTCAATGGATTTCGGGCTTTTCAAACTTTTTTTGCGGGAACGGCAAAGAACTCGCGCACATGAATGCGCGGGCGGTATGCCAAATTGAAGAAGCTGCTCGGCTGCGTGCGCCGCGGAGTGGCTTCGAGGCTCAAGGAGGAGCTGCGCCAATGCGTCAATGGCTCTTAACACTGGCGACTGTCTGCGCGCTGGCCGGGAATACCGGCTGCCTGCTGCCGATTTACTCGGCGGACCCGGCACGGCGTGCCCAACAGTTGATTTTTACATCCGAAAACCTGCGTTCTCTCTTGAATGAGTGGGAACGCATCTGGTTCTTGGATCAACCGTCGCACTTAGCGCCACACAGCGTTCACGGCGGCATTATCTAATTTGGCTTAGTCGGTCCACGAAAATCGTGGGAACTAGGCTGCGCTACCGGTTCGCGCACAACCGGACGTGCCTGGGGCGGTAAGTTGTCGATCACCCCGCGTCGCGTGTACATTGGCAGGAGTGAAAATCTTGCCATGTCACACACTCGACAGAATTCATGCCAGTATCTTCCGCCGCTTTGCCCCACACACCCGCTGCCGTGAACATCGATTTGCGCGTTGAGTTGGGCCGCTTGAAACTCGCGAATCCGATTCTCGTCGCCTCGGGCACTTTTGGCTACGCCCGTGAGATGGAAGGTTTGATTGATCTGGCGCGACTCGGCGGCATCGTCCCCAAGACTATCACCAAGGAGCTGCGCAAGGGGAATGCCCCCTGGCGGACCATTGAAACTCCTGCGGGGATGCTCAATTCCATTGGCCTCGATAACGACGGCATTGATGCATTTGTCGCGCACCATTTGCCTTATCTCGCCCAACAGCGAACCGCGATCATCGTCAGCATCGCCGGCCGCACGCACGAAGAATTCGTCGAGATGGCCGCGCAATTGTCGGCGCACGAATCCCTCGCGGCGGTCGAACTCAACATCTCGTGCCCCAATGTGAGTGGCGGGGTCGATTTCGGCACCGACGCGGCGATGTGCGAGCGCGTGGTCGCTGCCTGTCGCGCGAATTGCGTGCATCCGATCATCGCCAAGTTGACGCCGAATGTCACGAGCATTGCCGACATGGCGAAAGCCGCCGCGGCAGGTGGGGCCGACGCGATTTCGCTCATTAACACTTGCCAAGGCATGGCAATCAATTGGCGAAATCGCCGACCGCTGCTGGGCAATATCATCGGCGGACTCAGCGGCCCTGCGATCAAACCGATCGCCTTGCGGGCCGTTTATCAGGCGGCTCAGGCAGTCAACACGCCAATCATCGGCATCGGCGGGATCGCCACCTGCGACGACGTGATGGAATTCCTGGTCGCCGGAGCAACAGCGGTTCAACTGGGGACCGTGAACTTCTACAATCCAACAGCGTCCCTGCAAGTGCTCGATGCGCTACCCATGGCGCTGGCAGAACTCGGTGCCAGAAGTATTCGTGAAGTCGTCGGCACGCTCAACGCAAACAACTAACCACTGACCACCAACCACTGACATTCTCCATGCGCGTTCTCAGCGGAATCCAACCGACCGGCCGGCCTCATTGGGGCAACTACTTTGGCGCGATTGTGCAGTACATCGCCCTGCAAGATGCCGAGCAGGCGTATTACTTCATTGCCAACTTGCACGCGCTCACCACGGTCCGCGACCCGGCGCTGCTCAAACAATACTCGCTCGATGCAGCGCTCGATTTGTTGGCGCTAGGGCTTGATCCCAATAAGGCGGTGCTGTTCATTCAATCCGACGTGCCCGAAGTGAGCGAGCTCTGTTGGATTCTGCTCACCGGCACGCCGATGGGGCTCCTCGAACGTTGCCATGCCTACAAAGACAAGAAGGCCAAAGGACTGACCGCCGACGCGGGGCTGTTCACCTATCCGGTGCTACAAGCCGCCGACATTCTGGCTTACGACAGCGACACCGTACCGGTGGGGGAAGATCAGGTTCAACACATCGAAGTTTGCCGCGACCTGGCTGGGAGTTTCAACCATCAGTTCGGCGAAGTTTTTGTCTTGCCGAAGGCCAAGGTGCTCGACAGCTCGGCCCGCGTGCCGGGGACCGACGGCGAGAAGATGTCGAAAAGTTACAACAACACGCTCGCCGTGTTTGAAGACGCTAAGGCACAAAAGAAACAGATCATGCGGATCGCGACCGACTCGCGTCCCATGGAAGACCCCAAAGACCCGGCGAGCGACGTGCTGTTCCTGTTGTATTCGCTCGTGGCAGGCGGCGCCGAATGCGAAGAAATGGCGGCGATGTATCGTCGCGGCGGCTTCGGCTACGGCGACGTGAAAAAGAAACTGGCCGAGGCGGCGGAAGTTTTTTTCGCCGAAGCCCGCGCGCGGCGGACCGATTGGGAAAAACGTCCCGACGAGGTCCGCGACATCCTCGCCGCCGGCGCCCAGAAAGCACGTAAGAAAGCCGCCGAAGTGCTCGCCCGCGCACAAAATGCTTGCGGTTTGAAGGGTTATTAAGACGGTTCTTCGGGAATTATATTGGATTAAGCATACAGCAACAGGAGAGCGTGGCGAACGAATTTCCTTACCCCGCAGGGGTTTTATCATTCAGCCCAGGGCTGGTCGCTTTAGCGACTACCCTGGGTTGCGATAGCCAGACAATTGCCAACCCTGAAAGGGTTGCCTCAACTGATACAACCCTTTCAGGGTTGGCTGGGTGCGGGATACCTACCCAGGGTAGTCGCCAGGAGCGACCAACCCTGGGCTAAAATATCTAACCCCTGCGGGGTACCGGAGTCGCGAGCCATGGACAATCCCGCCCGACAAGCAGACCGTTTGAAATAAGATCACCAGTTAAAATTCCTGAAGCATTATTAATACTAAACCGCTAATGTTCGCTAATAATCGCTCATTGATATAATTCATTAGCGACAATCAGCGTCAATTAGCGGTTTAGAATCGAGTTTCTATGTCCCTACAAATCATCGGCATCGGCACCGACATCATCGAGTGTTTGCGGATCGCGCAGATGATCGACCGGCATGGCGAGTTGTTCATTCGGCGTGTTTACACCGAGCACGAGATCGAATACTGCTCGACCAAGAAATCATCAACGCAGCATTACGCGGGCCGCTGGGCCGCCAAGGAAGCCGTGCTCAAGGCCCTCGGCACGGGCTGGCGAAAGGGGATCAGTTGGCGCGATATCGAAGTGCGTCACAAACATGGCGGGGCACCCATCATCGCGCTCTGCGGTGGTGCTCGTGAAGTTTTCGAGAAGACCGGCATCCGCACGATGCACATCAGCATCTCCCACTGCCGCAGCCACGCCACGGCCTACGCCATCGCCGAGGGCGAAGTTCCCGATGAAGGCTAGCGATTATTCGCAGCCACGGCTGTGAAATTCAATTTTGTTTTCATGCTTTGAAATCGCGAACGCTAGTAATCTCCAGCGGGCAGCGATAGAATCAGCGCTACGAGGGGGACACGGTAAATGCTCGCGCCATTTCGTCTTTTCAATCATCACGTGCCGAGCTTTTTCGTCACCAAAGGAACTAACCATGAGAATTCTCTGCTGCATGCTGACACTTGCAGTCTGCGCTGACTGGAACTCCCTCGCGCTGCAAGCGCAGACCACGGCGTCACCTCCCGCGGAAACACCTGCCGTAGTTGAGGCCACCTCGGAAGCTGCCGCGCCGGTGGATGACGAGGCAATAATTCGTGCCAATGCGGAAAAATACGTCGAGTCCTATAACCGTCGTGATACCCAGACGATGTCGTCGATGTGGTCTCCCGAGGCGGTTTATATGGACCCCCGCACCGGTGAGGGGGTCGTCGGTCGCGAAGCGATCGAGGAACTTTTCGATTACATCCTGGCAGGCCAGGAAGACGCCAAGTTGGTGGTAACGATTGATTCCATCGAATTCGTCTCTCCCAATGTAGCCATTGAAAAAGGAACTGCCGTCGTTAGCTATTCCGAGCATGAAACCGAGGAAACGAACTACACGGCCGTGCAAGTCAAACGGGATGGCGAGTGGCTGCTCGACCGCGTGTCGGAAGAAGCAATCCCCCTGCCGCCACCAAGCAATTACGAGCACCTCAAATCACTCGACTGGATGATTGGTTCGTGGATCGACGCCGACGAAACTGCCACGGTCCAAACCGATTGCGAATGGACCAAGAACAAGAACTTCATGACGCGGTCGTTTGCCGTGATCTCGCGCGATGGCGTGGAGATGTCGGGGATGCAAGTGGTCGGTTGGGATCCCGCGACGCAGCAAATTCGCTCGTGGGTGTTTGATTCCAGCGGCGGCTTTGGCGACGGTATCTGGACCGCCAAGGGTGACACTTGGACGATCGAAGCCACCGGCACGCTGTCGGACGGTCGCAAAACTTCGGCAACCAATGTGCTCAAAAAGATCGACGACGACTCTTACACATGGCAATCCATCAATCGCCAAGCGGACGGCGAGCTTCTGCCGAACGTCGAGGAAGTGATGATCGTCCGCGCCGCGGAAGAATCCGCAGCCGAAACCGAAAACTAGCAAACACAAAGGTGCAGTGATGAAAAAATACACGTTGTTCGCAGTGGCAGCTTTGGCTGTTGCGATGTGGGGTTCGAGTGAGTTGTGGGCCCGCGGTGGCCGTGGCGGCGGCGGTGGTGGTGGCGGTCGAGCCATGGGTGGCGGCGGCGGCGGTGGACGTCCTTCGATG
>JAWXAV010000048.1:0-5929 GCA_034439695.1 Bythopirellula sp. | reverse complement strand
GTGCTCGATACGAAGACCATTGACGCCGAGCAGAAGTCCGCGTGATATTGTGAACGTCGGTGGAACCGGCTTTTCAACTAACGGAGGGACATTCTCTGAGCCGATCCCGCACGAAACTTTGCGATTAGCCAATGAAGTTACCGACGCGAACGCAGCGTTTTTTGATGCTGCTAATCAGTTCCAAGGTGCAATCGCGGGGCTTCATGAGGTTTTAAGGCGACAAGGTCTGTTACAGGGAATTTGGTGTCTAAACCGTTCTGCAACTCTTGGCGGTGGACAATTCGAGCAAATCGACAGAGTATATGCTGCTTACCCTCATCTTAACGATGATGTCTTTGTCGCTGAAAATCGAGATGAGTGGCTAAAATAAGGGACTCTAACAAAACCCTTTCACTCGGTTCCAGCAGATGAGCAGGCAACCGATGGTGAGAAAGGCGGTACGCATATCATCTCGTTTCTCGTAACGTACCCGAAGGCGACGGAATTTGAACAACCAACTGAAGACCCATTCGACGACGCACCGATGAACGCCCAGTCCACTGCCGTGCTCCGATAACGTCCTGTTAAAGAGAAACGAACCCTGTATGAAATCCCTAGAAAACTAGCGTTTTCTACGTCCAAGGATAACGGTTTTTTCCACTTTTTCCACCCCAATCCTGACCTCGGTGATTCAAGGCAGGAACACATAACACGCCCTCGAATGGCACGTAGATTTACTTAAATCGTTTCAGCATTTCACGTTTGAGTTCGTTTCTGGGTTTCATCATTCGATCGTACTTCTTTTGCCTGCGTTTTCTTTGTCGTGGTTCAAAGCGGTCCGGTCGGTCGGCGACGCGATGAGTGGCCACGGCGTCGAGCAACTTGTGATAGAGATGAAGTCGGTGTGTCCAGTCACGATCGCCTTGCGTTGCAATGAGCGGTTGAAACGCTTCCAATGTTTGCACAGCTCCTTTGAAGCTGATTGTTCATGGAATCCTCCTCCGCTTGGCGTTATGCTAACAACCACACAGGAAAACTCCAGTTCCGACTGAGGCAGGACAAGGGCCTCAACCAGTAGCAGGCCAGCAAGACTTTAATCTTATCGTCAAACAGAGAATAGTTAGAACGCCGTGTCCGTTCCGGCAACCTTTCAATTACCCACAAGTATTGCCGTATGCTTGATGCTGTGTCGAGGTTAATTTGATTCGCGGGTGGGAGCGATTCTTGCTGACGTTAGTCGTAGTGGAGGACCGTGGCCATGGAGGGCTGGGTCGAACGAGAGATCGAAGGGTGTGAGTTTCCCGATCAACGATTAAAGACGCGTTTCGGCAAGCTACTCGGCCAATTGAGCGAGAAGATTGGTGCGGCGTTGCCAACGGCCTGTCAGGACTGGGCCGCGACGAAGGCGGCGTATCGATTCTTCGATAACTCCCGGGTCGATGAAAGCATCCTGCTGGCCGGGCACTTCGCGGCAACGAAGGCGCGCATGGCAACGGCCAAGGGGCCGATCCTCATCCTACACGACACGACCGAGTTCAGCTTTCAGCGCGAACGGCCTGAAACGATTGGGAAGACTCGGAAGCTTCCCAGTTGTCGAATCGGACAGCAGCCGATCACCAAGTGCGGACTGCTGATGCATTCGAGCCTGGCGGTCACTACCACAGGCAAACCATTGGGGCTGACCGCAGTGAAGTTCTGGACGCGTAAGAAGTTCAAGGGGACCAACTCGCTCAAGGGTGGCAAAGCGGGCGGCAAGCACTCGGTGAACACCACGCGGATTCCCATCGAGCAGAAAGAGAGCATTCGCTGGCTGGAGAATCTCGAGCAGTCGACGCAGCTCGTGAATCCCGACCGCTGCATTCACATTGGGGATCGCGAAAGCGACATCTACGAACTGTTCTGCTTGGCCGAAGAGAAATACACCCATTTTCTCGTGCGAACCTGCGTCGATCGGCTGGCCGGCACGGGCAACACCACGATTGCCAAGAAGATGAAGCGTGAGCCGATCCAAGGCACACACCAGATAGAAGTGCTCGATACCAAGCGGCGACCGATCGAGGTCACAATACAGCTGCGGTATAGCCAGATGACGGTGCATCCGCCCATCGGTAAACATAAAAAGTATTCACCGCTCACGCTGACGATAATTCATGCCTGGGAGCGTGGCAAGCCGAAGGGTCGCAAGCCCATTAGCTGGAAATTGCTCACCGACCTGCCGGTGGAGGACTTGGAGTCAGCCATCGAAAAGGTCCAATGGTACTCGCAGAGGTGGAAGATTGAAACTTTTCACAAGATTCTCAAATCGGGCTGCCGCGCCGAAGACGCCAAGCTCCGCACCGCCGAGCGGCTGACCAACCTGATCGCCGTCTACTGCATCATCGCCTGGCGAGTCTTCTGGCTGACTATGGTCCATCGAACCAACCCAAAGACGCCAGTAGACGCGGTGTTCACCGAGACCGAAATTGCCATCTTGAACCATCTTGGAGGCAATTCCAAACAGACGCCTCTCACGAACGTGGCGCACTACCTTCTAACCATCGCCAAACTTGGCGGCTATCTCAACCGCAAGAACGACGGCCCGCCGGGAAATACTGTCCTGTGGCGCGGACTATCGAGGCTAACGGACATCCACTTGGGAGTGGAAATCAGCAAAGAACTTGTGGGTAATTGAAAGGTTGGCGGAACGGACACAGAACGCCAGGCATATATAAGGTCATCACTTATCTGCGCGACTGAGGTTATATTTCAGTACGCTCTTACTGGATACGCCTGTACGACGGCTAAACGAAGTACCAACCGAAACTTGAGGCATTAAAAATGCGATCAAGGCTAAGGCACTCTTCTGCCTGCATTCATCTGCATTCGTACCCCATGTCGAACCGACATGAGTCGACAAAGGTTTGTTCCCGGCAGGTTTTTGACCCATGTAAGACAGCTGTTTAACGGCCTATTTCAATCCAGAATTGAGCCAGCACTCGAAATCCAGCGTCCATGTCGGCGGGAACAAGTTGCGCTTCTTTGGCCATTTCATCGTAGACTGCTCGCCAGTTCTCAGGCGGCTCAGCCAGTGATTTAGGAATTGTGTGAGTCGCCCGCAAATCAAATGTGCTCTGTACCGCACGGCGAACGTCATCCACGGACTGGGCATCGAGTGTGAGGAACAGCACGAGGTCAACCAAGTCTTTGACCCGAGTGTTCGGCCGATCGGTCCATGGTCGCGTGTAAGCGTGAACTTTCTCGGCGAACTGCTGTGATCTGGGAATCGCTGAAGCGCGTGCCGGAGGAATTCCTGCAAAGCCAAGATAATCCTGCCCCACCAATTCTTCTGGATCGGACAGCACAGGGTCGCCAAATCCAACGTCGAGATGAAACTTTGCAAAGCTGCGCCCAGCAAGCAGTGCATTGACCGGAAAACGTGCCCCCCCATCCGGAGCGCCCTGTAGTTCGGAACTCGGCTCACCAATCTGGAACACGAAATAGTCTCCGTGATCGTGATCAGCAGCGGTCTGCAATTCTTCGCGAACTTGGCGGAGACGTTCACTCAAAACTGCGGCGATTGTTTTGACCAATAAGTCTATGTCCTTCGTTGTCCTGGCTCGGGGCCGATAACGCAGTTCCATGGCGTAGCCTCCCTTGAGAAGCCACGGCGGATCCGCCGTATGAAACAAGCGGGCCAGCAGCCGCTCGATCACAACTTTCAGACGCAATGAATTCAGGGGCAATCCCGATTCGGTGTGGAGAGTCTTTAGCCGCTCTTCAATCGACGCGCGAAATGCAGCAGCAGACTTGTACGATTTCCCCATGGCGGAATTATCGCATGGCAGAGATCATTCGGGAAAGGCGGCTTAGATCGGGCGATGCCTTGGCTGCTGTGGCAAGTTGAGATTTGCGAACCAGCCCACGATCGATCGCCTGCCGGATGGCTTTCTTCAGGTGCTCATCAGCAATTGTTTTGTCGGCAGCGACATCGACGAGCGTGCGAAGCGGCGTGGTGACGGAGTATCCTTGGCGTTCTTCGATTTCTGGTGGAACTAGAATTGCCCGATGAAGCACAACTCCTTTGCCTGCCGCTTTGCGAAACGTCATCGGGACGGTGAGGTGGATTTTTGTCGGCAGCAGATCGGAAAGTTCGTGTGCGGCGAGTGCAGTTTGATGTGAGGCCACCGATTGCGGACGGTCATTGCTGTCACGACTCCAAAATGACAGCTTTACCAGATCGTCGTATTCGCTCGCTGGAATTTCCGGCAGGCGATAGAATCCGTGGCCGGCCCGCTCGAAGTTTTTTCGTTGCAGGTGGTAGTCGAGATGCTGCGACAGATAACCAAGTTCGGCAGCCTGCTTGGCGGTGAAATAGCCAGCCTGGCTCTGAGCCAGAGCGGTCAATTCCCGAAGTGCGGCTTTGGTTGGACGATATTGCATGTGCATGAACGCTCAAATAATTTGAGGTATTATGCAATTATCTAAGAGCAAAAGCAAACGTTCTTTTGACTTCACCGCAAACATAAGCGCTCAAAAGCCTGATTATGAGGGCTATTCCAAAAACCCCTGCCGAGAAAGCCAATCACTAAGAGCCTCCTCGACAATGTCCTGCTGAGTGTCAGGCTTGGCATGCTTGAGCCGCTGCTCCAGATACGCCCGCCTGAGTGCCTGAGCAGTGCGGTGCGGAAGACGGATGGTTACCGGAACAAGCACCTGATCGAGTACTTCGCTCGCACCGGGGGTTTCTTGACCGGAACGTCTCACTGTACGTCGAGTCCTTGCAGGCGCAGGTTCACTCAACACTTGGGGCTCCTTTGGCGACACTGCGACCTCGATAGTCTTCTCTTCTGCTTTTGCCGTTGTTGCAATCGTCGATGAATGTGCGGTTTTTGATTGCCCTTGGATGAACGCCAACTTCTCCGGCGTCATATCCATTGCTTCTCCAAGTGATCTTCTCTCAGCCATTTTCAACCTTTTGCCTCCCTGCTTGTTGTTTGTTTGTCACGACATCGCCAACTAACTCGCTAAACAGTGCGTCCATGTCGGCTGCCGCCTGCGCACCTTTGCGACCAAATCTTCCGACCACTGTCCCCTGTTGCGCGGCGTCCCGGTACGCCTGAAGATCGCGAATAATGTGCTGTGCAACCTGAAGTCCAAGCTTTGATGCCCCTTCCCGAAGCTCATGACTGATCGTGTCGCGGGTCTTCATCTTGTTGAGCACAAGACGTCCATCCGGTTTGCCCCCGTTAATCCCTTGGGCATACCGGAGCACTTGAGTAGCTCCTGCGACTGACCGTACATCGAGAATTGAGGGCGAAATTGGGAAAACTGCCAGATCGGCGAGGATGAGCAATGTGCGACTCAAGTCTTCAAGCCCTCCCGGAGCATCCCCTACCACAAAATCGTGGCTTGAAATTAATTCTTGGGCGTTGCAAAGGCATTCTTCAGGCGTATCTGCGACTCGAACGGTGATATTGGGCTCTACCTCGGCGATCCACTCCGAACTGGAACGCTGTTTGTCCGTGTCGAGCAACGCCGTTTGAAACCCTTGGTCGAATAGCCACACGGCGAGGTGCGTTGCGAGGGTGCTCTTACCCACGCCGCCTTTGGAATTTGCGCAAACGATCATCATGCTTTCAACCCTAGCGCGAAAGCATCCCGACTGACAAGCATGTTTTTTTGCAGGGATACTTTCTTCCTGCCTGACATCCCTGCTTGTCTGACAGCTTGCCCGTAAGTATCGAAGCATCGCGACAAGAAAGCTTGCCTTCATTGAGGTAAGTCGGTCGGCATTCCTACAAGCTTGCTGACATGCTTGCAGGCTTAAAAGAACTGCCCACAAAAACTCCACGATGCCTTCTTGGGACGAACACGGAGAATGTCCCTCCGTTAGTTGAAAAGCCGGTTCCACCGACGTTCACAATATCACGCGGACTTCTGCTCGGCGTCAATGGTCTTCGTATCGAGCACG